>JANPGE010000187.1:0-18416 GCA_031423805.1 Segetibacter sp. | reverse complement strand
TAGTAATACCTAGTAATATTATACTTATTTTCTTACCCCCTTATAGTCCAGAATTAAATCCAGCTGAAAAAATTTGGCAACAGTATAAAAGAATGTTTACAAATCAGTTTTTTAAAACGCTTAACGAACTAGAAATATTTGCAGGTAACCTTACAAAAAGTCTTCCGAAGAAAAACATTATCAGTATTTGCTCATACAGTTATATTTTTTTAGATCAATTTTGGTCTGCATTATAATTCCATTTGGTATTAAATGAAATATGCACCATTTCTTGTTTTAAATTTTCGTTATGAAATCTTGTTTTTTGCGATTTGAGGTTTTGTTATTTTGAAGAAGAAGCATTAATAAAACAGCCGCCACAAAATTGATTGTAGCGGCTGTCTATTTTACTTAGAGCTAAAATGAGAAGTCCTATTTTATCTTAATTCCTTTTAGCATTTTCACATTATCGCCTTGCTGCACTTTTATCAGGTAAGTACCTGTTACCAGATTTTGTCCAAATCTGAATGTATGATTTGCAACACCCTTTATTGTATTAAGACTTCTTCCATTTACATCTATTACCTGTACAATTATTGGTTGTAAAACATTACTTTTTACCGTAAGTGTAAAAGAACCAACGGTTGGGTTAGGTGTTAGATAAGTTTCTAACGTTGATATAAGAGATGTTAGGATTTCATTTTTTTCTGATTTTGCACCGTTACATGTAGGTGAAAGGGAACCTACAGGAACTGCAATTGAATATCCCGAACAATTGTTGGCATCTTTTATAAACACACGGTAAGACCCGGGTTTAAGATTATTAAAAGAATTGTTGCTTACAAATGTACCTGTAGAACCTAATCTGTACATATATGGTCCTATACCACCTGCTGCATTTACTGTTATAGAACCGTTGGCAGCAGTTGGGCACGATGCATCTGTTTTTGTAGCAGTAGCAGAAATAGGTGCGGGTTGTACTACATTTCCTACAACATAATTTTCACAATTATTGGCATCTTTAATATAAATAATGTGCTGCCCTGTCTTTAGACCTGTAAAAGTATTATTACTTACATAAATAGATGAAGTACTTATACGGTAAGTAAATGATGAAACACCCGTTGTAGGGGATACTGTAATACTACCATCCTTAGATCCAAAACATTTTGTACTGGTAGATGTAGTAGTACCATTAACCTGTGCAGGTTGTTGCAATGTGACACTTGAATTTATACTACATCCATTTGCATCCTGCAAGTAAACCCTGTAAACACCTGCTGCAAGCCCTGTGAATGTATTGCCGGATACAAAAGATCCTGATGTTCCATTTCTGAAGGTAAAAGGAGCTGTGCCGCCTGTAGGGGTAACTGTGATTCTACCATTGGTTCCACCATAACAGGAAATATCTGTTTTATTAAAATTGCCGGTAATAGTATTTTGTTGGGATATGGTTATCTGTGCAGATATACCATCACAGCCATTAGCATCTCTTATAGAAATCCTATAGTCACCTGCCCTTAAGCCACTAAATGTATTAGAAGTAACAAAACTTCCTGTAGTACCAATGCGGTATGAATAGGGCGGTGTGCCTGCAGTTGGTGTTATAGTTATAGACCCGGTAGGTAAACCATTGCAGGCTGCATCAGATTTTGTGAATGTTGAACTGATATTTGCAAAGACAGTTAGGTTAAGTGTAGCTACAGAATCGCATCCAAATGCAGTATTAGTATTAAAAGTATAAGTGCCCGAGTTTCTATAAGTTACCCCATTCCATGTATAAGGGGTGCAGGAACTTACGGTAGTGGAGGATGTTGCAGGTGGTTGTTTTAAGGTATAATTTGCCCCACCATTATCATCGTATCTTAAAGCAGCAAGAGTACGATCCATTTCATTGTTATTATTCATATCAACCAGGCTGCGGGTACTGCTAAATACATAATAATAAATGGTGGTAGTGCAGGTAACTGAAGGAATATCTACAGACCATGTAGTACCACTACCGGTAGCTTGTAATATAGTTGTGCCTAAAGTAAAATCATTGTTTGCAATTCTATATCTGACATAAATATTTTCGCCGGGTGATGGTGCGGCACTTGTAGTTATCTGAATGGTAGCCAAATCGCCCACAAAAGATTGTCCTGTTTTTGTTACAGTTACAGGCATAGCAGCAGTATAACCAACATAAAATCTTGAATTGTTTAAAGTATATCCGCAATCGTTAAATACAAAACTATAATAACCCGGTGTTGACAAATTCAGCCCCATATCAACACCAGAATTATATGCACTATTGCCATTGATTTCATTTAATGTTGCCTGACCGTTATTAGAAAAAGCCCATTTATTCTGGAATCTATTGGAAGATGGACCACTTACAAACAAAAAGCCGTTTCCGTTTCCGCCAGTCATATTGGTTGGTACTGCATCAAGATCTCCACCTGTACTTTGAATATTCATGGTAGTTGCCCATTGTCCCCTTCCGTCTGTAGGTGTTCCCGAAGTAATAGAAACCCTTCTATAAGTTGTTGTTCTGGAATCTGTTCCATAGGGTTGGGTCCTGTAACTATTAAAAGAACCTGTTACCTGAACACGTTCTCCGCTAAAAATATTCTGCGCCGATAAATTTCTTTGGGTGCAAAAAAATAATAGCGAAAAAAGTAAGGGTGTTTTTAGGTGTCTTATTGTAATACCCACTACACGTATATTGGTAGTATCAGAAACAAAAATGATTCTTCTCATTTGAGTAGATTTTTATTATAGTTTATGTTTTAATTGTTTTGTGTAGTTAGTAACCTCTTGAGTAAAATATTAGGAATCGTGTTGCTAAGTTAAGCAATTACATGAAGAGGTTGTTGTGATTTTTTTTCGGGTTCTTAATAAAGGCATACAATGCATTTTAATATAACATCTATAACCACCATCTTATTGTTTATTTTAAAAACAGATTCGTATTAAAGGGTATTTTATTTAAACGTTATTAAGTTTTTTACCACTTACATACATACTTTCTGATACCAGAAATCTGTAAGGAAGGAGTGCATCTTCTTTTGCATATTCCACACCTATTCTTGTAGTAGTTGCAATTTCATTTTTGTTATATTTAAATCCATCATCTACAATAAATATATCCTCTGACTGTAAATCTATACCAGAATGAATTTTATTTAACCCTAATGCTTTGCCTACATTTCCCGGCCCTTTGGTTAACTCAAAACCGGCAATTTGCTTATTAGCACGTTTTAGCATAATATCTAAACCTGTTATTGGTTCCAAAGCTCTTATCAATATTGCATTTGGTTTGTCTTTAATATTTGTTACAACATTGAACATGTGATGTAAACCATAACAAAGATAAATATAGGCAACTCCACCTTCCCTAAACATAACTTCTGTTCTGTTTGTTCTTTTGTTATTATATGAATGTGCTGCTTTATCATAAGTACCATTATAGGCTTCTGTCTCAACTATACGACCTGCAGTAAGTTGATTGTCGAAATTGGTAACTAATATTTTCCCCAAAAGCTCTTTTGCAATATGCACTACATCTTCATGTAAATAAAAAACCTTCGGCAATTTTTTTCCAATTTTCTGCACTACAAATATTTTAGTTTTAATAAGATATTTTTTATTTAATAATGAAAACAGTTTTATTTGGTGCTACTCTGGCTTGAAATATTTTGGTGTCATAAAACTGCATCATTCATTGTTTTTTAATCTCAAAATACTATTATTTTAATTTATTACCCTTCGAATGATAATACAGGCTAATTTTATGCCCCCTAAAATATAATTATTTGCTTAAAGATATAGTATTAGCAGTACAGGCTTACGGACAGGCCCACATGTTTATTAAACAGCATAAACTTTGGAAATGGATTCTGGTTCCCGGGATTATATATATGATTTTGTTTTGTATTAGTATGTATTTTTTTGCTAATAGCGCTACAGACGTTATACAATTTTTGAGTATAAAAACTGGTCTTCATAAATGGGTAGCTAGTTTGCAAAGTAGTATTGCCGGGTTTTTATTTACTATAGCCGGTATGATGTTGTGGTTACTACTGATGCTTTTTTATTTTTCTTTATTTAAGTATTTATGGTTGATTATTGGCTCACCCATATTTGCCTGGCTTAGCGAAAAAACTGAAGCAATACTTTTAGGACAAACCCATACATTTAATATGGGGCAATTTTTGAAAGATATACTACGAGGTATAAGTATAGCTTTAAGAAATACGCTTTGGCAAACAGTATATGCAATAGCTATAATTTTATTATCATTTATTCCGGTTTTGGGTTGGACAGTACCACTTTTTGCATTAATAATAGAATGTTATTATTATGGCTTTTCTATGCTTGATTATAGTTGTGAACGACACAACCTGACTGCTGCAGAGAGTATATATTTTATAGGCAACCGCAAAGGGTTAGCTATAGCAAACGGACTTATGTTTTATTTGATGCATTTGGTGCCGGTTATTGGTTGGGTTTTAGCACCATCTTATGCTGTAATTGCAGCAACATTAAGTATACACAATTCAGCAACAAAGCCCGAAAAATCAACTATTTGACAAATAGATTTTTTGGGGCTAAAATGAATAAATATTATGAGTAACGCTCAATCAGATATATCAACCTCAAGTGTATTTCTTATTCCTTCTTTTCTTTATGAAAATGCTATGGAAACAATACCACCTTATGTGGTAGATGCTGTTAAAAAATGCAATGTTTTTTTTGTAGAAAATGAAAGAAGTGCCCGTCGTTTTTTAAAAATGATATGGCGGGAAATGGTGATTGATGATTACAAATGGTTTACCATACATAAGGCTGAAGATGAGGTAAGGCAGGCATTTACACAAATATTAAGGGATGGAAAAAATATTGGAATCATAAGCGAAGCAGGATGCCCCGGTGTAGCCGACCCAGGACAAATATTGGTACAGGCTGCACAAAATTTGGGTGTAAATATTAAACCGCTTGTAGGCCCAAGCAGTATTTTACTTGCATTAATGGCAAGCGGTATGAATGGACAGCAGTTTGCATTTTGTGGTTATTTGCCTATTGAAAATCTTGAAAGAAAAAACGCAATTAAGGAGTTGGAAACCAGTTCTGCAAAAAAAAACTGCACACAAATATTTATAGAAACACCTTATAGAAACAATCAACTTATAAAACAAATAATAGAAACCTGTAAGCCTGAAACACGCTTATGTATTGCTGTAGATATTACATCACCTGCTGAAAGTATAAAGACCCAAACCATTGCCGCATGGAAAAATCAATTGCCAGACTTGCATAAAAGACTGGCAATATTTCTACTGCATTCAATCTGATGTTTATGGCATTACTCTTACACTATCTACAATATACTCCGAGTCGCCACGCCATGAAAGGGGTTTGTTTTTTTGCTCATAATGTAAAATAACACGCTGACCTTCCAGGGTGCTAAGTTTATTTGCAACTGTTTTATTTTCTACTGAAAAATAAAATTTTTCTGCACTAAGCGGTCCGGCAGAGTTGGCGGTAAGGCTATTTAAAACCAATTCGCCTTCGTAGGTTTTAAACATGTTGCCCTTGTGCGAAAATTTCTGTAATAGCCCGCTTCTGTTACCATCGCTATAGGTAAAATAGTAACTCCAATAAAACCAACCCGCAAAGGCGAGAATAAGTAACAAAACGGTAATGATAATAGTCTTACGCATAAATTATAATTTTATAAGCCATATTTGTCAACAAGATAAATCAAAGCAGCAATATTGACTGCACCTAAGTGCAATTCTCTTTTATTTACGTTTTCAAATATATCAGATTTTGCATGATGGTAATCAAAATATCGCTGACCATCCGGGGTAAAACCTGCTACTGTTACATTTGTAATATCTCTAAGCGGACCAATATCAGCACCACCACCACCTTCGGTAAATTGTGAACCAAAATAAGGTTCAAACAAATAGCTCCAGCTTTTTAGTTTTTCAAATTTTACTTTATCGGTTGTAAATGAAAATCCACGTGGCGTAAACCCTCCTTCATCTGATTCAAGTGCAAATAAATGTTTTTCATGGTTTTCTTTTGCTTTCTGTGCATAGATTTTACCACCCCGTAACCCGTTTTCTTCATTTGCAAACAAAACAAATCGTATGGTATGTTTGGGTTTGTAACCCAGTGTTTTTAATACTCTTAATACTTCTATGGTGTGCACCACTCCTGCCCCATCGTCGTGTGCGCCTTCGGCCATATCCCAACTATCAAGATGACCACCCACAATTATTATCTCTTCGGGATGTTCTGTGCCTTTTAATTCTGCAATAATATTATGCGCAATCGTATCAGTTAGAAAACGACCGTTGGTGGTTATATTTACCTGTACATGTTTATTATGCGTACAAATACCAAACAAGGAATCCGCATCTCTAAGTCCTATTGCAATTGCAGTTATTTTGGGAAAGGAATCGTTATAGCCCATTGCTCCGGTATGAGGAAAATTATCAGCAGCCTGTGATAGGGATCTGATAATACATGCTACTGCTCCATATTTGGCTGCTTTAGTTGCCCCTGCATATCTATACTTACCTGCTTCACCATAGGCATTGCCCGGTTGTATATATTTATCATTAAATGGAAAATTATAAAAGACAATTTTTCCCTTAGCTTCATCTTTTCTGGCATCCAGTTCTTCATATGATTTTACAGCCAGAATTTCTGCCTTAACACCTTTAGCCCCCGATCCAATTGAATTGCCTAATGCAGCAGAAGAAAGTGTCCAACGTTGTTTTTTCCCATCAATAGACTCTATCGTAGCCTTGTCCTGGCCACCTCTAACCCAATGCCTGACCGTGCACTCTTGTTCAAAAATCGTGTCCGCACCAGATGCTATCATTGTTGTATGTCCCCATGCTTCTGCCTTATAAGTTTGGGGTGATGCTGTTAGTCTACCACCAATCTTTTTGGTAAGATAGTGGAGGTTGTCATAAGCCTTTCCGTTTACCAATATTTCGTCTGCAATTTTTCTGATAAATATTGAATCCTCATTTTGCGCAACTGCAAATAAGGGTAAAGCCAACAAAATAGATACTAATTGCTTCATGATGCCATTATTAAGGCGGCAAGTTATATAATTGTTGTGGCACAAATATTTTTACAAATTGATGTCTTACAAATAACAGGAATTATTGTTACTTGCATAGAGTTAATGCTAATCAAGGGTTGGTCCGTCATTGCGAACCTTGCGAAGCTTGGTGAAGCAATCCGCATTTAATTTTCAAGGTTTCAACTATTTGTGTGAGCAGATTGCTTCGCTTTACTTGCAATGACGGGTTTTAATGAATAATTTTACAATTTTCAGGCTTTAGGCATATCACATTCCAACCCTTGATTAACACAGTAATTAAAATTATTGCGGGAAAAGCAGAATAGGGTTACTAACCTTGAAGTGTGCGACGCAACCGCAGCTTAATGGATAACCTGCTGCTTGTATCCATAAAAAAACAAACTGCTTTAACATGCGTATAGGAATTGTTTGCTATCCCACATTTGGCGGAAGCGGGGTTTTAGCTACAGAATTAGGAAAAGCCCTTGCTGATAAAGGACATTTTGTACACTTTATCACTTACCAACAGCCGGTAAGGCTCAATGTATTTAGTGCCAATATATTTTACCATGAAGTAAGGGTCCCAACTTATCCCCTTTTTGATTATCCACCTTACGAAGTTGCCCTGTCAAGTACTATGGTAGATGTGATCATGAACCACAAACTAGACTTGCTACATGTACACTATGCTATACCACATGCTTCGGCGGCATATATGGCTAAACAAATTGTAGCAAAAAGCGGCATAAAGATCCCCGTAATTACTACACTACATGGCACGGATATTACATTGGTAGGTAAGGACAAAACCTATGCTCCTGTAGTAACTTTCAGTATAAATGAAAGTGATGCTATAACTGCTGTGAGCGACAATTTACGAATGGAAACCTACAACTCATTTGCAATTACTAAAGATATAGATGTCATCTACAACTTTGTGGATGTTGCCCGTTTTAGCAAAAAACCTATTGATGCATTCAGGCAGGTTATTGCCCCTGCCGGGGAAAAAATACTGGTACATGCCAGCAACTTCAGAAAAGTAAAACGGGTACAGGATGTAGTAAAGATTTTTGCCGGAGTACGTAAACAAATGCCTGCAAAACTCTTGATGGTAGGTGATGGTCCCGAAAGGCCTGTTATGGAGGAAATGGTAAAAGAACTGGGATTAGAAGATGATGTAAGGTTTTTAGGGAAACAGGAGCAGATGGAGGAAATACTTGTTGTTAGTGATTTGTTTTTGCTAACTTCTGACTACGAAAGTTTTGGTTTATCAGCCCTTGAAGCTATGGCCGCCAGAATGCCCGTTATTAGTACCAATGCCGGTGGATTACCTGAAGTAAACATAGAAGGCAAAACCGGCTTTATGAGCAATATTGGTGATGTTGAGGAAATGACTGCCAATGCTGTAAAACTATTAAGTGATGAAGTATTGTTAAACCAAATGAAACAAAACGCTTATGAACAGGCTTTGAAGTTTGATATAAAAAATATTATCCCCGTTTACGAGCAGTTGTATAGCAGGTTTTGTACTATGGAATGTGGAGGTAAGTATTGAGAATTTTATAAAGAAATCTTCTACAATAATAATTTTTATGAAAAAACCCGCCAATATTTGACGGGTTTAATGTGATCCGGATTGGATTCGAACCAATGACCCACAGCTTAGAAGGCTGTTGCTCTATCCAACTGAGCTACCAGACCGTTGTTTTTTCGGCTGCAAATATAGTGGTTTGAGGCTATTAGAATCAAATTTGGTGAATTGTTTATTTAATTTTTTAAGATTAATTGTTTATCTCAACTATTGCAAACTCCTGTTGAAGTCCCTGTGAGCAATCATATACCTTTTGCATCCATTCTTTTCCATATCGGGCATAGAGAATAGAAAAATTTTCAACCCTTTCTTGCAAACCTCCATTTGGAAATAGCTGTTGCAGCAATTTTTCTATTTGTCGTTGTTGAGCCTCAAATTTTCTTTTTTCTGCACGAAGCATCTTTTTCTCTAACCCTTTTAATTTTTCAATAGCTCTATTTTCCAATGCTGACGTATGTTTTGAAAGAGATTCATCTATTTTGCCAGTAATATCTTTTATTGATGTATAGAGCATTGTCACATTTTCAATTTCTCTTGTAAGGGTTAATTGTAGTTTGCTTTCTCTATTCACCAATTCATTCATAAGATTTTGTTTCGCTTTAAATAATTCCTTTGTTTCGAATCCCAACTTTTCTAAAGATTCAATTTGCTCCTTATTAATAAATAGGAACGAGTTTCGTAAAACCAGCATTGGATATGGTATTCCGGCAACTTCAAATAATTTCTTCAATTCAAGCCAATAGGCGGTTTCGCCTCCACCGCCAATAAATACAATGTTGGGCAAAATAGTTTCCTGAAAAAGTGGTCGTAAAATAACATTTGAACTAAATTGTTCAGGATGTTGATCAGCTTCTGATTGTATTTCATCTAGTGTCCATTCTCTTTTCAAACTTTTTACAATGAACTTCTCCCCTGCTTTTTCTATTCTTTCCCTGGTATTGTCAAAAAGATAAAAGAGGTTGATATCCCTACCTGTAGCTTGTTGTTTATAATGGACTGATAGTTCGCTTATGGTTGCTTCAACTATTGTATGAGAAAACTGTGTTGACAATTCCTTTTTTACTATTGAATTAAACTGTGTTTTTAAAATCGCATTATCAGGTATAACTACCAACAACCCATAATCTCTAAATAATAAATTAATGAGCGTCAGCGAAGCTTGTTGAATTGTTGAACCTTTTTGATAGGATTCTTTGAATAAGCTGATTAAATCATAACCAAACGGTTCTACACCAATTTCACCCGCAATAGCCTCAATGATTTGCAGTAACTCATCATCAACCCTCATACGGCCTACAGCACCGGTTTGTTTTGTATTCCAGACAATTTTTCTTCCATTCAGATGGATATGTCCCAACTCATCAATGTCAGCGTCTTCGCTACCCATGTAGAAAATCGGTACAAATTTGTAGTCAGTTATTTGTGCATTTAAATCATCAGCTAACCGAATGGCGTGAAATATTTTGTAAATGAAATACAATGGTCCCGTGAATATAACAGGTTGGTGGGCAGTTGTTATAGTAAATGTATTCTCATTTAACAGGCTATCAATATTTTGTTGTTGTTTGATAGTCAGGTTAATGCCGCTGTATTGTTGATTTAATACATTAACCAATATGCTTCTGTCTATGGGTATATTTTTACGTAGTTCAATTGCCTTTTTAATTCCCTCTACTGACACGGGATAGTTATAAAATGGTGTCAGCTTTTTATCTCTATTTACATAATCAATAGTCATTGGTGTAAATAAACCTGTGCTTTCGTAGCTTACATATTCGCAGTTGATATCCATAGCGTATTATTGCGTTGCAAATCTACAGTTAGAAAACTTTATAAATTCGGCAATCTTTATACCAAATAAAAAAGGGTCATTCGTAAATGACCCTTTTTTACAATAGTTATATAGTATTAATTAAACAATAAACGGATCTACAATTGCTAACACTTCGGCTGCTGTAAGTGGTTCGTCAAAAGATTCTGTAGCATATGTGGTATTGATACCTGTAGCAATACCCGTGATCGCAATACCGGCCTGCGTTGTCGTACTTTCAGGCACGGCACCATCATAGCTTGCCTGAACTGCCGCACTTGCTATGGCAGATTGACTACCGGTAATCCATGGTTTTACCGTTACACCTCCAGGTACAAGCGATACACTTCCACCGGCACTTTCATTTAGTGCAAAACGCATACTTCTGATATGTGCTGCGTGTCTTGCTTCCACCGAGTGAATATTGAGTGCTGCTGTAAGATAGTCACCACCCTGGGTTAATTCTTTAGCACGACCTTTATAAGCTCTAACACCTGTATCTTCAAAAGTCTGTGCAACCGCCAGAAATAATCCGTAATTGCTGAATGCATTAGCAAACGGTCCTGTGCCGCTACCATTTCCACCACTAAAATCAAAGGTGGGTTTTGGTGTTACAGAACTGGCTCCGTATGCTGTTGTAATAGCGGTTTTAAGAAAGTTAACGTGTTTGGTTTCATCGTTTGCAATTTTAGTTATTGCCGCTTGTGCTGCTCCTGCCGGTACGCCAATCTGAGAAAACTTTGTAACCGCAGTAGCATAAAATTCCGCTTCCAGGTACTCAAGTGTAAGGGCGTAGTTCAAGACGTTTAAAACGGTCGATGCTCCGGGTGTTTGGCCGTAAGCCTTCTTGAACATAGAGCCTAAAGCAATGGGTACTGCACTTAAGGCCAAACGGCCACCTATACGTGCAAAGCTTTTCATAGCATGTCTGCGGGTATCTAATTTATCAAATACTTCCGGATCTTGCTTTTCTATTTCACTTAATATTTTATCTAAATTCATAGTTGTAATTTTTAAGCTGGTAAATTGGATGCGTTAATTTTTGTTTTTATGTAGGCGCCGGCAATGGCTAATACTTCAGGCGGTGTCCGGGATATATCAAGACCGTTAGCATCAGTATCATTGGCAAATGAGCCCGGACTGATCAGGTCATTGATGTATGCAGCATGTCTTGCTTCAACGGATACAATCTTACCTGCCAAAACCAGATAATCGCCACTTTTAATTAGTCGGCCCGCACCATTATAAGCCGAAACACCAAGGTTTTCAAATGCTTTTGCTGTAGCTATAATACTTGTACGATCATTAAAATTGATAGTAGAAAAATCAACTTCTAAATCCTGAATGGCATTACTGCCTAAAGCTGCTTTAAAAAACTCACGGTGGATAATTTCGTGTTGTTTGATATCATTGAAACGGGCAGTTTCGGTAACTGATAAACCATTGGATGATGAAGCAATTACCTTGGTATAAAAGGCAGCTTCAAGCTGCTCAAGTGCATAAGCGTAGTTGAGAATGCCTATGTCTCCGCTTCCAAGATTGACGCCCAGGTCAACCATTTCATCTTCGCCTTTATTGCAAGCGGACGCAATTACAGCTACGCCTGCTGAGGCCCCTAAAAAATTTAAAAAATTTCTCCTTGAAAAATAACCCCCATCATTTGCAACGAGCAATGACGCATCTTTTGAAATCGTGTCCTTTGCCATAATAATTTTTGTTTTTGAATGTGCAATAATTAATTCCGGAACCTTTCTATTTCTCCTAACTACGTTTAAAAAAATCATTTAGTTTTTAATTGTATCCTAATAAAATTTGAGCATTATTAAACGATGTAGAAAAAATAATGATGTAAAGAATTATGCCACGCCTGTATGTTTTTATAATCATCAGATTTTCAATTTCTTCATTTCCTTAAAAGGCTATCAAGTGATCCGTGTTAATCTATTGCGAAGAATTTTGCTCAAATAGGTATTCCGGGTAATGTTACTTACGATTTTTAGGTCAAAAAAATAAATGAATATTTCTATGCTACCCTAACCGGTCTTGTGTATAAATTTGGAACATGAAAGAAAATGCAGCAGGTATTAAAAAGACAATTGTGAATAATTACCATCTCCCTGATGCAGAAGTGAGTTTCATTGATGG
Organism: Segetibacter sp.; assembly: GCA_031423805.1. Lineage (GTDB taxonomy): Bacteria > Bacteroidota > Bacteroidia > Chitinophagales > Chitinophagaceae > Segetibacter. Next base: position 5,801 of record JANPGE010000187.1, on the reverse strand, counting down.
CTTTTTTTCAGAAGCGCATGCTAATCATTTGTTTGAGCAGTTAATTGGTACTACCAGTTGGCAACAAGACACCATAACTATTTATGGAAAAAAGCATTTAGTACCGAGATTGACAGCGTGGTGCGGCGATGCTGATAAGCCTTACACTTATTCGGGTATAAAAATGAACCCCGAGCCGTGGACAATTACCCTCAATGAAATAAAACAAAAAGTAGAGGCAGAAGCCGCAACTAAATTTACCAGTGTATTATTAAATTATTACAGAAGCGGGCAAGATAGCATGGGTTGGCATAGGGATAATGAAAAAGAGTTGGGCGAAAATCCCATTATAGCGTCAGTTAGTTTTGGACAAACAAGACCATTTCACCTTAGGCATAAATTCAGGAAAGATGTTTCTAAATTAACAATACCCCTTACCCATGGGTCTTTGTTGATCATGAAGGGCACTACTCAGCATTTTTGGGAGCATCAGGTACCAAAATCCGCTAAAACTTTAGAACCAAGAATTAATCTGACTTTTAGAAAAATTATCGTTTAATTGAAATGATAATATTTAGAATGAATGGTGAATTTTAAACTAAATAAAATTTTATTAGACTTATAATTACAATATTTGTTTATTGTTTTGGAAAATAACCCTTAAGAATTACTCTATCAACCCTAAACCTTGTATGAAATTTATTGCTTTTGTTCTTGTGTTGTTTACACTAATGAAAGGTGAGGCACAGTCGTTTTCTAATCCAAACATAACATTAGCCACAAATCATAACTCATCATTAGACCATGATTATAAATCACCTGTTACTAATAGCAATGAAATAACAAAAGACACAATTCAGTCTTTTACAAAATCTTGTATTTCATCATTGCAGATAAGGCCATTAATAATTCCTGCTGCTTTTATGGCTTATAGCATTACAGCTTTGAACAATAATTCTCTGCGACAATTAGATCATTCTACACAACACACAATTATCACCAATCACCCTAATTTCAAAAGCACTATTGATAATTATAGTCAATATTTTCCGGCCTTAGCGGTATATGGTTTAAATGTAGTTGGAGTAAAAGGCAAAAACAACTTTAAAGACAGAACTATAATGTATATATTGACTACATTGTTATCAGGTGCAGGCGTGGTTGCTATTAAGCATATTGCATTGGTAACAAGGCCCGATGGTTCGGCACCAAATTCTTTTCCATCAGGACATACTACTACTGCCTTTGCTGCAGCAGAATTTCTTAACCAGGAATACAAAGACAAATCTATATTGTATAGTGTAGGTGGATACGCAATAGCAACAACAACTGGCATTTTGCGTATGTACAACAACCGTCACTATCTTAGCGATATTATTTGTGGTGCAGGTTTGGGAATGTTATCTACCAAGTTGGTGTACATGGTTTATCCTGCTATAAAAAAGAAGTTTTCAAAACATACTGCTACTATAAATGTACTTTAGTTCATTAACCCAATCATTCGATTAAATATCTGTGTATATAAAGATGAAGATTAGAATTCAATATCTGCCCTTATTATTGTTAGTTTTTACAAAACTTTCTGCTCAAACAGAAATAATAGATACCGTTATAACCGCAAAGAAGCGAACAATGGTGAACGGTGAAATGCATTACAACATTGGAAATGGCAAGACACTTGTTTATCCTAAACCAAAATCATTTAGTTTCATTACTAACTTACCTAAAGATGCAGGCAATATAGGCTCAACAGTTTTTAAGAAAGAAAGTGTAAAGCCGCTTGCTGCAATTGCTGTAAGCACGGCTGCATTGCTTTTTATAGATCAAAATATAACAGATGAATTTGGGAAATTTGCACACAATGCAGGCATAGATGCTGATGAGAAAAATGTAAATCTGCTCAAGTTTAAAATGGGCGAAAAAGAAGTTGCCCTGTTCAGGCTGCCTGCCAACATCAACACAGCATTTTATCAATTGGGTCAAGGGTTTCCGAGCCTTGCTATTGGTGCGGGGCTATACGCTTATGGTAAAATTCATCACGACTACAGGGCTTTGAGTACTGCAAGCCAATTAGCTGAATCATTTATACTAATGGGTGTAGGAACGCAATTGGTAAAAAGAATTACAGGCAGACAAAGTCCGAGTGATGCTACAAACAGAGGAGGAAACTGGCACTTTTTTCCGTCATTTTCTGAATATCAAAACAACACACCGCTTTATGATGCTTTTCCATCAGGACATCTTGCAACACTGATGTCTTCTGTAACCATATTTGCTGAAAACTATCCTGAAAAAAAATGGATAAGACCAATAGGTTATTCTTTGTCAGGTTTGGTTTGTTTGTCTATGATAAACAACAAAGTGCATTGGGTCAGCGATTATCCTTTAGCTATTGGTATGGGTTTGTTATGCGCAAAACAAGTGGTAAAAAGAAGCCGTAAAGTGATTTCAAATACCGGTAATGTAAAGAAGAAAAAAGGAGAATTGGATTATACACTTAGCTACATCAATGGAACTGTCGCACCGGGAATTAGTTATACTTTTTAAATGTTGATTGGGATTATGTATCATTTAATAATTCGTTCGTCTTCCATTTCTATAATTCGGTTGGTTCAAAAATTCCTTAGTTTACCGGTCGGACCGTGTCCCTGCTTCAGTAGGGAGACCTGCTTTTCATTTGGTATTTAAGTTCGCTTCGCAAAACTTAAACGAGCAACAGGAACACTTACTCTTTGGGCTTCGCAAGACTTAAAAAAGCTCAACAAACACTTACGCTAGGTGGGATTTGTACTTATTTAAAATTTTAAATGCCCCTATTCTTTTTGCCAATAGTTGAATAATAAGTGCAGATCCTAACAAAATAAAGCCAAGTGCCAATTTAGGATTAACTACGAAATTAATTATTATAACAATGACTTGAGCAGTGGCAAGAGTAGAAATAATAATTAGTCCAAACTTTGAAGCATAAAAAGATGGAACAAGTAAAATTTGTTTGTCAGCCGCAGTCCGTTCATTTTGACGACGGATTTGAGTATGTATAGCGTCTATTACTTCCCACTCGTCAAAGTTTCTTTTAGGGTTCTCATTTTTTAAAAAGGATATTTTAAATACAGCGTTATTGAAATAAAAAACAATTGAATTGTATTTGTTATGGTTTAATATCTTATATTTTTCTATTTTATCTAAATAAATAGCCACCTCTTTAACCTTGATATTGTTTTTAGATATAAAAGTAAAAACAAACGCATCTTCAATAATGAGCAATTCACCTTTTTTAGTAAAATAACTAATGATTAGCTTTATCAAAACTATCATAGAGAGAGATATTAAAAGACCTGCAATTGATAAAGGCCGAGAATCAAGCTTCAGTGCAAGTAAGTACAATAAAAATCCGAAAATAGCAATCGAGAAAAGAACATAGGCAGCCCTCTCCATTTTGACCGATAAAAATTCAAATTTATTTAAAAATGACTCCATTTTCTATTTTGTACTGTGAGCTATTTCATAAATTTCCCATCCTATTGTCACCAATCCTACCGCAACTTCGCCTACCCCGCTAGTCTAAGTGTTCCGAAGGATCACTTAGATTTTACATGAAACCCAGGACTTCGTCCGGTAAATTTAAAACAGTTCCAATTCAATTTTACCTTTAACAGTTGTATAATAATCAATTGTGCTGCTGTACATGTAATGCCATTTTTTATACTCTATGCCAGCCCTGATAATTTCTAAGAGCTCAATCGTTATACAATCACTCCTTAGTTTACCGGTCAAAGACCTGCTTTTCATGTGGTATTTAAGTTCGCTTCGCTAAACTTCAAGCAATCAGAACACGTACTCTGGCTGGGGGAACTTAAAATGCTAATTTAAGTATCTTTACAATTAAATTATTTCAAACCAATAATGACTGAATCAATACATATAAAAAAATTAGGACCGATAAAGGACATTTATATTGAAAATGTTAAGCCATTCACAGTTCTTATAGGGGAATCTGGTAGTGGAAAGAGTACCCTAATGAAAGCCATAGCCTTATTTAGATGGATATACAAAATGCACAATATCCGTTCTTATTTAAAACATAGTAACATTTCTAAATCTCCGTTCAGATTTAGAATGGAGACCTATTTAAAAAATTGTGGGTTTGAACAATTCATAAAAAACGAAACTGAAATAATTTATACGACACAATTTGAATCGGGTAAATCCTATGAAATCAAATTCATAAAAAACAAACTCTTTGGAACTGGCAATAATGAACTCATAAGCGAAGAAGACATTTACTTTAATAAAATAAGTTTTGTTTCTGAAACGAGGAACATCATACCCTTATGGTCTGATAAAGGTGCTTCATTTACTGGAGGGTATTTAGGGTTTTATTTTCACGAGGTGTATAGGGATTTTGATTTGGCATCTGAAACTTTGAAAGAACTGGAATTGAAATTTTTAAATTTAAAATTTGCAGTAAAAAAGACTAATTCAGGCAAAAAATATACAATCCAATCAAGCACCAAAGATGTTTTTGAAATTGACTTTAAAAACAGTTCTTCGGGTACACAAACTTCAGTTCCAATATCACTTATTGCACAATACTTTTCCAAGAAATTCAATTTTGAGGATGCCTTTAATCGGTCTGTTTTAAACTATCTATCTAACACAGATAACTTAACAGATTTTAAAGCAGTTAAAAATCTTAGTGAAATAAATAAGAAGATATTTATCCATATCGAAGAACCGGAATTAAGTCTTTTCCCTGACGCACAAACCCAGCTAATCAATGATTTAGTCAACAAATGTTTTATAAGTAACGACAATTCTATCGAGTTGTTCTTGTCAACTCATAGTCCTTACATTATTAATCATCTAAACTTACTTATTAAGGCTTTCGACAAAGACAAACTAATAGATGGTGCTAAAATTAATTATGACAATTTAGCTGTTTACCAAGTTGTTAATGGCAAACTTGAAAACTTGATTGCACAGAATGAAAGGTTGGTAAATACAAATCCCCTTTCTGAAACCATTAACAATATTTATGACCAATACGCTGCACTTGATTAGTTTATGGAAACACTATTAAGAAATGACTTCACGGCTCACTATGGATTGCCTATTTCAGCGACTGCAAACATTAGCATTAGTACTACGGCTCAATATTTCGAAATTGAAGATGATGAACACAAAGAAACACAACTTCATCATATAGCTGGAAATGGAATGGCTGCTTATAGAAATACAAATGGATATACTACTACAATCATTAATTACGATAAATTTATAACTGGTTTACCCCATGCATTTCAACACGGAAAAGAAAGATGCGATTTAATAGTTCATACAACTAATCTTCGCCATTTTCTTTTGAATGAGCTTAAAGACAGAAAACCCAAAAATAGGGTCAGGACAAAATCCATTTCCCAATTATTGTCATCGCTAAGACTGGTAATGAATGTTCCTACTATTGCAACATTTGCGAACACTCATACATTGCGACGTTGTTGTTTTTTTAATAAGCAAGCAATGTCACCACCAAGTATAACAGCGACAACTGCATTTGGCAGATTGGCCTCATTAACTACTAATGGTTTAAGAATGCCTAACCCAGAAATTGAAGCATTTGGTTTTGAATTTTGGGAATATTCTGGCCGTCAAGTTTACAACCTATAAACGTATTAAAAAAGGGCTCACATTAATATTGTGGGGACTAAGCAAAAAGTTTGTGTAGCCTAAACAAAAAAAAGGAGATATCCACTACTCCTCTTTGGTTTGCCCTGAAGAGTTTAATTTTTGAATTAAATGATTCGGCATTGGCGTTAGTATTT
>JANPGE010000186.1:0-35957 GCA_031423805.1 Segetibacter sp. | reverse complement strand
GGTTCATAGACTTCTTCCAATGTGCCGGGTTCTTCACCTACAGCAGTGGCTATAGTCGTTAATCCGACAGGACCACCTTTAAATTTATCTATAATGGCCAGCAAGATGCGGTTGTCCATTTCGTCCAAACCATGTACATCTACGTTTAATGCCCTCAATGCATGTTGCGCTATGGCAAGGTCTATTTTACCATTGCCCAATACCTGTGCAAAGTCCCGAACCCTGCGTAACAAACCGTTTGCAATACGAGGCGTACCGCGGCTTCGGCGAGCTATTTCATAACTTGCTTCGCCGGTTATTGTGGTGTTTAGTATGCCTGCGCTCCGTTCTACTATGTTTTTCAATACATCAGCATTGTAGTATTCCAACCGGCATTTTATTCCAAATCTTGAAAGCAATGGAGCGGTCAGCAAACCGCTGCGTGTAGTAGCACCCACCAATGTAAACGGGTTCAGGTTTATCTGTATGCTACGTGCATTAGGGCCGCTGTCAATCATTATATCCAGCCTGAAATCTTCCATTGCTGCGTACAGATATTCTTCTACAACGGTGCTAAGCCTGTGAATTTCGTCTATAAATAAAACATCGTTTGCTTCCAGGTTGGTCAGGAGTCCTGCAAGGTCGCCGGGTTTTTCTATAACAGGGCCGCTTGTTTCTTTTATGTTTACACCCAGTTCGTTCGCCACAATTCTGCTTAGCGTAGTCTTGCCCAATCCCGGCGGTCCATGAAAAAGTATATGATCCAATGCTTCGCCTCGCATTTTTGCAGCCTTAATAAAAATCACAAGGTTTTCTATTAACTGCGGTTGTCCGGCAAAGTCATCTATTTCTTTTGGCCTGATGGTATTTTCAAACTCCTTCTCTACATCACTTGCAGGCTCTTGTTTGTTATGAACGTTGGGGTTAGACATTTGTACAAAAATAAGCCTTTGAATTTGTAGAAAAACTAAGTGTTGTATTCAATTTTTTGGAGCAGCAGCATTGGTTCTTTGTGGAACTTCAGTATTCGGGCTTTACGCTACAAGTCCGGCACAAATGCCACCGCACAAATCCTTCACCGGGCTTTTCACTCCAATCCCCGCTAGGCTTAACGGTATATCTCTATTCAACTGTTGAATTGAAGACATTTTTGCCTATGCAGATGTTGCAGAAAAGGGTAATGCCGATTGGACAAACAATATAGTCCAATTCAGCTTCGCCTCATTTGACTATTTGTTTGATACCGGCATAAACCACTGTAAGATTTTTAAAATCTTGGCATATTTTTAAAATCACATTGGTATAAGATCAGAAGCGCCGTTGCAGTGTGTTTTTCACCTGCAACTAACAACAAAACACATATGCTGTTGGTGAAAGTCTATCCCGTTGTATGGGAAACACCAACAGCGGCGTAAAACATATCGTCCCTAACGGGACTTTAAATTGGTGGTTGTGTTTTGCCTGCTACCGATATTCTGTGCCTAACGGCACAAAAAAATACATGATGAACCCTTGGTTAGCATTAATCACTCTTATTTATAATCACCCATACTAATTTTGCCTTTGCCGATGTTGCAGAAAATAATAAGATCAGCAGCGCCGTTGCAGTGTGTTTTTCACCTGCAACTAACAACAAAACACATATGCTGTTGGTGAAAGTATATTCCGTTGTACGGGAAACAGTAACAGCGGCGTAAAACATATTGTCCCTACGGGACTTTAAATTGGTGATTGTGTTTTGTCTGCTACCGATATCCTGTACCTAACGGCACAAAAAAATACATGATGAACCCTTGATTAGCATTAATCACTCTTATTTATAATCCCCCATACTAATCACATGATCACAAAACGAATACTCATGTACATCGTTGCTGCTGACTACTATGGTTTTATCCTTTGCAAAATCCTTTATCAACTTGTTGTAAAGTTCATAACCTGTTGTGTCAAGATTTGTACAGGGTTCATCTAAAAGTAATAACGGGACATTACTAAAAATAGCTTGCGCCAGCTTTATACGTTGTTTCATTCCACTGCTATAATATCTTATTTGTTTATTCGCGGCTTTTTCCAGCCCTATTATGCTGATTATTTCCTGTACAGAAATATCAATAAACGGTTTAAACTTTCCATGAAAATGGAGAAATTCTAACGCAGTCATTTCTTCAATAACCTCTATATATGGTGCCGCCATAGATAATTGGCGATAACAGTTTTCGGCTTCTATTGTAGTGTTTTGTATTTGGCGGCTGATGGTTCCTTCGCTTACATCCATATTGCCGGCAAGTATCTGCAGCAATGTACTTTTACCACTACCGTTGCTACCGGTTATTGCGTAATGTTGACCTTCTGTAAAAGTGTAACTGAAATTTCGGAATATCCAATCTCTGTTGAAGCGTTTACCGGCATTAGTAAGGTGTATCGTCATCCGTAGCAGTTTTACTAGGTCGCTTGATGATACCTGTTTGAGAAGTTTTTATAAAATCAAGGATCATATCTCTTTCTTCTGATTGGGGAAAGGTTAATTCTATCTTGCTTAATGCAGTAGAGGTCGTATTTTTTTCTAAAAAAATAATACGATAGATGTCAGTTATTTCCTGAATTTTTTCGGCAGTGAATTTTTTTCTTTGCAGTCCAACAGCGTTAATGCCTACATAGCTTAACGGTTCACGTGCTGCTTTTACAAAAGGAGGAACATCTTTGCGTATTACCGCATTTCCGGCAATATAGGTATGTGCCCCAATTCTGTTAAACTGAACAGCGCCGCTTAATCCACTTATGATGGCATAGTTGCCAACTTCAACATGACCCGCTAATTGAACTGCATTAGCAAGTATTACATTATCTCCCAAAATGCAGTCGTGTGCTATATGGGCATACGCCATAATCAGGCAGTTTTTGCCTAACACAGTTTTGTATTTGTCTTTGGTGCCTCTGTTTACTGTTACACATTCACGAATTGTAGTACCGTCACCTATTTCTACTGTAGTTTTTTCGCCAACAAATTTTAAATCCTGTGGTATAGCACCCACAACAGCACCGGGATAAATCAAACAATTTTTTCCTATTCGGGAGCCATCCATTATAACTGCATGAGACATTACATGCGAACCCTCGCCAATAATTACATCCCCGTCAATAACAGCAAAAGGACCAACAGTTACGTTTTGTCCAATTTGTGCATCGGGGTGTATATGTGCCATTGGGCTAATGGTACTCATGCTTTAGGTCTTTTTACAATTTGCGCTACCAATGTTGCTTCTGTTACTATTTTATCGCCTACAAATATAGTTCCCTTCATTTCACAAATGCCTCTTCTTATAGGGTGAAGCAGTTCCATTTTCAGAATCAGCGTATCACCGGGTACTACCTTTTGTTTAAACTTACAGTTTTCTATTTTAAGAAAATAGGTATCATATTTATCTTCTGTATCGCGGGGTATGGCCAATAAACCACCTGCCTGTGCAAGTGCCTCTACCTGCAATACTCCAGGCATTATAGAATTATTTGGGAAATGACCTTGAAAAAAAGGTTCATTGTAAGATACATTTTTTATGGCTATTACCAGTTTATCCGTAAGCTCAATTACTTTGTCCACCATTAAAAAAGGATAACGGTGTGGCAATACCTGCTCTATTTGTTGAATGTCAAGTATAGGACGCTTATTGGGATCGTAAGCAGGAACTTCCTGTTTGTTTCTAAGTTTTTTAATGTGTTCCTTTATTTTTTTGGCAAACTTTACATTGCTTGCATGACCCGGTCGGTTAGCAATTATATGCGCCTTAAAAGGGAAACCTACCAATGCAAGGTCTCCAATTACATCAAGCAGTTTGTGCCGTGCAGGTTCGTTGGGGAAACGGAGTTCCAGGTTATTTAAAATCCCTTCTGCACTTATTTGTACATCTTTTTTATGAAAAACCTTAGATATACGCTCTACCTGATCTTTGGTAACTTCTTTATCTACTACAACAATTGCGTTGTTGATGTCACCACCTTTAATGAGATTGTTGGCAATAAGCTGTTCCAGTTCGTGAAAAAAACAAAAAGTACGGCAACTTGCTATTTGGTTTTGAAAATCAGAAATTTTTCTGATAGAAGCATGTTGAGTACCCAAAACAGGGCTATTGAAATCAATTAGGGTATTAATTCTGTACTCATGGTAGGGTAAGGCTACCATTTCCACTTTTTTATCTTCGTCTGAAAAAGTAATATTATCGGTAATATTATAATAAATCTTTTCTGCGTCTTGTTGCTTAAGACCAGCTTTTACAATTGCTTCAACAAACGGCTCGGCGCTACCGTCTAGAATCGGCACTTCTTCACCATCTAATTCTACCAATGCATTATCTACCTGCATCCCAAATAGTGCAGCCATAAGGTGCTCAACAGTACTTACCCGGGCTCCATTATGTTCAAGGGTGGTGCTTCTGTTGGTTTCTACAACATAATCTACATCTGCTTTTACCGTAGGTTTACCCGGTAAATCAGTACGTTGAAACGTAATACCGCTGTTAGGGCCTGCGGGTTTTATATGCATAGTCACTGACTGACCGGTATGTATGCCAGCGCCAGCAATGCTGATTTCATTTTGTAGCGTATGTTGAAATGCCTGACCGTTCGTATTCATATTATCAGTAAAGGGCACGAAAGTATGAAAAGTATCTCAATAAGTCAGGAACTTGAACTTAGCTTATTGAGTGGTAATTTATGCAATCTGACTGTTTTAGTAGTGTAAAAACTAACTAATCATTCCACTATAAATAAGGGCAATTAATACGCCACCCACAATAATCCGGTACCAGCCAAATATTTTAAAACCATATTTCTGTAAATAAGTAATAAAAAATTTAATGGCCAGCATGGCCACAATAAAAGCCACCAAATTACCAATACCCAAAATGTAGAGATTGTTTTTGTCTCTCAAAACTTCGGGATTGGTTTTAAAAGTTTTTAATAGTTTATAGCCTGTTGCAGCTGCCATAGTTGGTACTGCCAGAAAGAAGGAAAACTCAGCTGCAAGTTTTCTTGTAAGCCCTTGTTGCATTCCTCCAATAATACTTGCTGCGCTACGGCTAACACCCGGTATCATGGCAATGCATTGCCACAGACCTATGATAAAACCTTTAGTGTAGGTAATACTTCGCTCTTTCTCTATCCATGGTTTTTGGAAAAAATTGTCAATAAACAATAATACAAATCCACCTAGTAATAATGTTATAGCAACTGTAAGCGGACTATCAAGTAATTGGTCTATGAAATCGCTTGCAACAAAACCTATAGCCAATGCGGGTATTACGGCCACCACCAATTTCAGATAAAATTGCCATCGGGTAAAATCAAAAAACTTTCTCCAATACAAAACAACTACACTTAAAATTGCTCCTAATTGTATTGCTATGGTAAACAATTGGGTAAACGGATCATCTTTTGGAAGTTGCAACAACCTTTCAGTAATTATCATATGACCGGTACTGGAGATTGGCAAAAATTCAGTAATGCCTTCTACAATGGCAATAATAATACTTTCAATTAGGGTCATAAAAAAATTGGTAGAGGTTGAAAGAATGAAAAAGGCGATGAACATCATCGCCTGATTATGAAGTAAAAATAATATTTATGACTGCAATTTGGGTCTTTTGAAAATGGCATAGATTTCTACCAAAAACCCAATGATAATAAGCAAAGGTGCAATGGTAATACGTGTAGTGCTATAAACAATTTTTGTATCAAACTGATTTGGGTCAGTATTTTTACCCCCACTCATTATAAACATACCTATTGCTACAACTAATGCTCCTATTCCCATCCACATATAATTGTCTTTCTCAAACAGTGGAAGTTTATTAATATGTTTTGCTGTTAAGCTATCCTTGGTAGAAACCTTTGTTCCAGAAACTATTTTCTTATCAGCCATTTTAGTAATTTAAAAGTAAAATAATTAATTCTATTACCTAATAATCTGTAAATATATTAAACAAATTAAAACCCCGGATTTTATTAGTAAAGATCGTCCAGGCTCATTTTTAAATATTTAATTACACTTCTGTGCGTACTGAACACAGAAATAACGACACCTATTAAAATCATTCCTCCAAATAATATAAGGGTAAGCTGTGTGTTTCTAATAGCAGTAAGTTGTGGAAACTGTGTTTCAGCCCACTGAATTAGAATAAATAACAACAAAATTGCTATTAATGAACTAATGAGTCCATTTATTATTGCTCTTACATCCATTGGTTTTGCTATAAAGCCACGTGTTGCGCCAACCATTTGCATGGTTTTTATAAGAAAACGATTGCTGAACATTGCAAGTCTGATAGTGTTGTCAATACTTACTATAACTATAGTACAAAGTACAATTGCAACAACTATGAATATCAGAGCAAGTTTACCGGTTCTTTCATTCAGGTTGTTAACCAACATTTTGGGGTATTGCAATTCATCTAATTGGCCACCCCATTTTGACATTATGTCTGCAGATAGTTTGGTAATGCTATCCTGATTAACGTAGGCAGATTTGGCATAAAAATCAATACTTTCGGGTAAAGGGTTATAGTCAAGTATTTTTGCCCAATCCTCACTGCTGCCTTCTTTACTCCAAATGGTTTTAGCCCCTTCCTTATTTATATATTGAACATCTTTGGCATAAGGTTGAGCAGCAATATAGGTTTGTATTCTTTTTATTGTATCCTGGTTAGATGTGTGTAGGTAAGCACTAATTCTGATATCTTCTTTAAATGCATTGCTGGCACTGCTAAAATTTAGAAATATCCAACCAAGAATACCCATAATGAGCAAAACCAATGCAACACCTACAATACTGTAAATGTAACTCGGCTTACTTCTTTTGCTAGATGCTTTTCCAAATTGCGCCATACGTGCTTATAATTTTTCTACGTCAGCAAATGTAATGGATAATGCATAAGCATGATAATGCAGGTTTATTTTTCAGATGATTTTATAAGCATATTTCAATTTTTAACTAAATCTATAAGGTCTATTTGCCATTTTAATACACTAAAAATCATAAAGTGTAATGCAAGTTTTTACACTAATCACTTATGAGCTATAAATATTGGAATATTTAAAGTAGCTACTAATGAGTCTGCAATACTTTGATTGAGCCACCTTGAAAAGGTGCTCCGTTGATATGCGCCTAGAACAACCATACAATTACTACTTTGATTTTTCAGGTATTCAGTCATTCCTTTTTGTGTATCGCTGTCTTTGATTACCGATTGAAGTACAACACTGTATTTCTGCTTAAGTAATTCTTTAAGATAATGTTGATTTGGAAAATGGTTGCTATGTATATTGTCTGTTACCATTAATATTTCAACCTGATGTTCAGGTAATAACGAAAATAAATAGCCAAATTGTTTTATAGCATATATAGATGCAGGACTGCCATCGTAGCAAAAAATAAACTTTTCTACGGGTATAAATACCTTGGGTACTAGCATAACAGGGCAGTCTGTGCCTGCCAGCAATTCTTTAATAAAATGACTTGGATCTGATTTGTCCCAGTTTGAAAACTTTTCATGGGCGCCAATTACAATCATATCTGCATAGTAGCTTTCGTTTAATAGTGATTGAATGGCTATTATCCTATCCTGATGAATATTGTATTTTATTCCCTCTTTGTTAAACCGGGTTTGTATATTGTGAAGTTCTTTTTTTCTTACCTGTTCTTCTTCTTCACTTATTTTTTCTACATCTGACCATTCAGTAAAGAGATGCTTATGTTCATGTCTTGGTTGATGGTAAGTAATATCTTCTAAGAATGTAGCTACAATATGTGCATTAAAATGTTTGGCGAGGTATGCTGCACAATCAATGGTGCTTTCAGATATATTCAATGCATCAAGTGCTGCTATTACTTTATTCATAAATAATTTATTATCTGGTTAGATTTTATGTCGGTTGTAATTATTCTCTGGTAAATGGGAATACTTTGAAAATTTCCTGAACTGCTTTATTTATTGCTGCTTCAGGGTTATTGGTCGTATTATTGTCAATTACATCTGTAGCCCAACCTCGCCAAACAAGTATGTTGTTTTTAGTATCCATAAGATCAATTATAAGAGTACCCTCCCTGTAGTTATAAGTTGAAACACCCCTATTGAGCCAATAATTATTAAAGTGCCTGCCACCATAATTGGTTGTGGTAACAGTTTTATCTTCTACTACAATGTGGTAGTGCAATTCAAGTGGTTGTGAAGAATTGCTTGATACAAAACCCCTGCTTTTGAGTTGATTGTCAACTTCATTTTTTATCCTTTTGTCATTAATTTCATTGTAATACAGAGGATTTAATCCTTTAGCTTCAATTGCATCAAGACTTAGCCAATTATAAGAATTATAGGTGGAAATATTTGCATCTTTATCAAAATCAGAAAAGACACGCATAGAGGAACCACATCCCCAAAGTGTAAACGCAGCAAAAATTAAGATCAGAAATTGACGATTCATAGAAGTAGAAATTACAAAGTTATTTGTAAGATAATTAAGATTGTAAGTTAAGCCCATATAACAAGGATATTAATTCTATTTTTCTTGCCGGCATTCAAATATAATTGAGGTTAGTAGATGATTTTATGATGGCGGATACCCATTATCATGATTTTTGTCATGTTGCTATTATTCATACTATTCAGTCCTTTCTTTTAACGTGTTTATAAATAGTCTGCTTTTGGGTTATTGGAGGTAAATGCTTACTATTGAATAAATATAATACTTAAAAAAATAAAAGCCACTCTATTACAAACTAGAGTGGCTTTTGCAAATATTTATGTGTGTATTTAATGATTAGTAGTGTCCTTAACTTTCTTTTTGAAGAAACCATTTATTAATCCTTTTACAGATTCTACAGGTTTTGGTTTGGGGTTAGAGCTATCACCTGCTGTATTCTTTGTGCCAAGCAGTTGTTTTGCGAGTTCATCTTTTGCAGTCGTAATAGCTTGTTTTTTTAAAGATGCAATGGTATCTTTTACGGCACTCGTTACAGCCTGCTTCGTACTGTCTATTTTAGCTTTGGCAAAGTCAAGTGCTTGTTGTTTCAATTGTGTAGCAAGGTTTTCTGCACCTTGTTTCAGATCAGTTTTTACAGTAGGTTTTTTGAAAAACCCACCCAGTTTTAAGTTTAGGTTTACTACGTCGCCTACTTTTAGCGGAATACCTTTGCTATTGATTTGTGTTACCAGGTTATTGACCAATTGATTGCCTTGTTCACCCATTAATGATCTGGGCAGTTTCATGTTAATCAAATAATCAAGCGATTGGTCAAAGCCTTGCATACCACCTATTTCCATGTCAATATTGTTCACTTTTATGGTAAAAGGTTTTACCAATAGCTTACCATTACTGAACTCAAAATAGTTTTTTACGTCTTTAAGAGAAACCTGTTCCAGAGCTTTAACATTTAGCGTACTTGCTATTTTCTCCAATGGTGCAAATTTGCTTAAGAAACCTTCTATTAGCAATAAATTACCACTTCCAGTAAGGGTATTCATATCGGGCATCATATTATCGCCAAGCTTACCTTTCAAAGAAAGTTGAGAGGTTAATTTTCCGGCAATAAATTTACCAATGGGCATTAGTTTTTGTACGGTATTAAATGCATTGAATGTCTTCTGCACATCTACCTTATTAACGTTGTAAACCAGAGAAATGTCCGGTTTTGTTTTACTGAATTTTGTTGAGTAACTACCATTTATCGTCATAGACCCATCCAATGCATTTCCACTTACATTTTCAATGGAAACGGTTTCGTCATATATCTTAAGGCCGCCGGAAATGTTTGTTATATCAACCTTGTCGTAATGGACTTTGTCGGCTTTGCAGTTAATTGTCACATCAAGATTTGAAGGCACTACAAATGGAGCTGCAGCACTACCTTTTGCTGTAGTGTCTGTAGATGTGCCCATCCAATCGTTAAGGTTTATATTATCTGCACTTACAGCAAAAGAAGCATTTAGTGGTTTGTTTTGCAACATGTAATTCAACAGATTATTTATCTGACCTGTACCATTGAAGTTTGTAGTAAGATATTGGCCACTAAGTGCAGATATATTTACTTTGGAAGGTGTAAATGAAGTTGCAAGGTTGTTTATTTTTACTCCGGTTGGGTAGTCTTTGGCTACATACAAGAAGTTGTTGAGGTCCACATTGCCCGCAGCTGCAAACTGATCATATTTTTGAGCCTGTATATCCTTTACGTTTCCTTTTACACTTACGTCAGCATTTAGCAATCCACTAAGTTTGGTGCCATCTTCAAGCTTTACCATTTGTGAAACTTTACCAAGGTCAAGTTTTCCCTTGGCTGCAGCATCAATAAACATATTTGAGATGGGATTTTTTACTAAAAGCCTTATATCAAATGGTTCATTATCCATTTCAAAATGTGCCCTTTCTACATTTACTACTGTGTTGTCAGTAATGCCATCAGGATTGTCAACACTTGCTTTAATGTTTATTTTTTGCAACGGTTTCGGCAGATCGGGATATTGAAAAAAGCCATCCTTAACCTCAAGGTTAATATGATAAGAGGGGATACTTTTTTCATTATAAGTTCCTTTAACGGTACCGTTGAAAATTGCCGATCCGCTTGTTTTTATTTTACTAAAATCATTCTTATATACAGCCGGAACGAGCGATAAAATATTTTTGAAATCTGTAGAGGGAGCTTTAAAAGAAATGTCCATGTTATAGCCATTTGTTCCAAGGTCCTTTATGATCCCCTTACCCGAAATCTTTAATTCACTCACTTCAATATTATCTGTATTAAAAGTGTAAGTTTTGTTTTTGTTGTCAACCTCTATATTAGCTTCTATGTTGGTTGGTGTTTGGTACAAATAAGGAATGCCGCCATAGTTGAACGTTACAGCATCAGCATTGGTAGTCGTCTTGAGGGTAAAAAGTTCTGAAGTAAAATCGCCACTGCCTTCATGGGTTAGGTTCACCAATTCGGTACTCATATGAGACACTTCATCTTTGTAATGTATATAGGCATTTCTGATTGCATACTTTTTCAATGCTATTGTAAAAGGCTTGCTTTCAGTGTTGTTTGTTGCTGATGAATCGGGCTTAACAATATCCCAATTGGCATTTCCTTCTTTATTCACAATTGCATGTATACGGGCAGATTCTACATATATAGAATAAATGGTCATGTTCTTCCCTTTAATTACACTCATAATATCCATGGCAGCTTCTATGCTTTTTGCTGCAATAAGTGTATCTGATGAAAAGGTATTGCTTCCAATAATCTCCAAATTTTGTAAACCGACAGATACTTTAGGAAAATGTTTGAAAAAAGAAATGTCAACATCTTTAAAATCAACCTTGGCATTTATTTTTTTATTGACTTCAGATTTTACCAATGCTACTATTTGTTTTTTGAATAAATAAGGGGCGGCAAATGCAAAAGCAACCAATACAATCACCAGGGCAATAAATATTTTTATAATTTTTTTGAGCATTTTTAATTTCTTTAAATGAATTGCAATGTATTATGCCGGCGAAATTAATGAAATGTTATTTAATTACATATTTCACAAGTCTGCAATTGAAACATTAAATTTATTATGCACATAATAAAAGATTTGTAAACGGGAAGAATATGATAAAGGGAAAAGATTGATATAATAATGCGGACACAAATAAGTCTTGCTTTGTTAATCGAACATTACTAATAATAGAAGTAGATTTTAAATTTTAAATCAGAAAGAAGGGTGTTAAAAAAAATAGTACATAATGTCAGCAAATTAATATCACTGAATCATGTACTAAATATTTTAAAAAAATAATATAATTATACTACCAATACGCTATTGATGCTACCAAACTCGTTGGTTAGTTCTTTATCCGCATCGGGTTCGTTAATCCACAATGTTTCGTTTACACGATATTTAAACTGGTGTTCTGTGTTTTTTGGTAGAGAAACTTCAGATGAGAAACTGCCATCTTTTTTCTTGCTCATAATGATTGAATTTTCCCAATCGCTGTTAAGGCCAAGTATTTCTACAGTTTCAGCATTTTCCACATTTACAGCAAATTTTACTTTGCAATAATCTTTAGTTTTGAAGTAAGTTTTTTGTATCATAATATTTAATTTGTACTGGAATGTTTTCTTTGCCTTAATACCTGGTGTAATGAAAGGTAACCCTGCTAACAGGTGTTAGTAGCAATTCGACTGAACAAATTTCGATATGAGTTGTATAAAAAACGCTGTTCAAAAATGAACAGCGTTTGCATTAGAGCAGCTAATCTGGCAAAAATATTACTATAACTTACGTTTCATTTTTAATTCCATCGATTTAAATTCTTTACCATCTCTTGTGTCATACATCGCAATCATTTGCGTATTGTCGTCAATCATGGTGAATACTTCTCTTACATTATTTTCTTTTCCGGTGGCAGGATCTATCATTTTACCTAAGAAAGTAATGTTTTTCATTGCAGGGTTATAATTTCCCTCCATATACATAACACCCGTTCCCATATTGTCTACCCATGTACTTATAAATTTCTTTTTAGCATTATCATATCCAACAGTACTCATCCCTTCAAATGGCATTCCATTTACATTGCCACTTACATTGGATTGTTGGTAGCGTCCTCCCATAATCATTTTGTTTTCTGCCGTCAATATACTTGTTGAAGGCGGCGCACCGGGATCCATCCAAAAGGTTGCTTCTTCTGTCCATGTACCATTGGACTTAGCAAGCATTTTGTGAAAGTTTCCGGGGGTCATATAGTCCATCCACATCTTCATCATAGTGGCACTATCTGTACTTTGGGCTTGTGACGTTTTGGGTGTTATAAAGGAATATGTAAAAAGTAAAAATAAAGTCAGAATTTTTTTCATAATCGGTAGTTTTTTAGTGTTGAAAAAAATGGGACAATAAAGCTAAGAATGTTTGACAAATTCTGACCTTAAAAAAAACCCCACTTCTGTATAAGAAATGGGGCAAATTTTTTTTGTTTTCGATTGCTTTCATGGTTTTTCAAAGAAAGTAACAGATTAACAAAAAAGATGGCGTTTCACATTGGATTTAATTGATATTTCAGAGATATTGGATAGTATATTTTATTAAACGGGGAGGGTTAATATTAAAGTGTTTCTAAAAGTCTTAAACCTGCCCATAACAGGCATACCGTATATTATTTGAATAAATGTAAAAATTGGGGAATAGTTGGAGGCAAAAAAAAATGGCAAGTTACTTACATCGCACCGCTACAACCATTTACCCTTGCTGCATTCCTGCCCTGGGGGAGTTCAATAGGAGCTGGCCGTATAAGACTTGCCGCTGCAAATGTAGGGAATGAGGATTAGAAAGGTGAATGTTTTTATAGTTTTTTAAAATTTCAGATTTTTTGGTAGAAATATTAGAATAATAAGTTACCAACTAACTCTATTCTTTAAAATTGGCTTTTTGTTTTCATATAAATAATTGGGTGGCACAATAAATGAATTATAGATAGATAAAACATTTAATTATGAAATTCATTTATTTCATCGCAGCAATATTTACAATTCTTATTGTGGGCATGGCATGTGATACTTTACAAAATCTTCCTACTAATACAACAGGAAATTTATTTTCCTTAAATGGCTCCTGGAAACTATCATCAACTAACGATGGCAATGCTCTTGTAGGCAGTACAATTACTGTTTATCCGTTAGCGGGTAATGCAGTGGTTAAGTCAATTGCAAACAATACTTATTGTATTCGTAAGAATGACGAAATGTGGAAAACTGTAAAGTCAAATGGTGGCGGAGGATTTACCATTTCGTCATTGGTATCAGCCTGCAATGACGCCACAGTTTATAAAGATGGCGCAATAACTGTAGTAGCTAATGATAAAATTACCGTTAATAGTTTAACGATAAATAATAAGCCTTTAATTCAAACTTGGTTAAGGTCAAAGTAATTTATGATGTTACGCATTCAATAATTTTTTATTCAAATTTCATTTTTAATAACCGGTAATTTTTATTATAATGGGTTTTTCTGTTAAAAAAGTTTTCAATTTTAGCTTTGTAAGCAAATACCGGTTTAGGCTTATTTTATACATTTCCATACTATGGACGCTTGTAGACCTAATTATGGTGCTGACACGTAGTGAGCCCTTTTATTTTAGTATTGTTGAAGCAAAAGTTTTAAGGGTTGTGTTGGTTTTTACTATGAGCCTGCTTATAAATTATCTGTTGATTTTTAAGTTGCGTAGGCTTTTTCGTAACAGGTCTTTGTGGATTGGATTTATTTTTAGGAGCCTTATTTTGCTGTTTGCTGCTTATGTTGTCAACTTTATTATACATGCTGCAGATATTATTATTATTGGCCATTTAAGTGTTAGTGAAGCATTGGCCAATTATGGAAAAGACGCATTTAGCCAATTGTGGCTTACTCAAAAAGTAATTTACTGGTTATTGTTATTTATCATAACTCAATTTGTAATTGAAGTAAATGAAAAGTATGCGCCGGGAGTTTTTATGGATATTTTGATTGGCAAATACCTACAGCCTAAAATTGAGAAAAGAATAGTAATGTTTATGGATCTAAAAGACTCAACACCTATAGCAGAAAAACTAGGTCATCAGTTATATTTTAAATTTATTAGGGAATTCATTTATCAGGTTAGTAATGCATTAATAGAACATGGCGGCGGCATATATCAATATGTAGGTGATGAAGTTGTTGTCTCCTGGATGTTTTCTCTAAAAAATACAAAAAAATGTATGGCCGCATTAATTGATGCCAGAAAAAATTTACAGAAAAAGAGTGAAGATTTTCGCCGTCTTTATGGTATTATTCCAGAATTCAGGGTCGGAATACATATTGGAGATGTTACAGTAGGTGAAATTGGAGTAATCAAAAAAGACATAGCCATGAGTGGTGATACCATGAATACAACTGCACGAATAAGAACTGCCTGCAGTGAGTTAAATCAGAAGTATATTGTTTCAAAAGATTTTATGGACAATGTTGACTTAAAAGATTGGCAGACAGAAAATCTTGGACTTGTAGAACTAAAAGGAAAAAAAGATGGACTGGAATTATTTGCTTTAAAAATTTAAATAAAAAACTGTGGAGTTGGAGAACGGAAATATATCCTCCAACCCCACAGCTAAATTAATCATTTAAAAAGCCTGTATTAATAGGGTTTAATGATAGAATAAGCTGTACCATTTAATGAGGTCCATTCAGCTTTGAAATAATATGGATTTGCAATGCCCGGACAACTTGTTGGGTTGCCTGATGCATCTAATCCAAAAGTTACTGTTATATCTCTTGTAAGTTTAGTATGTAGCAACTTACCGCTTACGATTCTATAATCACAATCTGCCTTTATTACCATTGGATTTATAACACGGGTACTAAATGACTGACCAAATCTGTTGGTTCCCCATACAGCAACATTTGTTGCACCATCAACTGTTGCCGTTCCTGTTACGGAAATTACAAAACCAGTATTATAAGTAAAGGTTCTTTGTTTAGCTATCTGCCACTGACGACTTGTTCCGTTGTCAAATGTTGCACTCATATTGCTGCTAGCAACTGTGTGTACAATGTTGCTAACCCCTCCTGTTATTAATTCTCTTAATAGATGCCCTGATACATTGGTAAGTATTTTTGTGCCGTTTAATACAAGACTTTTGTTATCTCTTAGTCTGGTAATTTTCAGGTTTTGTATCTCAACACTTATTTCTGCACCTGCATTTTTCCATTTGGTGTTTTTGTTCATACCCAATCTCACAACCCCCTGACGGGTACGGGTTCCACTGCAATTATTGCCAGAGTAGGTTAATATTACAAATCTCTTTAACAGGGTACTATCTCTGGTAATTGTAACATTGCAGGTATCAATATTAGTCTTTCCGCCTAATAATGGATCAGTTTCCAGTACACCATTGATGTCATCAGAAACTGCATCATCCTCAGCACTAAACATAGCCTGGTCATCAGTTTGATAAGTAACATCGCTGGTAAGATCAATTTCGGTAGAACTTGAATCTTTTTTGCAACCACTCATTACAAATAAAAGTGAGCTGCATGCCAGAATTAAAATAAAACATATTTTTTTCATAATCTTTAAAATTTATATTTTGATAAAAGTATTAACTTAACAATAGACTAAAGTTTATTTGCATAGTTTAAGCGGACTTTTTTTTTATAAAGCAGTGAATGTTTTTAAAATGTATTTCTACAAAATATATTTAAACTTATATCGTTGTAAAGCCGGATAGAATAAGAATAATAATTTGTATGGAAAATACATATAATTTTAAATTATTTATTAACATTATAATTTTAGATTTGCAATAATAAATTATGATTATTTCCAGAATTCTTGTAGTAGAAAGTGTAAAAAATGATTATGAGTATTTGTTACAACAATTATCTCCTTATGGGTACACTAATTATTGCTTTTTACAAATAGAAGGACTTAATGAAGGACTTAATGATATACCCTTTAATGAGATTAATCTCTTTAATCCACAGATAATTTATCTTTCTCTGGAAAATCCTGACGACCATGTTTTTGTTGCTGAATATTTAGAAGTTCAAAAAAAATTTCCAACAATCCCAATAATAATATTCTCCTCCCGCAATGATGATAATCTTGCTGTTAAGTGTGTACATGCCGGTGCGCAAAGTTTTATGCCCAAGCAAATTTTTACAGGTTCTGAATTGTATAGAGTTATTTGTTTTAGCCGGGAAAGAAATAGTCTAAAACAAGAACTTGAAAGGCTTAAAGAAGATTATCGCAATATTTTTGAAAATGGTGTTCCAATGCTGATCGCAGATAAAACATCAAGACAATTAATTTCTGCAAACAAAGCAGCTATTGATTTATACGGGTATTCGGGTCAGGAGTTTAAAAACTTAAATTTGGATGACCTGCGAAAAGACGAAAAGGGCAAAAATGTTAATCGAAAATGCCTGTTAAAAGACGAGAGCTATACCATTCATTATACCAAAAACGGCGAACAACTTTATGTGGAAGTAACTGAAAGTCCATTAACCTACAACAATACTTCATCCTTATTAATAGGACTGAATAATATTACCAAAAAGGTTATTTCTGAAATAGAAGAAAAAGCAGCCCGGCAAAGGTTAGATGCCATTTTCAATGCTACACATGATCTGATTTTTTTGGTAAATGATGAAAGAAAGTTTATACAGGTAAATAAATCTGCAGTTAAAGTATTAGGATATAGTACAAACGAGTTACTTGGTATGTGTGCTGAAGATATATATGATTCTTCAGTGGCATCAACAGATAATATGTATGAACTTTGGGATGCTTTTCTGATAAATGGAACTCACAAAGGAGTTGTAAAAGTGAGGACGAAAAATGGAGGAATAATTATTTGTTCTCATACTGCAACCACCAATATATTGCCCGGATTGCACCTCTCTATATTAACTGATATAACATTAAATGAGGAAAATTTAAAAAAAATAAAGCAGCAGGCAAATAAGATTGATAACATATTGAATAACATAAGCGATTGCTTTTTTACAATTGATAAAGACTCTATCCTAACCTATTGGAATAAAGCTGCTGAAAAAACTTCCTCTATAAATAAAGATCAGGTTTTAGGTAAAAATATTTGGGAAATTTTTGAGGCTCCTAAAAAAACGTCTATTTATGTTAATTATCAAAAAGCAATTGCATCAGAAGTACCTGTTCATTTTGAAGAATATTATGAACCCTTGAAGATGTGGAATCGAATATCAGCCTATCCAACAGAAGAAGGATTGGCCGTTTTCTTTTGCGATATAACTGCTGAAAAAAAGCATACCTTAGAAATACAAGAGGCACGAAATAATCAATCTGCCTTAATCAATTCTTGTAAACATTTGATTTGGTCAGTAGATCATGAAATGAAACTTCTTTCCTATAATGATGCCTATGCCAACAGAATATATCAGGTAACCGGTAATCCGGCTAAGGAAGGAATGCAATTGCCTTTACATTTTTACAATGCAGATCAATCCCAAAGGTGGAGAAGCTATTATAGAAGAGCATTAAATGGTGAAGTGTATACCATTGAAGAAGTTATAAGTGATTATAAATCGGGGAAGAATAAAATAGCAGAAATAACTTTTAATCCATTTTATGAGGTTGATACAGGGAAAATAAAAGGTGTAGCATGTTATTCACATGACATCACTATAAGAGAAGAACAAAATTTAAAGTTTAAGGCAAACGAGCAAAATCTAGAGAAACTAACTCGTAAGCTTGAAAAAGTAATGAATTCTTCGCTTGATGTTATTTGCTCATTGGATGGTAAAGGGCGTTTTTTGCAGGTCAGCAAAGCTTCGCTGTATTTATGGGGATATGAACCTGAAGAATTGATAGGAAAATTTGTATTAAATTATATAGCTCCGCAATCATTTGACGTAACTAAGAAGGCCGCTGCAAATATTATTAAGGGAGCAGTTTATACAGATTTTCAAAATATATATGTTCATAAAAATGGACATCATGTACCAGTAATATGGTCTGCAAGATGGGATAAAGATGAACACATAATGTTTTGTGTAGCCAGGGATGCGTATGCAATACAAGAGGCTGAAAAGGTTAAATCAGAAACGGAAAATCGGATAACTGCATTAGTGCAAAATGGAACAGATATAATAGGAATTTTAGACGCTTCTGCTAACTATATTTACATTAGTCCCAATGTTAAAAATCTGATGGGCTACGATCCTCAATTTTTATTAAAATCAAATGCCTGGGATTTTATACATCCGGATGATTTGGAAAATACGGCAATTGAAATGCAGAAAGTTTTAACCGAAGGAGAAGTAAAACTTGCTGCGTTCCGGTATAAGAATAGCATGGGCGAATGGCGATGGTTAGAAACCGTTGCCTCTAACCAACTGCATAATGCTGCCATACAAGGTATAGTTATTAGTTCAAGAGATATAACAACCAGAAAACAAATAGAAGCCGAAAGAGAACTTATGATAAAAGAATTGCTGAAAAGTAATGCTGATCTTAAACAGTTTTCTTTTATTACTTCTCATAATTTGCGGGCACCACTTTCTAATATTGTAGGTATACTAAACATAATGGAGTATGATCAATTAAATGATTACAATAAGAATATGCTTGAAATGCTTAGCAAATCAGTGAGTCAGTTGGGGCAAACTATAAATGACTTATCAACTATACTCATTGTAAAAAATAATGTAAATATAGAAGTAGAAGAGATTAACTTAAGTAAGATATTTAACAAGGTTAACAATGTTTTTCACAATACGCTCAATGATATGTGTGCAGATATTCATCTTGAATTTAAAATATCACACATTTCCTTTAATCCTACTTATTTTGAAAGCATATTGGTCAATCTTATTTCAAACGCAATAAAATACAGATCGCCAAACAGAACTTTATCCATAAAAATATCATCAGAGGAAGATGAACAAGGAAATATCAGCTTAAAGTTTGCAGATAATGGAATTGGTATAGATGTTAACCGACACAAGCATAAATTATTTGGTCTTTACCAAAGGTTTCATGACCATACAGAAGGTCATGGACTTGGTTTGTTTATTATTAAATCTCAAATAGTAGCACTTGGTGGTAAAATAGATTTGCAAAGCGAAGTTGATATAGGCACAACTTTTACAATTACATTTAAAAGAGAAAACAATTTTGCCTTTGCTTAAGATTACAAATCATCCGTCTCAAATTTTCTATAGCTTATAAAATAGTATAAACCCAAATACGCCAAAGACATTAATAGCAAGGCTTCTGTATTGTAGGACAATGTTAGTTGACTTACAATCATTTTAAAAACAGGAATTCTGATAAGGTTGTCCGTAGTTTCAAGAGGTAGGTAGCGTCCAAAATTATCAACGTACTTATTCAAAAGA
Source organism: Segetibacter sp. (assembly GCA_031423805.1). Taxonomy (GTDB): domain Bacteria; phylum Bacteroidota; class Bacteroidia; order Chitinophagales; family Chitinophagaceae; genus Segetibacter. The sequence continues at coordinate 16,077 of JANPGE010000186.1, read as the reverse complement.
CCTGCAAGCATATTTTCTATTATGGTAGAATATAAAAAGTAAACGCCTATTGTAATTCCAGACCTTTTAAACAGCAAACTAAACAGCAATGCAGCAGAAGAATAACTCAATGCCTGAATAAAAAAATATCCAATAAACTCAATTTTTTCAAAGCTAAAGGCTGCATCTTCCTGAAGTCCAAATATTATGGCGGTAATAAAAACTGCAAAGGTTGCAACCAGTGAAATAACCACAGTCAACAACATTTTCACCAAAATAAATTCTTTTCGGCTCCAACCGTCAATTACATTTTGACGATGGGTTTTATAGCTGAACTCATTGGTAATAGAAATAATAATCAGCAATCCCAGCATAAACATTAGAAAACTACTTGTATAACTAACCATATGCCATACATCAGGAAAGTCGAAGGGTTTGCCTATAATTGCCCCGGTCATTCCCTTATCATCTTTAGGTCTTGATTCATATATCAGGTGGCTGATATAAGCAGCTCCAAATATGCTGACCAAATATAAAACAGATAGCACCCAAAATGTAGTGTAGTTCTTAACCTTCATCCACTCTATCTTCAGTAATCTTAACATATCTTATCAATTAATTTTATTTTTTTAAACCCTAAACCCTAAACCCTAAACCCTAAACCCTAAACCCTAATTATTAGTCAATTCAAAAAATTTAGCCTCCAGACTTTTCTTCTTTAATTGCAAATGATTGAGAACAACTCCACGATCATAGCAATAGCGGTTGATAGCCTCAAGATTGGCTGTACCCTGCGGATAATAAATGTATAAATGACTATTTTGTTCTTTTATGTTTTTAAAGCCTCCCATCTCTGTAATAATACTATTAAGTTGTGCAAATTCAGCCGCTGCAACTTCTACAATATCTTCATTTACCAATACCTCATCTACAGGACCTGCCGTCAGTAGTTTTCCCTTTTTTAATATAGCTACATGGGTGCAAACCTTTTCAACTTCATCCAACAGGTGACTAGCCATTATAATTGTTTTGCCCTCACCTGAAAGCCGGATAATTAGCGACCTTATTTCTGCAATACCAACAGGGTCAAGGCCATTGGTTGGCTCGTCAAATACCAACACATCAGGATTGCCCAACAGTGCCGATGCAATGGCAAGGCGCTGTTTCATACCTAAAGAGTAGGTACTGAAGCGGCTTGATTTTCGTTCTGCTAAATTTACTTTTTCCAAAACCAATGGTATATCAGAAGGGTCACAACCTTTTATGGCAGCATTAATGGCTAAATTTCTTTCACCTGATAAATAATGATAAAAATTAGGTGTTTCTAACAACGTGCCAATATGTTTTCGTTGGGCGGCATGTGGTGTTTCGCCGAAAAAAGTAAAACTTCCGGAGGTGGGTTTTAAAATGTTCATTACAATGCCTAACATAGTTGTTTTACCACTGCCGTTTGGTCCTAGAATGCCAAAAACAGAACCTACAGGTACGCTAAAAGATACATTGTCAAGTGCCTGTATATTGCCATAGTTTTTACTAATTCCGTTTAGTGTAAGTACTTCACCCGTAATTACAGGTTTTTGAAAAGCAGTGTTTATATTAGAATCCATTAATAATATGCAGTTTAATTAAGGACAAGATAGTAAGATTTGATATCCGATTGTAAATTTCAATGATGAGTGGCATTTTTCAAATTTAAACAAACCTGATTATTGTTGGTTATACTTCAAAAGGTTATTTGAGTAATATGAAGGAGTTTTTTTTGTGTAATTATAAGTCAGGGTGAAAATAATTTTGAACATCTTGACTTTTGAATGCTATAATTTATAAATTTTGACTTTAGGATTTTGAAAATAGAGATAAATCTATTTTAAATTAATGTAATTGAGAAATCGGAATAAATTATAATTAAATTTAAAATTCCCTTGCTGTTTACAATGAATTAAAATATATTTGTCCAATGCAAATGAATTTTACTCTTTTTTCGTTTATTGTAAAAACAACATTCATTTAATGGTTACCCACCAAAACGGGATATAAAACTGCACATATTTACTGACCTTTACCCTCATTTTACCGTAACTCAATTTCATGAAACTGAAACATTTATCTGTTTTTGCTATAGCACTGTGTATGTGTAACAGCATATTTGCACAGTTTAGAAAATATTCAAATGAATTTCTAAACATAGGTGCGGGTGCCCGTGGGCTAGGCATGGGTGGGGCACAGGTGGCATCTGTGGATGATGCAACGGCGGGTTATTGGAACCCCGCTGCTTTAACCAACATTAAAGATTATCCACAACTTGCCGGTATGCATGCAGATTATTTTGCAGGCATAGGAAAGTATGATTATATCGGAATTGCTATTCCTCTTAAAGATAAAAAACGGGTAGTTGGATTGTCCATTCTTCGATTTGCAGTTGATGATATTCCCAATACACTTTTTTTAGTAGAACCTGACGGTTCAGTTAATTACAACAACATTCGAACTTTTTCTTCTGCTGATTATGCATTTTTACTTTCCTATTCACAAAAAATAAAAGATACTAAAGATTATAAATTAAGTTTTGGCGGCAATGCAAAAATCATTTACCGCAAGGTGGGAAGTTTTGCATCAGCCATGGGTTTTGGGTTTGATGCAGGTATTAAATATCAATCTCAAAAATGGAAATTTGGATTAAGTGCCAGAGACATAACTACCACCTTTAATGCATGGTCTTTTTCTTTTACCGATAGAGAAAAAGAAGCATTATACCTTACCAATAATGACATTCCGGTAAAAAGTGTTGAATTAACTGCCCCAAGAATAATTGCAGGTGCTGCAAGAACTTTTCCGTTGAATAAAAAGTTTTCGCTTACTGCAGAAGCTAATGTTGATCTTACGTTTGATGGACAACGAAATACAGTGATTAGCAGCAAAGTTGTGAATATTGACCCAAAAATCGGAATAGAGGCATCTTATCAAAACAGCATATTTTTTAGGGCAGGTATCTCTAATTTTCAGAAAGGACTTGCAGATGGTGATACGGTTAATCAAAAGAAAGTCTGGATTTATCAACCAAGTTTGGGTGCCGGATTCAAAATTAAAAATGTAATGATTGATTATGCATTTACTAATCTGGCCAACCAATCTAATCCATTATACACTCACATTATTTCACTGCGTTTAGATCTTAGAAAAAATGATTAAAAATTTTGGTGCAAACCATTTACACAATAGAGCGATCATGAAAAAGTTTTCTGCATTATTGGTTTTGTTGTTTATTGTAAAACTTGTAACAGCACAATCCTACTACAACGAATGGATAGATTTCAACAAGACTTATTATAAATTCAAAATTGGATCTGCAGGCTTGTATCGTATTAATGTAGCTGATCTAGCACAATTAGGTTTTGCAAATGAACCTGCTCAAAATTTTCAGGTTTGGAGAAATGGCAAACAGGTAGTGTTATATACCAGTGCGCAATCAGGCCCATTAGGTGCAAATGGATATATTGAATTTTGGGGAGAAAAAAATGATGGACTAACAGATTTGGATTTATACAGGCTACCCGAATACCAACTGTCAAATCAGGAAAGTTTAATAACAGATACTGCTGCATTTTTTCTTACTGCAGGTGCAGGAAATAATGCAAGATATATTCCTGAAAGTAATGTTGTTGCAGGAAATACACTTCCTGCCGAGCCCTATTTTATATATTCTGCAAGAAAAAATTTTAAGGAAAGAATACACCGCGGCAGGGCACAGGTTGTGGGGGAGTATGTGTATTCAAGTTCATATGATATGGGTGAAATGTGGACCTCTTTAGACATTTCTCCGGGAGCGCCTGCTTCAGTTAATTTTAATAACCTATTTGTTGCACCAACAGGACCATCTGCTAGTTTTAGTATAGGAATGGCCGGCAGTTCGCCAAGTGGTTTTGCAGGTGGTTCACCACCAAGAGACAGGCGGTATATGGTTACGCTAAATAACACAACCATCATAGACACAATCCTTAATCAATTTGAATCCCGAATAAATTACAACTCTTCTATAAATCTTGCTGTGCTTGCCGGTAATAGTGCAGCTATCAGCATTATAAACTCATCCATTCCGGGGTCTGTAAACCCTACAGACAGGGTAGTCTGTGCATTTGTAGATTTAAAATACCCCAGGCTTTTTAATTTTGACAATCAGTTAAATTTTCAATTTAATTTAAGTGCATCTGCCACCTCAAGGTATCTTGAAATCACTAACCTTAATACAGGAGGAGTTGCCCCAATACTTTACGATATAAATAATCGCAAAAGATATGTTGCAGATGTTTCTGGCACAGGAGTAATTCGTTTTGTAATACAACCATCTGCTACTGAAACTAAATTTGTTTTGGTATCACAAGCTATAATTAACCTTAATCCAATCACAGTATTCCAAACAAGAAACTTTACTAATTATACAAACTCTGCTAATCAGGGTAATTACCTGATGATTACGCACCCAACTATACAAGCTAATTATGCAGGTGCTAATCAGGTTGAGTTATACAGACAGTACCGCAGTTCAATAACCGGCGGAAGCTACAATGCAAAGATTTATGATATAAACGAGTTGGTAGATCAGTTTGGATATGGTATTAAAAAGACACCTCAAAGCATTAAAAACTTTCTTCGTTTTGCACGTAACACTTTTCCTTTCACAACCCAATATGCATTTTTGGTAGGGCGTGGCCTTACTTATGCTGACTATAGAGAAAATGAATCGAACCCTATGGCAGATAGGCTTAACCTGATACCAACATTTGGTTATCCGGCTTCTGATGTATTGCTTGCTTCTAACAATCTTGATCCGGTGATGAATACTTTTATCAGCCGTATTTCTGTATTGACACCAAAAGAGCTCTCTGAATATTTAGATAAAATAAAACAGTATGAACAGGCACAGCAATCCACTTCGCAAACCATAACAGATAAAGCATGGATGAAAAACGTGGTGCATGTAGTAGGTGCTAACGATGCAGGATTAGAATCTTTGTTAAAAGGGTATATGGATGTTTATAAAGCCACAATAAAGGACACCATGTTTGGAGGTAATGTTTACACTTTTAGCAAGAGTACAACCGGCCCTGCAACACCTATTGTAAATAGTCTTTTGGGAAACTTATTTGAAACGGGTATTGGTCTCATTTCCTATTTTGGACACTCGTCTGCAACTTCTCTTGATTATAATCTTGACGACCCTAATACCTATAACAGTACAGGAAAATATCCATTGTTTTTAGTAAGTGGCTGCCTTGCAGGAGATCTTTATTATTTTGATCCCCCAAGGTTTACAACGCTTAATACAATATCCGAAAAATTTGTTTTGGCACCTCAAAAGGGCGGTATTGGCTTTATTGCAAGTACAAGTTTTGGTATTGATACATACCTGCATTTTTACAATAAAACATTTTATAAATCTATCAGTACTACAGGTTATGGCAAACCTATCACTTATAACATGAGTGAGGCTATCACTGCCATGAATACAACTTTTGGTACAGGAAGCTATTTTGGTAGATTGCATTCTGAACAAACAACACTAAATGGTGATCCTGTTTTTAAAGTGAATTACTTTCCTAAGCCGGATTATGTTGTAGAAGAAGCCCAAATACAGGTTGTTCCAAACATTCTATCCGTAGCTGATGTAAAATTTACTGTAAAAGCCAGGTTTTATAATATTGGAAAAGCAACAAATGACTCTGTCTCTGTACAAATAAAAAGACGTTTCAGCAATGGAGTTGAAACCATACTTTATACTGCCAAACTAAAGCCAATAAATTATGCAGATTCAGTAACCATAGATGTACCTATTGCCGGTGTACAGGAAAAAGGCACAAATCAGATTATAGTTTCTGTTGATACAGATAACCAGTTTGATGAGTTAAGTGAAACAAATAATATTGCGATTAAGACGTTCAATATTTTTGAAGATCAGTTAACACCGGTCTACCCTGCTAATTTTGCAATCATAAAAAAAAGTACTACAAAGTTATATGCCAGTACAGCTAATCCATTGGTAGCATCCAGAGAGTACTTAATGGAAATGGATACAACAGAATTATTTAACTCTCCGTTTAAAATAAGCAAAAACCTGATTTCAGCCGGAGGATTGCTTGAATTTGATCCGGGAATTAGCTTTACTGACAGTACAGTTTATTATTGGCGGGTAGCTCCTGCTGTGGCTTCAGGTACAATACTATGGAACACCGTTTCTTTTGTTTATCTGAACGGAACCAGCACAGGTAATAATCAATCTCATTTCTATCAGCATACCAAATCTGTTGGCACAGACATTTATTTGGATAGCGCAACCAGACAATGGAAATTTTCAGGTAAATCAAGTGTATTAACAATCATCAATTCTATATATCCCAGCAGTGGTACAGAAGACAATCACTTTAGTCTTTCTGTAAACGGGTCTGTTATTGCTGCAAGTGCATGTCTTGGTAGTTCCGTAATTTTCAATGTTTTTGAACCAGTGGGTTTGTTGCCTTTGTATAATCAGGCTGCTCCTTCTACTTTTCAATCAGGGCCGCTTGGCGGATTTATGGGTAGTGCTGCAAACTGTGTAACCAAACGTGAATTCAACTTTGAATTTTCTTATTTGGACACAACAGGCCGTAGAAAAATGAGAGACTTTTTAGATTGGGTACCTACAGGATATTACGTTACCGCAAGACTCATTTTAGACCAACCCTACAGTTCAGTACCATTTGCAGCAAATTGGAAAAATGATTCATTGGTGTATGGCTCCGGCAACACTGCATATAGTCGCTTCAAGTCAGCAGGCTTTGCAGATTTTGATGATTATTCTTTTCCAAGAACATGGGCTTTCATTTACAGAAAAGGCAATACATCATTTCAGCCAAAATCTATATTTAGCGCAGGTTTAGGCGATAGGATAACCATGAACTCCTACATTAATCTTCCGGGAACCAAAGGTTACATTTCCTCGCCAAAATTTGGCCCGGCCAAAAACTGGAAAGATGTAAAATGGCGTGGTTATAGTTTGGAAAGTAACCCGAAAGATGTTTTTTCTGTTAAGGTAATTGGGGTAAAAGCTAATGGTGACACATCTACCTTATATACACTTCAGCCCAATCAGCAGGACTTCAATATAAGTAGTGTAAATGCATCGGTATATCCATATATTCAATTGGGTATGAACAACCAGGATTTGGATAGTAGTGCACTTACTCCTTATCAGTTGCGTTATTGGAGGTTGTTATACGATCCATTGCCAGAAGGTGCAATTGCCCCAAATGTGGGAGCCCCACTAAAAGATACCTTACAAAAAGGGGAACCGCTTACGCTTTCTATACCCTTTAAAAATGTAAGCGATGCCCCATTTGCCGACAGTATGAAAATTAACCTTGGGTTAGAGATAAATGGTACTTCTGTACAAGTTCCTGTGCCAAAGCATAAGGTGCTTCAACCGGGAGATACTGCATTGCTCAACATTGTATATGATACTAAAAATCTTTCAGGTGTAAATACTTTATCGGTAGACTTTAATCCAAATAATGATCAGCCTGAACAGTATCATTTCAATAATTTTCTGGTTAAAAATTTCTATGTAAAAGGTGATATTACCAATCCTATTATGGATGTAACCTTTGATGGTATTCACATTCTTAACAATGATATTGTTTCTGCCAAACCAAAAATTGTTATCAAATTGAAAGACGAGGCAAAATTTCTTCAATTGGATGACACAGCTTTGGCAACAGTTTATATAAGGTATCCGAATAGTCCGGCACTTGTTCGCTTTCCCTATAGTTCTGATACACTAAGATTCATTCCGGCAGATGCATCATCAGGCAAAAATGAAGCTACTATAGAGTTTACACCAACTTTAAAGCAGGATAGCGAGAACGGAGAAAATTATGAATTGGTTGTAAAGGCAAAAGATAAAAGTGGTAATCCTGCAGGCAACAAGGAGTATAGGGTTCAGTTTCAGGTCATAAATAAGCCAATGATCTCAAACATGTTTAACTATCCAAATCCATTTACCACTTCCACCGCTTTTGTATTTACTATTACAGGTAGTCAGGTACCACAGAATATTCGCATTCAGATATTAACCATCACAGGTAAAATTGTAAGGGAAGTAACGATGCAAGAATTGGGACCATTACACATAGGTAGAAACATAACAGAATATAAATGGGATGGAACAGATCAATATGGTAGTAAACTTGCAAATGGTGTTTATCTGTACAGAGTACTTACCAATTTAAATGGAGTTTCTTTAGAGAAATATAATACAGTGGATGCTAGCGGAGACAAAGTAAATACAGATAAGTATTTTAATAAAGGGTATGGTAAAATGTATTTAATGCGATAATAAAATGAACGAAAGTGGAATTGGTGCAAGGGTGATAAATTTTATAGTGGATACTATATTAATTTTTCTTTTAGCATTGGCTTTGTATAAATGGTGGAGTTTTTATGTTACAAATTGGGCTTACTATTTTTTCCCATTCTATTATTTCTTTATTGCTACAACTGTTCTTTACTATACTCTCTTTGAATGGTTGACAGCAAGAACGCCGGGCAAACTAATATCACTTAGCAAGGTAAAAACTATAGACAATGGCAAACCTTCTTTTGGAAGCGTCTTGTTAAGGTCGCTCTTGCGATTAACTTTGATTGACGCTTTTTTTATCCCCTTTCTAAACAGACCGTTACACGATGCATTAACAAAGACAAGAGTTGTAGAAGTTTAATTGTAATTGCATATATCACAAAAGGGATTATCAACTTTATGGCTGATAATCCCTTTTATATCAAGTCTGGAAAATATTATTTCAGTTTTGCAAGAGCTGACCTTAGCTTCTCAAGCATTTCATCTATCTCTTCTTTTTTACAGGTGCCAACACTAAGTCTGTACCATGTAGAATTTTTATCGCCGCCAAAAGCATAAAATGGCACAATAGCCAATTTTGCTTCGTTTAATAAATATTCTGTTACATCTGACTGTGTTTCTAAAACCTTTCCTTCAGTTGTTGTTTTTCCTACCAGAGATATTTTTACAGTTAAGTAAATCGCTGCCTGCGGCGAAATAGCGTCTACACTAAATCCTTGGTTTTTAAGTTCAATAAATCCTTCGTAAATTCTCCTTAACCTTTCTTCAATCTCCGCTTTAAAATGATCCAAATATTGCTTCACATTTTCTTTCTGCATCAAAAAATTGGCGGTAGCTTTCTGTTCTGCCATAGGCGCCCACGCACCTATATGGCTTAGTATTGCTTTCATTTTAGCAATAATAAATGATGGCCCCATGGCCCATCCTACTCTAACACCTGTTGCCGCAAATACTTTTGAAATTCCATCAATAAAAATTGTATAATCCTTCATAGCAGGTCTTAGTGTAACAGGATTATAATGTTCAGTTTCGCCAAAAGTTAGCGTCCAATACATTTGGTCATACATGACATAGCATTTCTTTTGATCATTGCTACGTTTAGCATTTTCGGCAATTACCAGATCGCAAATTTTCTCTAACTCTTCTTTGGAAAGTGTGGTGCCTGTTGGGTTTTGTGGGGAACAAAGGCAGATTAATGAAGCTCCATCTATGTGTTTAGCAATATCTGTTGCTAAAGGCATAAAGTTGTTTTCAGGAGTGGCTTCTATCATGCAATGCACCCCTTCTGTCATATGTGTATAGTGGTTGTTATTCCAAGACGGTGCTGCGTAGATTACCTTGTCACCCCGATCTACAATTGTTTTAAATGTAGTCAGAATGAGCGGTCGTCCTCCTGCGGCTATTAATATTTCATTGTTGGCATAATCAATTCCTTCCCAATCTTTCAAAAAACCAGCTACAGCGTTTCGTAGTTCAGGAATACCATCTGCAGGCGGGTAGTTTGTGTAATTTTTTCTGTATGCTTCTATTATTTCTTCTTCTAATTGTTTGGGTATAGGAAATATGGATGGATCAAAATCGCCAATGGTGAAATTGTATATTTTTTCCCCCTGACGTATCCGCTCACTTATTGCATTTCCTAATTTTACTATTTCTGACCCAATAAGAGTTTCAGCAAGTTGGCTAAGTTTCATTTTTCAAATATAGCAGTTGGTTGGCAAATATTTTTTCTATAGAAGCCTTAGAATGCATTTCCCCTGATTTTTTTCAGGCTTCATAAATTAATGGATGTAGTTATTCGGTGTTTTGTTGCTTGTTATATTCTTCTTCGGCCTCCTTGGCTTTTTCAAAATTTAGTACAACACCATTTATACAATAGCGCAATCCTGTGGGTTTAGGGCCATCTTCAAAAACATGACCCAAATGGGCTTTGCAACGCCCACATTGCACCTCGGTTCGTTTCATTCCATATGCGTTGTCGGGTGTATAGATGATGGAGCTTTTGCTGATAGGTTGGTAAAAACTTGGCCAACCGCAGCCACTTTCAAATTTTGTATCACTTTGAAACAAGGGGTTGCCACAGGCACCACAATAATATGTACCGATCTCTTCAGAATGTTCAAATGCACTTGTACCCGGCCTTTCTGTACCCTTTTGGCGGGCAATATGATAGACTTCAGGGGTTAATATTTTTTTCCATTCTTCATCCGTTAAAACTACCTTTTCTGTATTTGTAATAGAGTAAACAGGGTTATCTACATTTTGCGAAGCCATAATTTTTTATTTATTGGTTAAGTTCAATTCGATTTTAAAATTACTTGAAATATTATGCCATTTGCTAAATAATTTTTGATTGCAAAAAGTTCAAAATATTGCGGCCAAATCAAAATTATCGTATTAATTAAAATTAAATTAATGAAATTGGTATGATTTGGAAGTAAATGTTAAAGGATATTTAATGGCCAACACTTATATTTGCTCTTCATATATGGCAAATCCGTTAATGTTTAATATTATTTTATTTGGAGCTCCGGGCAGTGGCAAAGGAACCCAAAGCGAAAGACTTATTGAAAAGTATGGATTCAAACATTTATCTACTGGAGATTTGCTAAGACAGGAAATTGCGAAAAATACTCCTTTAGGTATGGAAGCTAAAAGCCTTATGGATAAAGGACAATTAGTTCCCGACGAAGTAGTGATTGGAATGATTAGCACCTGTGTGGATACTCATCCTCATGTTAATGGTTTTTTGTTCGATGGATTTCCAAGAACTGAAGCACAATCAGAAGCACTTGATAAATTACTAAAGCTTAAAAATTCGGAAATAGGTGTTGTATTGGCGTTAGATGTTAGTGAAAAGGAGCTGATTAAAAGGTTATTAAACAGAGGAATAACAAGTGGCCGAAGCGATGATAACAATGAAGAGGTGATAAGAGCAAGAATAGTAGAATATCATAAAAAAACATCAGCAGTAGCTGATTATTATTCAAAATTCAACAAAGTGGTTAGGGTACCTGGCGAAGGAACTGTGAATGAAATATTTGATAGCCTTTGCGAAGAAATAGATAAAAGAAAGAATTAATCCAGGCAATCCAATACCAACTGCATAGCCTTCCCAACAGGGAGGGTTTTTTTATTTTAATATTTTTATAGTTAAAATGCCAGGGTCGGTAAAATGAATTTAAATTTACCAACCAATATAATTATCTTTTCAATAACGATTTAAACGTCAATACCACATTATTGCTTCATCCCCTAAACTGAAAACGCTATGATGCTTGAAATTAAAGAAGGCCATGTAAAAATTGAAAAAGAACATGGTATTACCACCATTGAATTTTATCATCCGCAAAGCAACTCTCTACCCGGGCAACTGTTGGAAAGCCTTGCTCAAACTATACATAGTGAAGGAGTAAATCCTGATACCAAAGTTATCATATTGCGATCTGCCGGTGAAAAAGTATTCTGTTCAGGAGCTTCTTTCGATGAGTTGCAGGCCATTCAAAACGAAAAGGAAGGACTTGCTTTTTTTAGCGGATTTGCTAAGGTGATTAATGCAATGCGCAATGCACCGCAATTCATCATTGCCCGAATTCATGGAAAATGTATAGGAGGAGGTGTTGGCATTGCCGCTGCTGCTGACTACGCTATAGCTGTAGAAGGTGCTGATATAAAACTAAGTGAATTAGCAGTTGGTATAGGGCCATTTGTGGTAGGTCCCGCTGTAGAAAGAAAAATAGGATTAACACCTTTCTCTCACCTTACAATAGATGCGTCTATGTGGCGCTCATCTGATTGGGCAAAACGCAAAGGTTTGTTTGCAGAGCTTCACCCTGAATTGCAGGGTATGGACGAATCAATTGAGCGATTGTCATTTACCCTTAGTCATAGCAACCCCGAGGCAATGAGGGAATTGAAAAAGATTTTCTGGAAAGGAACCGAGCATTGGGATGAATTACTTAAAGAAAGAGCAGCCATAAGCGGAAGATTGATATTGAGCGATTACAGCAAAAGCTTTATTGAGAAATTTAATAGTAAAGCAAAGGCGACTAATTAGAATTTATTAACCCGAGTAAATGTACGCATCCAATATTTGACTTTACCAATGCTCACTATACAACATGTAACTCAACCAACTTCAGCATTGCAGGAAGTAAAAAATTTATTTCAGCAATATGTATTGGAACTCAACGAAGACCTGTGTTTTCAGCATTGGGACGAGGAAATGGACAATCCGCTTTATAAATATGGTTCACCCCATGGTAGCCTTGTTTTAGCTTACTGGAACAATACACCTGTAGGCTGTATTGCGCTACAACCACTGAAAGAAGAGGGTATTTGCGAAATGAAACGGATGTACGTACTACCCGATTACAGAAAGCATGGTATTGGCGATCAATTGGTTCAAATTATACTAGAGGATGCTGTAAAGCTTGGATATAACAAAATGGTTTTAGACACACTTACCCGTTTAGAGTCTGCCATAAGATTATATGAAAGACAAGGTTTTGTAAACACATCAGCATATTATGCTAATCCCTTGCCCAATGTAGTTTATATGGAAAAGGTATTGATTTAGAATTGTAGTGAATAGAAAACTGTTACAGCTTCTCATACAAAGCTCTCAATTTTTCTCTTGTCATTATCTTTTCCCAATCAGCACCAAGTGCATTTTCCCACAATGGCTTCATGCCCAGACTTACATCCATCATTTTATTAAAATCGTCTTCGGTCAGGTTGCTGCAAATGCCTTGTGGTATTTCCACTCCGTTTTTCTCTACCATTTTTTTGAACTCTGCAGTGCCTTCAGGGTAATATTCCTGTAAGTGGTTCATAACTATACAGTTGCCAACACCATGTTTTGTACCTAATAAAAAACTTAATCCATAGCTTACTGCATGGGCAACTCCTACCTGACTGTAAGCTATACTCATGCCACCTGCATAGCTTGCCATCATTAGTTTATCATCGCTTTCTTCATCCCATGTGGTTTTTTCCAAAAATATTTCGCGGCAAAGTTCCAATGCTTTTTCTCCATAACTTTTGCTGAACTCATTTAAAAATGTTCCCTGTAGGCTTTCTATACAATGTATATAACAGTCCATGCCGGTATAAAAGCGTTGATTTACAGGAGCATTAGCAGTTAATTCAGGATCAAGCACAATTTGGTTAAATGGAGTAAAATCGCTGTTCATGCCCAACTTCCTTGTAGGGCCCGTAAGTACAGTTGTCCGTGAAACTTCTGCACCTGTACCGCTCAAAGTTGGTATGCCGGCTTTATACACACCTGCCTGTTTTACCAGGTCCCAACCCTGATAGTCGGCAGATGAACCGGGGTTGGTCATCATAAGGCTTACAGCTTTGGCCAGGTCCATTGTAGAACCACCACCAATGCCAATTACACCACTCACCATGCCAAAGCTTTCCTTTAGTTCAGCGGCTATTTTATCTACATATTTTGTCTTGGGTTCATCGGTTACATTTACAAAAAGTATTTTGTCTTTACCTTCTGCCGGAATTCTGTTAATGAGCGATTTGCTTTGGGCAGATTCATTTTCAAAAAAATGATCAACCAGAAAAACCATAGGCAGGTCAGCTTTTCTGTGCGATTGTAGTATTTCTCCCAGTTGGTTAAAACTTCCTCTGCCGTACACCACATAATCCACCATTTTAAAGTTGCGAAACTTGCTCATAATCTGCTGCATTTTTAAGGCACGAAATTATAGCAATTGTGAATAGTGTTTTACTTGTAGCTACTTATTCACTTTTTATTTTTTTTCGCATCAACAAACACAATTTTATTGTCTGTATAAGCATTATAAATAACTATGGCTTTAGGTTGGAAAACTGAATATGAGAAAAGGATACCCGTAGCCGGGTTGGGCAATTGGGAAATATTTACCCTTGCAGGAAAGGCTTGTGCAGAATTGGAATGGGAATATCTGGTTGTTGATGAAAATTTGTTTACTGCAACAACACCCGTCCATTGGACTTTAAGCGAAGAAATCATTACGCTGCGCCGGGAGGGGGAAGAGATTGTTTTTAAAAGTCAGGGCGAAAGCCTGGAGCTTTATGAAGGTGGCCGCAACAAAAAAAATATAGACGAATTTTTATTGCCAAAATTTTTATCCCTTCGGGAAAATGTTTCGGAAAAATTATTAAAAGATGAAGCAGAAGCACTTAAAAAAGAAACGCTAGGGCAAATAAAATCTGGCAGAGTTGCCGGAGACAAAATAACTTTTGGCTTACGCGACCACGAAATCACGTTTTTTCTTATTCTCCTGAATTTTGTTGTTTTTATTACCATGATTGCCCGGGGTGTAGATATGTACAATCCATCACCCGAAGACATTACTTTGTGGGGGGGTAATGTAAGAGAGTATGTGGCAGCAGGAGATTGGTGGCGGTTGGTTACCAATCTGTTTGTACATATGGGTGTCCGGTTATTGGTTGCCAATATGATTGGTTTGTACTTCATTGGTGTAATGGTAGAAACCATTTTGGGTAAAATAAAATTTCTGATTGGCTATCTGGCTACCGGGGCTTTGACTAGTCTTGTAAGTATTTATTTTCTTGGCGATGGGGTTACTGCCGGTGCATCAGGTGCAATAGCAGGGTTGTATGGCATTTTGATAGCTTTTGCAACTACTGGCTATATCAATAAGAAATTCAACACGGTTTGGTTTGCGGGAGTGGCTGTTTACATGGGCTTTATTGTTTGGTTTGGGCTCAATCATGGTGCAGATAATATGGCCAATATTGGTGGGTTGGCTGCCGGGATTGTGGTAGGGTATCTTTTCTATTTTTTCCATTTCAAAAAAAATCTTGCACGTTCCGGCGGAACACGTATTTCAATAGAAATACTGCTGGCTACAGCTTTGCTCATTTTCCTGTACATACGTAGCGGCAAAGATGATTCATTGCGCTTTGAAAAAGCTGTGATGCAATTGAACCAAATAGAACTAAAAGCAATGACACAAATGCAACGCCTTCAGGATGCCGAAACCAATGAAGATGCAGCCAAAACATTAAAAGAAGAAGCATTGCCCCTTTGGAAAAATTTTCAAAAAGAAATAGACAAAACAGATAAATACAGGTTAGATGAAAAGTTTAATAAAAAGAGAAAGTTACTGCATAGCTATGCGCAGTTGAGAATTAAACAAACCGAATTAATATACAAATCAATGAAACAGGACACCGATAAGTACAATGATGAGATTGATAAAATATCTGGTGAGATAGAGTTATTAATTGACCAAATTGGTGGGGAGGGGGGGGTAAATGGTTAATTCGTTAATTGGTTAATTGGTGTTTGTATTATGTTTAGAGTCTCAATAAGTTTTTACCTTTTTGGAAATTAGTAGTTTCTCCGAAAATGTTTATTTATGTTCCAATAATCGAGCGGCTCTTTCCAAATCTTCAGGTGTATCAATCTCTACACCCATATAATCTGTTACAACCATTTTTATGGAAACACCATTCTCAAGGTAGCGTAGGCATTCTATTTTCTCTGCGGCTTCAAGCGGGGTCATTTCCCAATTGGTGAAATTCATAAGGGCTTGCTTTCTGAAAGCATAGACCCCAATATGTTCATAGTAAGGAATATTAAGTTCTGTATTGCGGGGAAAGGGAATAACCGAACGACTAAAAAACAAAGCATTCATATTTTTATCTACAGCTACTTTTACATAGTTGGAATCATTGATAAACTG
>JANPGE010000185.1:0-17798 GCA_031423805.1 Segetibacter sp. | reverse complement strand
AAGAAATGCCTTTAACTCCGGTTCTAATTGATCCATTGCAATTTGTTTCTGACTTAGGTAAATGTTTTGGTCTTTATCAACTGTAATTACTACAGATTGTTTAGACTTTGTATCGCTTTTAGCCTTGGGGTTAGAAACCTTAATAACATTAGGATTAGCCAACGTAGAGACAATTAGAAAAAACAGCAACAGTATAAACAATATATCGTTCAATGCACCGGTGTGCACTTCGGGATGCGATCTTAATCTGTTACGAAAATTCATTGTTAAATAATGACTGTTTGACTAATGACTTTATGACTTGTATTTATCTTGTTGGTTCCTGTAAAACATCTATGAATTCGGCACTTGCTACTTCCATTCTGTTTGCAGTTTTATCTATTTGAGCAGTCAATACATTGTGACCGATATAAGCAAGCAGACCAATGATTAAACCCGTACCCGAGGTAATCATTTTTACATAAATACCACCCGCAATATCATTCAGCGTAAACTGACCCGAACTGCTGATGCCATAAAACAATTGTATCATTCCTACAATAGTTCCTAAGAAACCAAACATAGGTGCAATGCCAGCAATAAGCGAAAGAATGTTCAGGTTCTTTTCCATTTTATACATTTCAAGCTTACCAACATTTTCCATGCTTTTCTCAATAGAGTCTATTGGCTTTCCTATACGTTGCAAACCTTTATCTATTATTCTGGAAACAGGATTATTAGTATTGCGGGTAAGGGTCTTGGCCGCAGAAAGATTACCGGTAACAATATTGTCCCGTATCATGCTCATAAAGTTCTCATCTATCTTACTGGCTTTTCTTATAGCAAGTAATCTCTCGAAGAAAACAAAAATGGCAAGTACCAATAACAAATAAAGCGGGTACATGATAAATCCACCTTTATCAAGCAACGACCACAATGAAATTTGTTGAGGAGCCTGTGCGGCTGCTACAACAGACGCCGAAGTATCTGCAATTACCTGGGGATTAGCCTGGAGAAAAATCCAACTCATTAGCTTTAAATATTTATACAGGTAAATGTAATTAAAACCCTAATTGGGTTTTAATAGTTTAGTATTTAGCTAACAAAGTAAAACTTATACACATTTTGGGGGAATGTCTGATGTAAGATGTCTGATGTTAGATGTGAGATGTCTGATGTCTGATAAATGATTTAAGGGGTCGTATAACCCTCAACAATCAAAAAAATCAGCCATCAGAGATTAAAAAATCAGACATCCGCTATTTGTCCTTATTCTGCTTTACCATACCCATAATCTGTTGCATGGTTTTTTCCATGCCCGATGGGCTACCGTCCAGGAACAGCATATTGCCTTTGCCATATTCTGCAAAGTTTTTAACAGCTTCTGTCCACATGCTAAAGAGAATTACGTTGGTATCAAGATTGGCTTGTTTCATTTGTTCGGCAGCCTGACTCATACCCTTGGCCACTTCCTCCCGGAATAGTGCAACGCCCTGCCCACGAAGCCTTGCTGCTTCACGTTCTGCTTCGGCTGCAATCTTAATAGCATTTCCTTCTGCTTCGGCACCTTTTGTTTTGGTAATAAGTAGTGCTTGTCCTTCATTTTCGGCGGCAGCTTTTAGGTTGTTGCTGGCAACTACACGGCTCATGCTGTCCATAATTTGCTGGTCAAATGTAATATCGTTGATTTGCAAATCCTGCAGGTGATAGCCCCAATCTTCAAGAGAATGGTCAATCTGATCTTTTACAAACTCAACTATTTCTCTGCGGAGCAAAAGGATTTCTGCCTGTCTTTTAGTAGCTACAAAAGCCCGGATAGAACCTTCTACAGTACGAATGAGCGCCTGCATGAGATCTTTGTCGCTGATGAATTTAAAGGCTACTCTCTTTATAGTTTCCTCATCAGCATTTTGTACCGAATACAAAAGCATTGATTTAAAATACACGTTGGCCTGATCAACAGTTACTGCCTGAAATTCAAGCTCTACTGAACGGTTCTGAATACTTACTCTTTTGTAAATATTTTCCAACAGCGGTATTTTAAAATTCAATCCCGGGGAAAGGATGCGACGATATTTACCAAACATGGTTATAACCCCAATGGTGCCTTGAGAAACCGTTACGAGTCCGCTTAAAACTATTGCTATAAGTATAACAATCCAGATATACGAAGCCATATTTTCCATTTTTATTTTTATTAATTGTTGTGCTTTGTGCTATATTTTTTAACCAGCAGTTGTACCAATATCTACTTCGGTTGTTGCTTGCCCCGTCAATTTTGCGGGGTCACTCACTTGTACTTTTAATAATGCTTTTCATCCTTTTTTGTCATTTGTTGCTTGAAAGATATTGAATTTTTATTCCTGCACACAAAAATACTTATCATGAATATAAAGTGTAAACAGCCCAATAAAAAATCTAAGGGTTGAACGAAACCCTACAAATCTCTTTGCCTTCAATTTCAAAAAGCCTGAAAGGCTTTCCTTTGAATAGCCTTCGGTGAAACCGGCGGAATAAATGAAAAGTTTTACAATCAACTCCCGTGGATAAAACCACGGCTATTCGAATGCTACCCCTTTGGGGTAAATAATTATTAACCAAAATCAATTTCGGGTAAAGGCTTTAGTATCAATTTCAGCTTTATTAGTTTTAAGCTAATGCAAAAAATCGGAATTAGCATAACAAAACAATGCCTAATTAACAATCAAATGTCCATCCTCAAAATATAAAAAATTGGTGATAAAGTAATGAACTATTAAATACTCTTTTCCTCCCACACCTGCACCAGATTAACCAATACTTCCACTGCCTTTTTCATATCCTTAACGCCTATCCATTCTTTCTTACTATGTATGCCTTGCATGCCGGTAAACAGATTGGGACATGGCAGCCCCATAAAGCTCAAACGGCTGCCATCAGTACCACCTCTTATACTTTGTTTCTTTACTTTCAATCCACTTTTTTTATACGCCTTTTCAGCATATTCTACTACTTCGGGGTGTTTGTCCAACACCTCTTTCATGTTGCGGTATTGCTCTGTCAGCTTAAACTCCATACTTGCTTTTGGATGTTTGTGCAATATCTTTTCGGCTATCTTCTGTAGTCGCTCTCCGTTATCTTTCAGGCCTTCCCGGTCAAAGTCGCGAACAATAAATTCTATGGTTGCCTTCTCGGCCAAACCCTCAACTCTCACCGGATGAACAAAGCCTTCACGTTTTTTTGTTGTTTCGGGACTGAAACTTTTTTTAGGTAATGCATCTAATATCTCTCCTGCTATTTTCAAAGCATTCACCAAATAACCCTTAGCATAACCGGGATGTGCTATTACGCCGTGAATGGTTATGGTTGCTGCATCTGCACTAAATGTCTCATCTTCTAGTGTACCCATTTCGCCACCATCAAGCGTATAGCCAAACTGTGCACCGAGTTTTGCCATATCAAGTTTAGCGGTGCCTTTGCCTATTTCTTCATCGGGGGTAAACAATATTTTTATAGTGCCATGTTTTACTTCAGGATGTGTCATTATAAAATTTGCAAAGTCCATGATTTCTGCAACACCGGCTTTGTCATCAGAACCTAACAAGGTATGGCCGCTTGCAGTTATGATATCATAGCCAATATGTTTTTTGAGATAAGTAAATTCTTTTGGGCTTAATACTATAGTGGAATCATCTGGCAGTGCAATGTCTTTGCCATTATAATTTTCATGCAAAATGGGTTTTACGTTAGTGCCGCTACAATCAGGTGCTGTATCTACATGGCTGCAAAAACAAAGCACAGGCACATTCTTTTCTGTATTAGAAGCTATAGTAGCATACACATAACCGTACTCATTTACATGGGCATCTGCAATGCCCATAGATTGTAATTCAGCAACAAGTACTTTGCTTAAGTTTATTTGTTTTTCTGTAGATGGTGATGTGTTGCTTTGCGGATTGCTTTGTGTATCTATTTGTACGTACCTCATAAAGCGTTCTACACATGTAAAGTTGTATTTAGAAAACATACTATTGAAAATTGGTTTTTTTTATGATAAAATTAATGATTCAATTATCATCATTATTTATGAAAAGTCTGTTGTGCAAGTTAACCCTTAACCATTATTAGTGCAAATGAATTAACGAAGATGTTTTTTTGATTCATTTTTTTTTGATCTTAGCAGAATGAATACAAAAGCACCGCTGATAAAATGGGGGTGGGTGAGGGCAATCCTATATTTTGTTCTGATAGCCGGAGGAAGTTTTGCTGCTCAACTATTGTCCCAACCCTTAGAAGGTTTGATAAAATTGTGGGGATATGGTGCTTTAGCCAACTTTGTATTGTTTGTCATTACCTATACCATTACTACAATACTGGTTTTTGTGATTACATGGGTATGTATGAAATTTATAGACCGCCTGCAATTTCAGGAGCTTGGTTTTGGACTTAAAGAGTATAGCAATGAGGCCGGAATTGGATTTTTTACAGCAGTTTTTTTATTAGGCTTGGGTACGCTGATACTCATTTCCACCCATCATTTGACTATAAATGGAGCAAAGTTTGATTTTAAGCCTTTTGGTTTGCAATTTTTACTGATGATTTTGGTAGCTTTTAATGAGGAAGTTATTTTTCGTGGCTATGTGCTTAGAAATTTGATGCAAAGTGTCAACAAATGGGTGGCATTGCTGATTTCAGCTTTATTATTTGCCCTAGTTCATCTTGGCAATCCTGATATTACTGTTATTGCTGTGGTAAATGTATTTCTTGCCGGGCTCTTGTTGGGTATAAATTATGTTTACACCAGAAATTTATGGTTTGGCATTGTATTGCATTTTACCTGGAACTTTATGCAGGGGGCTATACTAGGTTATGATGTAAGCGGTTTTAAGCTTCCCGGTATTTTTTCACAAACACTTTTTGGTCCCGTTTATATTACAGGCGGTGAATTTGGTTTTGAGGGTTCTGTAGTTTGTACTGCTTTATTATTGGTTGCAACGGTTGTATTTTATGTAGTGTTTGAGAAGCGGTATGTAACCAATGCAAAGCCTATTGTAGCTGTTAATGCGGTTTTTTCTTAAATTGTAGCTTCAAAAAATTTCTGCCATATGCAAAAAAGGCTTTTTGGAGCTTTTATCGGTGCTATTCTTGTGTTTGGTTGGCAGGCTATGTCTCACATGGTCATGTTGCACCACAATATGGGCATGAAGCAGGTACCCGGTCAGGAAGAAGCAATAAAAACGCTTTCCGGGATTTTTAAGGAAGAAGGGCAGTATATCGTTCCTCGGGCAAAACCTTCAGCTTCTAAAGCAGAAAAAGCAGGGTTTGATCAAAGTATGTATGGTAAGCCATGGGCCGTTGTAACTTATCATCCCAGATATAATGTTAGCATGGGTCTGTCGGTGGCCAGAAGTTTTGTTATTGCTTTGATTTGTGTTATGCTGCTCATTTATATTTTGGGAAAAAATCCAGGCAATTTTTCAACTATTTTATTTAAAAGCATAGCCTGGGGTTTGTTTGCCTTTCTCTTTGTGTGGTACAACAATCATATATGGCTGCAGACACCGTGGTCAGTCTTATGGGGCGAACTGATTGATTTACTTATTGCATGGACCCTTTGTGGTCTGTGGCTGGGCTATTGGCTCAAAAACAATAATTCTAAACGTGTTGGCTATGGAATGGGGTTTGGGATATAATAGATTAAAGCATTCGCCATGAAACGCTATGATGAATACTGCAAATAAAAAAAGCGGCAGGAATTAATCCCGCCGCATCTATATTTTCAAAAATTTCCGTTCTTTCCATGAGAAATAAAACCTCTTAAGGCATAATAATCAACGGGCTACTGCCACCAACTATTTCTACCAACTCCAAATCAAATGTAAGTGGTTCTCCTGCCAAAGGGTGGTTAGCATCCAATACTACTTTGTCTTCCAATACTTCTCTGATGATTACAGGAAAACTCTGACCATCTTGCCCACTCATATTCAGTTGCATACCCACTTCAGGCTTCATATCCGCCGGAAAACGATCCATAGGAAACTCCATAAACATATCTTCCTGTTTTTCGCCATAAGCTTCTTCTACAGGAATTTGTATTGTTCTTTTTTCACCAATCACCATACCAGTAACACCTGTGTCAAAACCGGCTATTACCATACCACTGCCTACTTCAAATTCCAAAGGTTCGCGGCCTTCGCTGCTGTCGAATGTTGTGCCGTCTGTTAATTTACCATGATAGTGGACTCTTACTGTATCACCACTTTTTACTTGTTGCATATGCTGCGTTTTAAAGTTTATTATTAATAGTTTGGTTTAATTAAAACAAAAACGCTTCGCATTTTTACAAAAACAACCCAATTGCCAACTTAAGGCATGTTATTTTTGTGCCAAAACAACCATGTAAATGTTTCAAAAACGCCGCTAAAATACTTTGTTTACATAAGATTGAATAAATTTTAAATTTTACTATTATTACAACCATAAAAATGAATAAACTATCGGCTATAATGTTCTGCTTTGTCTTTTCAATTAGCATTGTATTCGGGCAGGGGGAAAAAGCTAAAAAATCTATTATCCGCAAACCAATTTTGCCCGGTGCATATCAAACCAAGGAGTATGTTCCTGAACTTTTGGGTAAAAGGGTGGCCATTTTTGCCAATAATACTTCTACCATTGGCAAAACACATTTAGTAGATACCCTGCGAAAAATGGGGGTGAATATTGTAAAAATTTTTGGACCCGAACATGGATTCAGAGGAACTGCCGGTGCCGGCGACAAGGTAGATAATTACAAAGATGTTGCAACAGGCATAAGTGTAATTTCTCTTTACGGCAAAAAGATAAAACCATCTAAAGAAGATCTTAGCAATGTTGACATTCTCCTATTCGATATTCAGGATGTAGGCGTTCGTTTTTATACATACATTTCTTCTCTGCAATTACTAATAGAAAGTGCTATAGAAAATAATAAGCCACTTATTATTTTGGACAGGCCAAACCCCAATGGATTTTATATTGACGGCCCTGTGTTAGATACTACATTCAGAAGTTTTGTAGGCATGCAACCTGTACCTGTAGTTTACGGAATGACTATAGGGGAGTATGCTAGATATATAGTAGGCGAGGGGTTGTTGCACAAAGAAATTATGACACTTATGATGTTGAGGGTGACCGAAGAAAAACTAAATGAAAAAGAAATTACAAACGGTGGACTAAATGTAAAAGTGATAAAATGCAGAAACTATAAACATAGTGATCGTTATGTTTTGCCTGAAAAACCTTCACCTAATTTGCCCGATGAAAGTGCTGTGCTTTGGTATCCCTCCATTTGTTTTTTTGAAGGTACAGTAATCAGCGAAGGAAGGGGAACAAACAAACCGTTCAGATTTTTTGGGCACCCTTCATTACCCAAAAAAATGTTTGCTTTTACGCCTTCGGCAAATGCAGGGGCTGCTACTCCAAAACTCATGAATCAAACCTGCTATGGTTGGGATGTTTCTTCGCTAACGGGAGTTGACAAGGAGAATCCCAAATTGCAGCTTCAGTATTTATTAAAAGCTTATCAGCTTTTTCCTGAAAAAGAAAATTTTTTCCTGCTACCCAAAAAAAATACGCCTTCGGCAAATGATATATTTTTCAATAAACTTGCCGGCAACGCTACTATGATGCAGCAAATAAAAGACGGAAAATCAGAAGCTGAAATAAGGGCAAGCTGGCAACCCAAACTGGAAGCATTTAAGAAAATTAGAAAAAAATATTTGTTGTATGAGGAATAGCAAGGAGAAAGTATAAAGTAGTAAGTAGTAAGACAGAACAAAAGCAATATGTCACTGTAAGAAACCTGAAAGCAGAAACGAAATAACAAAAAATATCAAACGATTACAACTATCAAATAATGGGGAATGAGCAACCGAATATTGAGAAACGAGAATCGAGAAATGAAATTACGAGAAACGACCTTCGCATCGTCTTTATGGGCACACCCGAATTTGCTGTTGCTTCTTTAAAAGCACTTGTAGAAAAGGGTTATAATATTGTTGGCGTAATTACAGCCCCCGACAAACCTGCCGGCAGGGGAATGAAACTGACAGAAAGTGCCGTAAAGCAATACGCTGTTGAAAAAGGGTTGAGAATTTTGCAGCCGGAAAAATTAAAAAATCCCGAATTTATTCATGAACTACAATCATTGCAGGCAGATTTACAGGTAGTAGTAGCTTTTAGAATGTTGCCCGAAGTAGTTTGGAATATGCCAAAGTTGGGAACAATCAATGTGCATGGTTCATTGTTGCCACAGTATCGTGGTGCGGCACCAATTAATTGGGCTGTTATTAATGGCGAAAAGGAAACAGGGGTTACCACTTTTAAGTTGCAACATGCCATAGATACAGGTAATACTTTGTTACAGGAAAAATTCCCGATTGGTGAAAATGAAACAGCAGGGGAGGTGCATGACCGCATGAAAGAAATAGGTGCACAATTGCTGATAAAAACAGTTGAAGGGTTGCAGAAGGGAATGGTTCAGGAAAAAAATCAGGATGATAGTGGTGCAAATATTGAACTCAAACATGCACCAAAAATATTTACCGAAACCTGCACTATCAATTGGAATAAAACTGTTGATGAAGTACACAATTTGATTCGTGGTTTATCGCCTTATCCCGGTGCTATTACAACCTTGCAAGATAAAATGCTGAAAATTTATAAAAGCGAAAAAGATAAAGTGCAACACACTCACTCACCAGGTGAATATGAAACCGATGGAAAGACCTATTTAAAATTTGCATGTACAAATGGTTTTATTTACGCAAAGGAAGTACAGTTGGAAGGGAAAAAAAGAATTGCGATTGAAGATTTTTTGCGGGGGTATAGGTTTTGAAAATTGGTGAATCATCATTGGTTTATAGAAATTGTAAAATCCTTATTGGTAGTTTGTGCTTAAAATCTTTCGCCAAGTTGTCGGAACATTTCAATAGTATTACAATATTGTACTCCCTTAGCTATACAAACATCAGGAATTTTGATTTTATTTTTTCTGTTAGGTTCACTCAATTCGTGTGTAACCAAAAGATTAGCCGCTGGATCAACCAATGCATAAGCTATGAGCCAAGCATCAGCTTCATCGGCATCTAAGAATTCTGCAACTGCATTAGGCAGGTAGTGTCCGCTTTTAGAAGCAGCCCATGCAGCAACTTGAGAATATTGAGGAATTATTGTGGATGTATCTTTAAAGAAGTTGTCAGGCAAATTAATTTCACACCATTGCTTTAGTTCATCTTCATTTTTGAATATTTCGTTCTTTACCTTGTCAATACTTATTATTTTACTCTCTTCAGCAAGTTGTATCACTTTGTTCCAAAAACTTGTAGCAACGTCTAATGGGTAGCTTGCTCGATGTGCTTGAATGAAGAAGTTACTGTCAACAACGCAAACACTCATAGGGATTAAAAGTGTTTAGTGAAGAATGTCTGATAAGTATCTCCTTTCAGACTGGTTAATTTATAAGCATCTCTATATAAGAGTTTGCCAGATTTTACAGCTTGATTAACATGGGCAGCAAAAGACAAGCCTATTCGCTTTTTTGCAGTTGCGTAAAAATTACCTCCGTCCCCCTGGTTCTCTTTTTTAAGAAACTCTCGATTAGAATATTCATTGTAGAAACTAAAGAATTCTGTTTTGGTAAGGTAGCCTAAATCTAATGCTCTTCTTGCAATAACAATTTCACTTACTTTAAAATATTGAGAGGTGGTTGCAATGTTTTGCTTGATTTTCCATACTCGAATGAAAGATTCTTTTGGAACCAAAAATTCAGCAGATACTTTATCACAAAGTATCTCAATTGGATCGTTTGCTGGTAGAAGCTGGCGAAAATCAAAACCTGCACTATGTCCTGTCCAAATGTGAGCCAGTTCATGAATAATCGTAAATAATTGAGCCGCTTTCCCGTCGGAATTGTTGATGAACATAAATGGGGCAATTGGGTCAACTAAAACAAAACCTCTACATTCATCAACTTCTATAGGTCTGCTCGTATTATTCTCTACAACGCCATTGAATACTATAACGATTCCAATTTCCTCAATTTTTTGGGATAGATGTTCTAACGCTTCTTGCCATGTTTTAAAAGAACTAGCCCACTCATTACCCAGTCCAAGAGTTTTCCTAATGTCAGCAACTATTTCTTCATGATTTTGACTATTACGAAACTTACCAACATAAGGTAATGGGTGGTATTCATTTTCTTTTAAATATTCTTTTAGCCAATCTTGCCTTTGCTGCATCAATAAAATAGTATCATACACATTTACACTAACATTAATTTGCTTCGCATTATTAGTCCTAAAAAAAGGTATTGGTAGATTTTCTTTTGGGGGTTCTGGCAGAAATAAATATCCAAAGGGTAAATGTACCTTTTTGGAAAATGCCTCTAACTGCTTTACCGTTGGTTTCTTTTTTTGATCAACCCAATCTTGAATTTTTGGGAACTTCATTGCAAAATCAGATAAGTCATAACCTGCTCGGGCTATTGCCCAAGTGAACATTGTAGAATTTATATTGACTTCAGTCCTCATTAAGGGTCAAATTTAGCGATTCAGCTTGATAAAATGTTCCTATCGTTTATTCACGGATTTGTGCTTGATTTGGTCAACATTTTGAAGGGTTGGAGTGTCCAATAGCATGACCGCCATACTCCAAAATTCATCTAAAGCTATTATCCGTTGTTTAAAAAAGGAAATGATATCAGGCCAGTCAGATTTGTTTAGAATATTCACATTTTCAAGTTCTTTTGAAATGCTTGAAATATTATGTCCTGCTTCATCAATAATATTTTTGCTCCAAACCCATTCTTCGCCAAGGGTATTGTGAAGTAAGTTTTTCAGGGCTACAAATTGCTCAAAATATAGTTGTTGCAAATCTTTCTCCTTATGACAAATTTCGATTGAAATTATAGCCTGCTTAGTGTTGGCCTGCATTCTGAACAAAATATCTTTGACCTCGGTTTTATAATTTACCCAGTTGTTTTTTTCGCCTTCGGCAAATGGAATGGGTTTCATATACAAACTAAAAGCTGTCCAGAATTCCTGCTTTAGTTGAGAGGTTTCAATTTTTGAAAACATAATATTTTTGAATAAAAGAAAACCGCAGCATTGATGATTTAATCGTCAACAATACTGCGGCAATTTTATGATTTTAGAATTTACTTCTACTTCTATTTCAACGACTCAATAATTGTAACAAACTCATCTGCTACTAATGATGCACCACCAACAAGCCCACCATCTACATCAGGTTTCCCAAATATATCTTTTGCATTATTTGCCTTTACACTTCCACCGTATAGTATTGAAATGTTTTGTGCTACTTCTTCACCATACTTTTTTACAATTTCATTTCTGATATGCAAATGCATTTCCTGTGCCTGATCGCTTGTTGCAGTTTTGCCTGTCCCTATTGCCCATATTGGTTCATAGGCTATTACTACTTTTTGAATATCCACAGCAGAAAGGCCAAACAGGCTTTCTTCCAACTGCTTGCTTACAAAATCATTTTGTTCGCCTTTTTCTCTAACAGGCAAAGCCTCTCCGCAACAGAAGATTGGGGTTATACCTTCGCTAAGGCAAAGCCTTACTTTATCTGCAAGAAAGTCATTTGATTCCAGAAAGTATTCACGTCTTTCACTATGACCAATAATGCACCAATTGATGTTAAGGCATTTAAGCATAGTAACAGAATTCTCCCCAGTATATGCACCTCCTTTTTTTGAATAAACATTTTGAGCCGCTATAAAAATATTTTCTTTTCCGGCTACTTTTTTTGCAGCCATTTGCAGATAAGGTGCAGGAATACCGAAAACAGTTATTCTTTCCGGATTAAGAGATAGTTCCTGGTTAATTATATTGTCTAAAAGAGTTTCACCTTCCTGAAGTGTGAGGTTCATTTTCCAGTTGGCGGCCGCTATTTGTTTTCTCATATTTTAAAGTTTCGCACAAAGAAACAAAGAAATTGATGAGAGAAAGAGCAATTATTTTTTAGAGGATTCTATTAAACAATTCTATTAGAGACCATTTTCTCATACAAGTGTTGAAGTACTTCTATTTGGACATTGGATAATGAGGTATTTTTCATCCGTTGCCAATTGTTGATGTCCTGTATTGCTTTGCCGAAATCATAAGCTTTCCATTCATTAAAGCCCCATGAAAAATCAGGTATAAATTTGGGGGTTAGGCCATTTCCAAACACGTTGCAACTTATGCCTATTACTGTACCAGTATTAATAGAAGAATTTATGGCTGCACGACTATAATCTCCCATAATGACACCACATTTAATTCCTGCAGTCAAATATTTTGTTGAGGCATAATTATACAAATCTACTTCGCCTGCGGTATTTTTCACATTGCTATTAGTTGTACCTGCCCCAAGATTACACCATTCACCTATTACACTATCCCCAAGATATCCATCGTGGGCTTTGTTGCTGTAAGCAGATAAAATACTGTTTTTTATTTCGCCACCTGCCATACAATAAGGGCCTATTGTAGTTGTAGCATACACCTTTGCACCCATTTTCAATACTGCACCTTCACCAATAGAAAATGGGCCGCGGATACAACAGCCTTCCATAATCGTGGCGTTTTTACCAATATAAACCGGGCCATTTTCTGCATTTATTATACAATGACTAAGTGTGGCACCTTCCTCAATAAATATGTTGTAGGAAGAAACCGTTTGTACATTTTCCGGTATAATATTAGAAATCCGATCTTTAGTTATTACTTCATAATCAAACCTTGTCATGATTTCATTTTGAAGAAAAATATCTTGTAGAAATTGTAATCTTTTCACCCCACCTATTAACTGCCCGTTTTGTTTTGAATTGTTGAGAATAATTTCAATTACACTTAGAATTCCGGAATTAATTTTTATTGCAATAAGCCCAAATTCATCGTGTAAACTTTCTCCAATTTCTAATTGTAAAAACTGCATAACCAGTTCAGTAGTCGGTAGAACAGTTGCATCTATAACCAAAAATTCACCCGGAGGAATATTTTCGTAAAGTGGTTGCAAATATGCTTGGGTAAGCATGTAAACCTTATTGCCAGTAATTTTTTCCCACCTTTCTTTTTGGGTCAAAATTCCACATCGCAATTGTCCTACAGCTTTTGTGAGTGTAAGCGGAAAAAAATTGCTTCTGGTTTTTGTATCGTATAGTATAACGTAAATGGCAAAAATATTTGGGGTAAATTTCTTAAGCTTCCAGCTTGAACAAACTATCTACAAATTCGTCTTTATCAAATACCAATAAGTCTTCCATTTTTTCTCCTACACCAATAAACTTAACAGGTATTTTAAACTGACTTGCAATTGCTAAAACTACCCCGCCTTTTGCTGTGCCATCTAATTTGGTAACGGCAATTGCTGTTACATCTGTTGCAGCAGTAAATTGTTTGGCCTGTTCCAATGCATTCTGACCGGTAGAACCGTCCAACACCAATAACACTTCGTGTGGTGCATCAGAAATTACTTTTTGAATTACTCTTTTAATTTTTCCCAATTCATCCATTAGGTATGACTTGTTGTGCAACCTGCCGGCAGTATCAATAATTATTACATCGCTTCCACGGGCAACACCGCTTTGTACTGTATCAAATGCAACTGCACTGGGATCACTTCCCATTGCTTGTTTTACAATTGGTACACCTGTTCTTTCGCTCCATATAGTAAGTTGGTCAACAGCGGCAGCTCTAAATGTATCCCCGGCACCTAACAATACATTTTTGCCTGCTTTTGTAAAATTATACGCCAGTTTACCAATAGTCGTGGTTTTACCCACACCATTTACACCCACTACCAATATTACATAAGGTTTTTTACCAGAAGGGGTAGAAAAGTCTTTGTAACTATTTTCAGGCGAATCAACCAAAACCGATCTTATTTCTTCCTGGAGAATGCGGTTTAAATCAGAGGTATTTACATATTTGTCCTTAGCAACTCTCTCCTCAACTCGTTTTATTATTTCAATAGTAGTGTCTAGGCCTACGTCGGCACCGATGAGTGCTTCTTCCAGATTATCCAGCACTTCTTCATCCACCGTGCTTTTCCCAGCTATTGCTTTTGTAATTTTGGTAAAAAAGTTTTCTTTGGTTTTTTGCAGCCCCTGATCCAGGCTTTCTTTTTCTTTAGTACCAAACAATTTTCCGAAAAACCCCATATTAGTTAGTTTATTAGCTGAATGAAGATGTAAAATACAAAAAGCCATCCTTATACAGGATAGCTTTACTTATTTTGAACCAAAAAAGCACAATTGTCTACGCAGATAAAAAGTCTTTCACTTTATCCTTGTGTACAATAGCTTCTTTAAAAGTGTAAGCACCTGTTTTGGGGCTGCGTACAGCCTTAATAACTTTGCTCCAGTTTTTTGCGTCTGCTGCTGCTTTCTGGTCTTTTGTCTTAATCGCGGTTTTAGCTGCTTTTGCCATTTTATTTAATTTGCTGGTATGATAACTTACTAATGCTTACAACTAATTAGCAATTAGCTAATCAGTACATTGGGTAATTTATTTAATTTCTTTGTGTACAGTTACTTTTTTCATGATTGGGTTAAATTTCTTCAACTCCAAACGTTCAGGGGTGTTTTTTTTGTTCTTTTTGGTAATGTAGCGGCTTGTACCGGGTAAGCCACTTGTTTTGTGCTCGGTACACTCCATAATTACCTGAACTCTGTTACCTTTCTTTGCCATTGTATAAAAATTTAAATCGTATTGTTAGATTTTAGCACCGTTTGCTCTCATTTCTTTAACTATAGAACCCAAACCATTTTTATTAATAGTGCGGATTGCTTCGCTTGATACCTTTAAGGTAATCCAACGATCTTCTTCTACAAAAAAGAAACGCTTGGTTTGAAGGTTTGGTAAGAACCTGCGTTTAGTCTTTATATTTGAGTGAGAAACAGTATTACCTGTAATCGGTCTCTTTCCTGTTACCTGACATACTCTTGCCATAACTAGTTTTTTTTCGGACGGCAAAAGTCGGTGATTTTACTGAAATAACAAAACAAATTTATTCTTTTCTCAAAATTAAATGCAGGCTTAAAAAACACCAAATGCATTTTAATGTAATATAATTCACTTTATTGATGAGCTGATCAAATTTATTGATGATATCTACAAAAAAAGTTCGCAATAGAAAAAAGTTGTTTTTAGTTCCAAATAATACCAAAAGGAAATACCTATATATGATAGTTTATTAATAAAAAATATAATAAGCTAATTCTCAATTCATCATCAACACATTCGCACAGCGTTGCAGGATATTGAAGGCAATTTCTGCCATCAGGTTTTCTTTGTCCAAAGTGGGATTCACTTCAGTTATTTCAAAGCAGCAAATTTTTCGGTTTTGCATAAACTTACTTACCAGGTCTTCTGCTTCCCTTTCGCGAAGGCCGTTGCTTACGGGTGTCCCTGTTCCTTTGCTTATACTGGAGTCAAGGCTATCCACATCAAAACTTACATATAAGTCTGTGCAATCGCTAAGATAGCGTAGAACAGAACGGACAACATTTTCTGGTCCTTTTCTTCTTATTTCACTGGTGCCTATTACCTTGATGCCGTACTTTTCTATGATAGCTTTTTCCTCTCTTTCAAAGTCACGGAGGCTAATAAATACGATATCTTCTCCTAGTATTTTAGGATTTATTTTCCCTATATTTTTAAGTTTATTCCAATACTTTTCAGTTTCATCATCTAATTGATGCACTGCATTTTCCATATTGTCTTCGCCTAGGGCTGTTGCCAATGGCATACCGTGCATATTGCCCGAAGGTGTTGTATAAGGGGTGTGTAAGTCAGCATGGGCATCTATCCAAATAACGCCTAATTTACTTTCTGGTTTAGCCATTTTAATACCTGCAATGGTAGCCCCTGCCATACTATGATCTCCACTTAATATTAAGGGGAAAAAGTGACTTTTGATGGATTCCTGAACCGCTTTACTCACCTTTTCGTACATGCTGTTTATGCCTTTGATTCGTTTGGCATAAGGAGAAGCAATAGGCTCAAAAAGAAGATTGTTCTCGGCCGGTATTTTTTCAGAAGGAAAATGAACAAAGAAATTACTCATGAAGTCAAGAGCAGCTATTTTAATGGCATCTATGCCCAGGCTAGCCCCACGGGTGCCTGCACCTATTTCTGACGGAACTTCTATTATTTTAATATTTCTCATAAAAAAGCAATCCATGCGAAATTACACTATTCCTTATAAGTTGTTGCATTCTACCATTAAGTATAATGTAAATGTAGTTGGCCAAACTCCTGTTCAATTTTAAATATGATTAAAGCTTAAATAAAAACTGCTCCCTTAGTAGGGAGCAGTTTTTATTTAAATCCAGTAATAAAACCAGTTATTTATTTAGCAATTACAAGTCTTTTGCTCATCACTTTTCCATTCACTATAGATTGAATAGTGTAAACACCAGATCCCATTTTGCTGTCAGCATTCATTTGAATCAGATTTGTACCTGCGACTACAGAAACCATTTTGTTCGAAACAGTTCTGCCATTTTGATCTGTAATCCAAATTGCTGCTATACCTTGTTTTTCTGAATTAATTTTCAGAGTATAATTACTGATAGCCGGATTAGGATATACATTAAGATCAAATACCACTACCTCTGTTGCAGGTGATGAACCTTTTATGCTACTCTTTGGCGTAGGACATGTAATCAACATAGCTATATCAAGTGTTGAGTTGGTATTATTATCATCACCATCTGTAGTTGGTTCAGTACCGGGAGAAAGAATGATGAAGTTTGTACGAACTTCTGTACCAACTTGTCTGATAGCATTGTTGTCGTTATCTATATCATTGTTTGGTAAAGGATTACCTGCAATGAAATAATAACCAGAAGGTAATACAACGCCTACAATATATGCATCAGCAGATAAACCGCTGAAATTATAAGTGCCATCATTTATTGTAGTAGTTGTGGCTATTGCAGCCCCATCAGGAGCATTGTCTCCATTAGTATCTCTGTAAAGATTTACAGTAGCACCAGGAATACCTGGTTCAGAAGCATCTCTTACACCATTTCCATTTAAATCAATAAATACCAGATTACCCAATCCTAATATGGATGGAGTTTTAAATCCAGCGTCTATAGTAAAGTTGCTAATATCGGCTACAACATTTACTGTAACAGAACCATTTACAGGATCGCTGTCTTTAGTATCATCAGTACCCTGATTTGATGGGCTTGGGATAAGGCCTGCAGGAGTAGTAAATGTAACTACGTGAGCTCCTGGTCCAAGGTTCTTAAAGTCGTAGTAACCATCTATTCCGTTAAATGTTAAAGTGGTAGTTGTTGCTGTGGTTACTCCATCAGGAAATAGTATAGTTACAATCTGTCCATTTATACCCGGCTCTCCAACCTCCTGAATTCCGTTTCCGTTAAGATCGTTCCATACAAAGTCTCCTATATAAGCATTTCCACATAACGCCATGTCATGAGTGAGATTACCATTGGCGCCATCACCATCAGTTGTTGGTTCTTCGCCAAATGTTAGTGTGATTGAGTTGGTATATTGCACTCCACCAACAGATCTTACTGCATTGTTGTCATTATCTACATTGTTATCAGGGAATGGGCTTGTAGCCTGCGTAGATGAGTTTGGACTAACTGTGTAGCCGGCAAGAATAGGCATTGAAGTAATGTATCTACCCGGTGCAAGATTAGTAAACGAATAAAAACCTGTAGTACTTGTTACAGCAGTTGCAATAGCTGTGGCTTTATCAGGAATGTTATCATTATTATCATCTTTATAGAGGCTAACTGTTACGTTACCAAT
>JANPGE010000184.1:0-32986 GCA_031423805.1 Segetibacter sp. | reverse complement strand
CATAATTGGTTTGGTACATTACTTTCCCGTTATCGTAATACTCTTTGTATTCTCCTTCAATTTCATTTGCATTGTAATTATATGCTGCTTTAAGTTTTCCGTTGTTATAATATTCTTTCCAGGTACCGGATCGTTTGCCTTCTGCAACACTTCCTTCCATGCTTAATGTACCATCCAAATAAAACTTTTTGAAATTTCCTATTGGATCGCCTTTGGCATAAGTTGCCTTGGTTGACATATTCCCATTGTTATAATAATCTGTTCTTTCTCCATCTTCCTTATCGTCTTTATAACTTGTTTTGTAGCTCAGGTTTCCAGATGCAGTGTACCCCGTTTCAGCACCTTCTTTTTTACCGTTTTTATAATTTACAATTCGTTTTACAAGTCCGTTATAAAAGTAGTAAGTTGCTTTGCCATCCTCTTCTCCATTTTTATAAATTTCTTCACCCAACATATTACCATTGTCATACCATGATTGACTTTTACCATTTGCTTTTCCATCTGCAAATCCAGATTTCTCTTTCATTTGTCCATTATCATAATAAAACAACCATTCGCCAATTTTATCCTGCTTTTGATTGAGTGTACCTTTAGATTTAAGCTTACCGTTTTTATGATAAAATTCCCATGGTCCAACCAATATTGATTTTGATCCCTGCCCTTCTGTTTTTCCTTTACCAAATGGCTCTCCATCAATATAAATATATGGTTCTGTTACCGCCTTTCTTTGGGCCGGTATCAATATTTGTGTAGAGCGTATCTCATTGAAATAAGATGCATACCACTGTGCTACCTCACTAATTTTACTTTTATTTCTTTTAACATATTTTTCAATTTCTGCCATACTTACAGAACTGAAAATAAAATACATCATTGGTTCAAACTGATCATCTTTAAGTACTTTTTCAAACAATGAAACATAGTATTGCATTGCAAAACCTTTATCGTCCGGATTGTATTTTATTTTTTCGAAAACAACCTGCAACTGACGTACAATTGGATCTTCCAGATCAGCTTTAATTTTATACTGTCTGTCAAGCGCAATTTTACTTACTAATATTTCCTGAATTTCTTCATAGTTATCTTTACTTGTAGCCTTATATTTTGCTACATTTTTAGAGGTTTCATCTGTTATTTTTGCTATTGCGTTTAGCATATAAATGCTTCTTGCACTATACTTGCCGTCAGGATTTACAAGTAAGTAAGTTGTAAAACTTAACATAGCCGGCACCAGATTTCCTTCATCAGAAGAAATGATTCCCAGATAGTAATGTGCGGGCCCGTAATATGGATTAATTAGAACACATTGCTGAAAATTATTTCTTGCTTCTGCAAAGTTTTTCAGCCTGTAATAAGCAATCCCTTTATTGAAAATTGCCAGATACGGAAAACGGTAATTTTCAATTATCTTATCATAGTACTTTATAGCTTCGGTCTGCTTGTCCATGTTATCAAGGCTATTAGCAATCATGCCCCACCATTCATCAGATTTTTCAGGGTAAAGCCTCAAACCTTCTTCAGCTATTTTAATACTTTCTGTGTAATTGCTGTCAGCATAATAAGCCAATGATAAATTAAAAAGCCCTGCTCTATAATTAGAATCACTACGGGGAATTTGTTTATAAAGTACAATCGCATCTTTATATTTTTGTTTCTCATAGAGGGCTGCACCATCTTTTATGATTGATATAGAATTTACTTTGGACGGTTGTCCATAAGATAGCAAAGTCATACTGCATAAAAATACAGCAACAATAAGACGACTAATACGCATAGATTTCTATAATTGGTTAAATTAATTATAACACCTTGCTAAATTGCAACAGAATATCCGAATAACATAATGAATTTATAATAATTCAATAAAAACTTCATTTTATTTCATTTTAATAAAAAGTCAACTGTTAGGTTCAAAAACTAAAGAAGGAGTTATAAAAGTTTACAGGGTTATTCAATAGAATAATTTTAAAATCCTGACTGCTAAGAATATCTAATTCGTTTATCTTCGCTGCAAAATCAATTTACAATATGAATCTGCATGAATACCAGGCCAAAGAATTGCTGAAAAAATACAATGTTCCTGTTCAGGAAGGCATTGCTGTTGAAAATGTAATGGCTGCCGAAGATGCTTACCGTCAGATAAAAAATGACAGTGGTAGTAATTTTGCGGTTGTAAAAGCGCAAATTCATGCAGGCGGCCGCGGTAAGGGGACCATAGTAGGTAAAGACCAAAGAGGCGTGGCTGTTGGCAAAAATCTTGAAGAAGTATCAAACATTGCCAACAACTTATTAGGCGGCACTTTGGTGACCATCCAAACCGGTGAGGCAGGGAAAAAAGTAAACAAAATATTGATTGCCCAAGATGTTTATTATCCAGGCCCAAACCCTGTAAAAGAGTTTTACCTAAGCATTTTATTAGACCGTGCTACCGGGCAAAATGTAGTAATGTATAGTACTGAAGGTGGTATGAATATAGAAGATGTGGCCAAAGATACTCCTGATAAAATTTTTAAAGAATGGGTTCACCCGGGCGGTGGATTACAGGCTTTTCAAGCCAGAAAAATAGCATTCAATTTTGGGCTTAGCGGTGAGGCTTTCAAGAATTGCGTAAAATTCGTAACCAATTTATATAATGCTTATGTTGGTTTGGATTGCAGCATGTTGGAAATAAACCCACTTTTTAAAACATCTGACGAAAAAATTATTGCAGTTGATTGCAAAATGAACCTTGACGAAAACTCTCTGATGCGCCACCCTGATTTGGCGGCAATGAGAGACATTACCGAAGAAGACCCTACTGAAGTAGAAGCAGGACAACACAACCTGAACTTTGTAAAACTAGATGGTAATGTAGGTTGTATGGTAAATGGTGCTGGTCTTGCTATGGCTACTATGGATATGATTAAACTTAGCGGTGGCGAACCGGCCAACTTCCTTGATGTGGGTGGTTCTGCAAATGCACAAACAGTTGAAGCTGGATTTAAAATTATCTTACAAGACCCAAATGTAAAAGCAATTTTGATTAACATATTTGGTGGTATTGTACGCTGTGACCGTGTAGCTGCAGGAGTAATAGATGCTTACAACAAATTGGGTAACATAAACATTCCTATAATTGTTAGACTTCAGGGAACTAATGCAGTAGAAGCTAAAAAATTGATTGACGATAGTGGCCTTAAGGTACAAAGCGCAATACTTTTAAGCGAAGCTGCCGAATTGGTAAAGCAAGCAGTGGCTTAATGAGTTTTGAAATAATATTTTGAAGTAAAAATCCCATCGGAAACGGTGGGATTTTTTATTGGGGTTTTTAAGTTGTTTATGAATCCAGCATTTTTTATAATTCTCATTCTCCCTCATTTTGATTATTAAAAGAATCTTTAGTGGAAATACCTTGGCGGTGGTATTTTCTGTTATCCCATGGAGTCATAGGGTTAGGGTCTGCCCAAAGCCCGGTTTTGTTGGCTTTAGCTGTAGACTCCAGTTCTGCCATATCTTTGTCGTTATTATACTTGGTAAAATGCCAAGCCAAACCAGCCTTTAACATCTCGTGGCTCAGTTCTGTTCCATCTGGTAAATAAGACCATGCTAATGTTCTATCATGGTGGTCTTTACCTGTTATTTTAAGTTTGACTTCCTGGCCGGAACAAAGCTCTCCCAAATAGTTTTTAGCAACCTTGTAGTAAGGCATTCCTTTCTCAGGTGCATCTATGCCTTGCATTCTTATCCGTTCGGTTGTTTTGTCGGTGAAGAGAATATCGTAGGTATCACCATCGAGGATAGAGATAACCTTACCGCTTGTGGATATTAGATTGCCTTGGTTAGTACTTGTGGATCTTGCCTTATGATGTACATTTCTACAGGAAGTATAGAATAAAAAAGCAATAAATATTAGTGAAGTTATTTTCATTTATTCAAAAGTGATTTCACCTTTTTTGTTGTCAATCGAAATTTTGCCAAAACGCTCTAATGCGGACTGACCAAAAAGTAAAGGGGCTTTTAAATTATGTACAACTGATGCTTCAATATTTTTCAAAACCCTATCACCAATTTTTACTGTAGATAAAATAATAATAGTACCTTCTGAAATATTACCGTTAGCATCTGAAAAGTTTGCAGTGCCTTTAATATCCTCTTTAGTTAACTTTCCTTGTTTATATAAAAAGCCTGCCTCTGTTTCAGAAATTGAAATCGTACTTGCTCCAGTGTCAAAAATAAAAAACATACTTGTTCCGTCAATTTCAACAGGTATTTGATAAACCCCATTTACTTTTTCTATTTTCACAACAGTTTTTTTACCAGTAGAACTATGATTTTCTCTTCTTGATTCAATAGGCTCCGATTGTTGAGAAATGAGTTGTTTTTGTCCTGACTTAGAACAACCACTACAACCTGATAAATAAACTGCTGATGATATAAGTATGATTATTGAAATTTTCATTCTGAATTTGTGTTACCTATTTTTGGAACAATTTGTATTATAAAACGCTGATTTTTCGTCTCATTTCTCATAAAGTTTTCTGGGTCTCTATCATACCTGCCCACCCCACCCCATCCATTACCAGAAATTTGTAAATCTATCAAACCTTTGTATTTTTCTCCTTCAAAATCAATTCCTATACTTTTCCAATAAGACCAAAGACTATAAGATCTTTGATAGCTTAAATCATAATCGCTTATTTGACTGCCCAAAAGCAAATGTGAAGCATACCCCGAAATTATTACTAAGTATGAGACGTTTTTCATTGCTGGGTTCTGCACCTTGTTATCAGCTAACCTATCAATGGTTACCTGTAACTGCCTACCAACACTTTGAATTTTAGGTTCGGTACTTTCATAATCTTTCAATTCACCTCTTTCAATTTTAGATTTTCCAAGTTCAAAATTTACCTCAAAAGCAAGTGTAAACCTCTTGTACATCTCCTCGTAGCGAAATAGAATTGTATCCTGTTTTAGTGGTTTTAAATTTTGCTCAACTAATTCATATACTTCCAGTTTATGCTTTAAATCAGCCACCGTATTTATCAATTCATTTTCCTTTTTCTTGAGCATTATATAGGTGAGTATATATAGCACCAACATAATAAAAAAAAGACTTGTCATTAAATCCGAAAAACTAGCCCAAAAAAAACCTTCTTTTCTATTCTTCATTGGTTTTGTTTTTAAAACCAAAAAACCTTTTTAAGGATTGAGTTATTTGGGGGGTGTTTCGAAGCGATGTTTTATTGCTAATTTCTTTTAAAACACTATTAGATTTTTCAAGGCTTGATTTTATTGACTTTATTTCCTCTTTTATACTTCCTATTTGGCCTGCAGAACTGAACTTTATTTCCTCTAAAGATTTTTTCAAATCACCTAACAAAGACAGTTTTGAAATATGGCTTCTGTTTTCTGAAAATGCTTGGGTCATTAAGTCTTCTTCCTTAACTGTAATTTGCTTAATTGCTTCAATTTTTATTTGTGTATGCTCTTCCAAATCATTCAATGACTTAATCATAGTATCATCAAGCTTTTTTATTAATTCTCTAAGTACATCTTCTCTGAACTCAAAATGGCTATAATGGTCACCAAGGAATTGAACGAGTTGGTTGCTTTGTTCTATCCTACTATCTAACTTTTCGGCAAGTGATTCAAAATTATTAACTCTATTCAGCAAGTCTTCAAAAGAAGTTGAAAGACGTGAAGTTTTTGAGGCTAAAAAATTTAATGAATTTAAATACTCACTAAACTTTTCCAACTGTTCTGTTCCGGTTTTCAACTCTTTTAATACCTTGATATTTGCTTTTGCAAACTCATTAATGTCTATACTTTCGATAGCTTGTAAAATTCTTTCCTGGGCAATTAAAGCATCATGGTTTTTATTAAGCATTCCACTTAGCTTGTTCAAATTAATTGTAAAATTGTCATTAAACTTTACAAGGTTGGTGTGAAGGGTAAAAATGCTCGATGAAACACTTTGATTAAGAACTGGTAATAATTCAGTTTGCAAGAAAGTATATAAACCATTTTTTGCCCTCTCCAAACTTCTTTTTGCATTTTTTAGATTGAAACTAGAATTTGCTACGGTACAAAACAATCCCCAAAGACTTGCAAACATTGCAATTGAAACATTCCCCAAAAAGCCTTTAATGTCAAAATTGAAATTTGTACCAGAGAGACTATAAAGATTTATTAAACCAGATACAATGCCAAGCATCGTTCCCATTAAACCTAAATAGAGCGGGATGGTTACAGTATGGCTAATGTCCTCTTCCTCCATATCAAGGTTTCTTTCAACTACATCTTTTATCAAATTAAAATCAGTAGCAGCACCCTTATTACGAAGTAAATAGACATTAATCGTCAAAAGTATCTCATCAAAAATTTCGTTGGTTGATTCGTTAGGGTTTATCAAACTGACATCATTCTTATTTTCGTATTCTTGCTCTTCATGATCCTCTTCTTCAACTTCACTAAAAAATTCTGATGATTCGTCATCGTTTTCTGAATATACAGGTTCTTGATGTTGCTTCGGTTTTTTTTCGTAAAAAGCAAGATTTACTAAAATTTCCTTTGGCTCAAATTCTTGCAAGTCCTCAATAGGAATATTGTATTTTTTGAGTTTGAAAAACTTTAGAGCAGGGATAATGACTGCCAAAAATTTTATTTGGCTTCTTGCTTTTAGGGCAAATGAAGTTTGAGCAACAATAATAATACTAACTAAAAAAATTTCTACTATTGTGATACTATTCATATTCTATTTCTGCTGGTTTATCAACTATCCATTTGTCATTTTGCTTTACAACTGTTCCCGGTGTAGTTGTTTTAATCCTTTTAGCATTTTGATTCAAAGCATTTTTTATTCTGCAAACGGGATTAAGAATTAACTCGGGCGAACTTGTGGCATCTTTTATTGCTCTTTCCACATTCAAAAATTCAAATGTTGCTTTTTGAGAAAGATTATCCGTAATAGTAAATTTGTAAAAGCTTGAACTTTGGTTTTCAATGTTTGTAACATTTGTAGCTGTAAAGCTTCCGTCTTTATTTGGAATAGGGGCATATAAAATATCTGCTCGTTGTTTTTTAGAGATTTGTTGTGATTGACTTGATGATGTTTCAAAATTGTCTTGGGATTTCATATTCAGTTTAGCAACATCACTTTGCAAAACAGTAATTGCAGAATTTAAATCAGAAATATTTCGTTCCGTCGCTTTTTTGAAGTCATTAGAATTTGAGTTTTGTGATGATGGTTGACCTAAACTTTCGCCTCTTTGTTTCTGGTCTATTAAATCAAGTTTAGGAACTATTGAATCAAGTTCCGTTCTATGTCTATCAATTCTTTCATTAAGGCTTGTCTGGCTTAATTTAAGAATTATGAAAACTGCACCCGAAAGTACAACCATAAGTATTATTGAAAGCCAATTAAGACTAAATGGACTTGTTTTATTATCCTGAATTAGTCGTTCTAACCTTGAAACTTCTTTTTGCAATTCAGTTTCTGTAGTAGCATCTTTCTCACTTGAACCTGTTTTTGCCGTTTTTGAGGTAAAAAATTTATTCAAATAACTAGACAATTCATTTCTTAATGGTTCTTTCAAAGAACCAACTTCTGAATATTGAACAAAGAAACTTTTGAATTCTGCACTTTCATAAATACCCGAAATTATTTTAGAAACTATTTCTTCTGTATTAAGTGTTTGAATATCTTCCTTTATAATTCTTCCAAATACTACCGAACTCTTTTTGCTGAATTCTGCAAAGTTGTTTGTCTTTAAAATTCCATTTATAGAATCAAAAGGGAGCGATTGGTCAAAACTGCATTTGAAAATGGAATTAATCTTTTCAAAAGACTTTTTCTCTGAACTTTCAGGTTTCATTTCGGAATACTGCTT
Source organism: Segetibacter sp. (assembly GCA_031423805.1). Classification (GTDB taxonomy): domain Bacteria; phylum Bacteroidota; class Bacteroidia; order Chitinophagales; family Chitinophagaceae; genus Segetibacter. The sequence goes on along the minus strand of JANPGE010000184.1, from coordinate 25,118 downwards.
GCAGTATGTGTTTGCAATTCTACAATTACAATAGTCAATTGCTTTTATAAAAGCATCTTTCTTGTCTGCTGCATGTGCAAAGCCACTTATCATAATAAGTAGTGCAACTAACTTTACTTTTATTGGCATTTCTTTAGTTATTATTCTGTGTTACAATTTTGAAAGCAAGTTTATTCAATGCACCAACTAAAGGATAGAAGAACAAAGGTTCTTCAACATTTATGTTTGTGTTGCCTGAAAGTTCTTGTGTTTTGTTTTCTAATCCCGATTTTAAATACTGCATCAAATCCTCTTTAAGAATTGTTTTGTAATCTTCAATCTTTGCAGGATTGACACCGAAATTTTTAGTCAAGTTGAATTCTGTATGCAAACCAAATACAAGGTCAATGAAAGTTTTTACTTCGTCAACAATGCTTTTCAATTTTGTGTCGTTGTTTACTTCGGTGTAATTGAGGTTTGTTTCGGGAATGAGTGTGTTTTCTTTATCACCTATCAAAACAGTTTTTATTTCCTCAATGTCAATGTTGGTTTCACTTAGCAAACCTCCTTTGCAAGTAATCTCTTTGGGTTCAGAGTGCTGTATCAATTCAATGTTCCCTAATGCTTCACCAAACACTTTTTCAAAAATCAATTTGGTGAGTTTTTGCAAAGCGTTCAACTCTTTATCTCTGTCGGTAATAGAAATAACTTTTGAACCTGTTCCGCTAAAGGTTAAATATCGTGGAGCTTTTAATCCTTTTGCATACATCAATTTTGCCAAATGGTAAATGATGGATGAATAGAAAATAACAAACACAATTTTCAAATCATCATCATTTGCAAGTTTTTCATTAAATGATAAATTTGATTGCAAGTTTTTATCCTGAATCAATTTGTTGTTTTCTAATGAAAAGTAAAATGCAATTATATCCTCTGAACTTTGCTCTTCCGTTATTTCCTTCATAACCGCTTGTAAGTCGTAAAGGTTATTGTCAGACAAAAGTTTTTCATACAGCGGTAAATACTTTTTTACAAAACCATTGATTGCTGGTGAACCATTAAAGGCATCACCAAAAATTGAGTTGGCTGCAAACCTGAACGAAGTGAGGGATTCGGGTTTGTTCTTTTGATAAATTACTATGTCGCTTGTACCTCCTCCAATGTCAATTGCTGCAACTGGCAAATCAGAAGCATCAATACCACCTTTGTTTTTGAAATAGTAAAACGGTGCAATTGATTCTGATAATTTGATTGGTGAACTTTGAGTAGAAATATATTTGGCGAATAGTTTTTGCCACGTTCTTTCTAAATTATTTCTTCTTACCGTCATCATACTTGAAGGGTAGAACCAAATCAACTTTGTAGAATCTAACCGACCATTGTTTAATAGAACTTTAGTTCTGATAAGGAATATAAGTTTCTCAAAAAATCTTTCAATTCTAATTCTGTCCTCGTCATTCATTGTATAGTTTGACCATTTCAGATTTGTTGTAACCTTTGCGTTTGGCTTCTTTGCGTATTTCTCATAAGTAAACGGAATGTTGAAATCAGCTAATGAATAAGTGGCTTCATTCAAATTCAATTTAAGGTTTTCGCTTAGGGCTGTTCTTTGAGGAAATCTAAATTCTGTTTGCTTGCTTATTACTTCGGGTAAAAATTCGTGTGGTATCAATTCATACATCAAGTTTGCGTTTGTGTATGTAGAAAAATCATTTCTAATGTCGGGAGAAAACAAAGTTGCAAACTGTAAATCATCTTTTGAAATTCCAAAAGGTTTAGGATTTCCATTTCCAATTTTATATTCAATGTGTGTGTTGGTTGTTCCAAAGTCAATTGCGAAAGTGAAAGTTTCAGAACCTCCACCAACTTCTTTGAATAATGGAATAACAATCCCTGTTGCATCATTATGTTTTACTTCTATGTAGTCAAACTCTTTTTCCAAAATATAAAAGGAAGTAGAAGTTTGAACATTGTCCACAAGTTTGTTGCTTCTTGTTTTCTTGTCGGTTTGTGTTATTGTTTGGTTGTTAGCATTTTTATTGAAAGCTAAATCATACCGGTAATGTTTGGTGTCTGTATTTATATCTCTGTCTAAAAGCATTACTCTGAAAAAAGAATCTGTGTCGCTTCCCGTTTTTACAAATGGATAAACAGCTAACGAAAATTGGTTTTCAGTTATGAATCCTCTATTGTTTACTAGATCAGGGTCTGCTGCGCTTGCAATTCCTTTGCTATCATAAGTCCGTTTGAATGTGATGTATTGTGAATTGCTTTTAATTGGAATTCTTAAAATCACTTCAACTGAACCTGAATACACAACCATTTCAAACATTGGTTTTCCATCAGGCATTTGTTTTTGTAAGTCTGCTGTATCAAAGAAATCAAAGAACTTTTTTGTAAGTGGTAAAAGAAAATGTTTGTTTTTGTCTCCCGTTTCAAAACGAATATTTCCATTCCAATACCTATCCTTGTTAATCGGATAAACTAAACGAATTATTTGAGGTTGCAGAAAATCGCTTATGGTCAAGTAAGGGTACTTATCAAATTGCCCAGGTAAGGTTCTGTTGTTGATGTCAGTTTCTTTGTCAAAATATGGAACGTTTGTTGAACTGTTCCAATGAACTGATTTGTCAGTGTACTTTAACTTTTGAGTAAAATTATTTTGCAAAACAAGTGGCTTATGTCCAACTGTGTATTTTGAAGATTTGATTACAAAGTCGCTGTTCTCCTCAATTGTTTTACCCCTATCTTTTATTTTTTTCTTCTTCATCCAACAACCAATGATTTCTAAATTTTCACCTGCTTCACCTGTGTCTAATGTTTCGTAAATAGAATCAAGCTCTTGCTTTAAAATATCGGCTGTTTTATTTTCTAATTCTTTAATTTCATTGTGCAAATCATTGTTTGTATTGAAAAGCACTTTAAGGCTTTTTTCAAGATAGCTTGCAAACTCACTCATCTTTTTTACAAGGTCAGGGTTGGCTTTGAAAAAATGATGTAGGTATTTTTGATACTCCGGGTCTCTTTTGTAAAGGGGTTTTAAATCTCCATCAAACAAAATGTCGTTACCAAATTGAATGTTTGTAAAATTCAAATCGTTTGCAGAATTGAAAAAGAGGGTTGAAGGTGAGGTGCCGCCAATTATTTGAAAATCATAAAACAAAAAAAACATTCTGTTCAATGAATCAAAGTTGTATGTTTCTTTATCTTGTTTCAAAAATAAGTCTAAAGTTTCACCGTAAAGTTTGTGTCTTGGATTTGTTGAATTTTTTAGAGTATTTAAATCAATGTTTTTGTCCCAAAACTTAATTTGTGCTCTGCTACCTAAATTATCAATCTTAAAAAACATTTCACCAACATCAAGACAATCTGAAATGAGTTTATGATAGATGGTGTTCCCTTCCAACTCATTTTTATCAACTACATATTTATATGCAGTCCTAACCAAATCTATCCTTGCGAATGGGCTTGGTATTGATGTAGGTTCTCGTTTTGAAAAATCACCATCCGGATTAGGAATTTTTTCAATTACAGAAGGTCCATATGCTTCTCCACGGTCTTCCCAATGTTGTAGATTTTTATCTTGGAATAATCTGAAAACTTTTGCCATGATTAAAATAGTTTTTGGTTTACTACGGTTTGAGATGCTTTAGAGAACACTCCCATAAATCTTTTGTTAGTTGTTGTATTGCCAACTTTTTCTGCTGCCTTGTTAAGATTGGCAACAAAAAGCTCGTAGTTATTTTTTGCAAGTCCTGGGATATAATCCTTCCATGATTTTTTTTCATTCACATCATTCACAAGAGAAAAAATACTTGATGTTGTTATTTTGATGTCTGTTATTTCTTGATTAGTGCTTGTTTCCAATTCTATATTAAAAGGTGCAAATGAAACTTTGTTTCGTTGCAATTCACCTAACCAAATCCTGAATGACTTATTGAAGTCTGAAAGTGTTTTGTAAAATGACTGGTCAATAAAATTGCGGTCAATTTTATTTGAGTATGCAGAAGCATACGGATTATTTAATTCGCTTTGCAATTTTTCCTTTAAGAAAATATTAAAGTAGAAATACTCTGTGATGTTCTTTTTCATCAGGTTCAAAGTTGCATCATTAAGGTGTTTGAATGTTATGTGTTCTGCATTTTCCTTAATTCCAAACTCCTTGTAAAATGCGTTCTCTGCTTTACCTTGTGTTGTTCTGATATAGTTCCCATCTGTGTTTGCAAAATCAACTATTGCCATTGCAGAAGCAAGTTCAATAAAGTGTGCATCATTTCTTTGGTCTGTTCCTCCTTGGTGATTTTCGTAAGTGTTCTCCGCTAAATCTCCAATGTAATAAAGTGCATTGATTGTGCTGTTGCCTGTTACATTCTTAAAGTAATAATGTAATGCTGCTTTTGTTTTGGAAATAAAACCATGACTGTCAATTTCTGATTCATCATCTTGTTTAACTTTAAAATATGGTTGAACTGTGATTGCACCAATTACTGAATTTTGAAGATGTGCATAGAATTTTTCTTTCACGAAACCATGACGAATATTCTTTAGCAACAAAGGAAAACCTGCTGCACCCGTTCCACCAAAAATTGAACTGACAATAAATATTCTGTCGTCCTTTTCAAAGCTGTCTGCAAATGCTTGAAATGCTTCTGACTTTGTAAACTGGTTCAAAACAATACTGCCAATGTTTGGATTTCCTTTGAACCCGATTTCAAGATTTGAATCTAAATTCCTTTCAGAAAACAAAAGGCTGGTAAGCCATTTGTTTTTTGGGTCAAGATTGGAATAGTCAATAAAATCTTTGTAACGGTCATTCTGAACTCCATCAAGTTCAAATCTAAATCCATCTATAACAGTTGAGTTTCCTCCACTATTAGCAATGATTTCACTAAGGGTTGAAATACCATTTTTAAAAAAATGATTTTGGTCAAACCCTTTTACTTCCTTTTGAATAAGTTGATATTCACGAAGGGTTTTTACAGTTCTGTTCAAATCACCGCCTGCCCTGTCGGGGTCAATCAAAATTGGAACTATTTCAAAGTTGGTATTGATACCTGAAGCAAGTAACATAGTTAAAGACTTAACTACTCTTGCTCCTGTTCCTCCGATTCCGAATACATATAATTTTGCCATGTTGAAATTGTTTTTTATTAATGTGGAAATGGTGTTCGTTTGGCGTTGGTGCTCCACCAACGAATCATAAATGAAATGATAAAATAAAACAAGGATGCAATCAAAGCATTCATTAAGCCGAATACATAATACTCACTGTGATATTCAATGTCCAAAGCCACAAACTTTGTTTGTGGTAAGACAATGCCCAAAGTGAAAGCAACTGCAAAGTTGATTAGCAAAATGATAAGCCAGTGATACCATTTTGAAAATGCAGGTCTGTTTATTATGTAGTAAAACAGAACTACAAAAAATAGGCTTATAAAAAAATTACAAAGCCCCAATGCGGAATACAATCCTTCTGCATACAAGTCGTCTGAAAACGGAACTGTGTAGTAAAAGAGCTCAAAGAGTGGTGCAAATAAATCGTTCATATCGTTTTACTTTTTTATGGTTATGATTATTTTGAAGTAGGAAGTTTGTTCGGGATTTTGGGTGGCGTAAGCCTCCGAAACTCCTTGAACCAAATAAGACAAACCGAAGGTTTTGTCCAATTCCCCTTTTACATTTCTGTCATCAACGCTATTGCTTTGCTCAACCCAAGTAGGAATTTTATTTGAGAGTGCAAGTTTCAAATCTTGTGTTGTGAATTTGCTTGTTGTTGAAACAGTAACAAAATGGGTAGCGGTTGTTTTTTCTACCGTTACCATATCTCTTTGAGATAATTTGTTTCTGTCTATCTTCTCAATATACTTTACAGTAAAGCCATCAGGCACAACATAATTTTTTGGATTTGTCAAGTAAGATGAATCAACTGGAATGTTGCCTAAGTCAATTGCAATTGCAAATTGCAATGTGCCTCCATCAAACTCAACATCGTTGATGCTCTTTACATCTTTCTCGTTTCTGTCTGCTTGTTTGAACTTCCCAAGTTTGTTTGTTTCTTTCAATACAGTGTAGTAAGGTTGTTTTTCTTTAGTGAAGTTTGAAAGGAAATAACTGTATTCAAATCCTTTTAAGGATTGGGTTTTTATCTTTTTTGAAAACTCATTGATGTGTTCGTTAGAACCTATTATCCAAATGTAATAAGGTCTTGATGCTCCATCGAGATATACAAAATCATTGTCTTTGTTCCAATACTTGCCTGTGAACTTTGATTTCATTTTTAAAACAATGGTGGCGAAGCCAAATTGTTTTGACTTTTCAAGAAATGCTCCTTTGGTTAAACTCTTTTCAAATTCCAATGCTCCTTCGGTGTCATTCTTCTTGTCAAGAGAATAGATACAATCTGAAACAAGAATTGAAATGTTGTTTTGGTTGGTGCTGTCTAAAATCATTTTTAGAATTTCATTCAGCTTGCTCATTGTCCTGTCGCCAACTTTGTAAGGTACTTTTTCAGGTTCTAATGCAGCAACAAAATTTTGCACTTCGTCCATTTGCGAAGGATAAATTTTTGTGTTTATAAAATTTACTCTCAAATTTTTGTTGTCGTAGTGATATTTTAATTGCACAAGCAAGTCCGATAATGCAGCTTCAAACTCTGTTGTGTTTCTTATGTAACCATCCATGCTACCAGAGTTTTCAATAAAAAATTTCACTTGCGATTTGATAGAACTTTCGGTTGTTGTTTTTGGATTGAAAATTTCGGGGTCGGTCTGTCCTCGTCTGTTGTGTTGTTGTGAAAAGGTAAGAATGTAATCCGTCAATTTTTTTGTGCCGACTGTTTCGCCTTCCATGAAGTCTGCAAACTTGGCTTTGTTGTCCGTGATGTATTTGGTTATATCATTCCACTCTTTCTCGTCAACTTTGTTTCCGCTTCGGATTCCAACATTGATTTTTTTGTTTAATTCTTCTATCGGCTCTTGCTTACAAGAGATTGCGTATAGAAGCAATGCGTATAAAAATAAAAAAATCATTCTTTTACTAGAAATTTTCTGAACGCAATACTCATTAATACAAACTACTTTAGTCATATTTTTATATTAATAGATTTTAAATATAATATAGTAATATTCTACCTACAGATTAAATGAATAAATAATCCGCTTGCAAAAAAGGGGGGAATTGTAAAGGAAATAAAAAAATATTACATTACAAAGAATAATAGTTAGTTAAGTTAGTAATTATTTTGGGATATAAAGGTTTAATAGAACAATGTTGCATGAAGAAAAAGAGAATTAATATATTCAGGATATTTCAATTGCTTTATAATCAGAATAATTTTTCACTCAAATTCTGCAAGGTCTTTATAAACCGTCTTTTAGACAGAATATTTATAAATTTTTATTGGAAGCAGTCGAACCAAAATGCCATAAACAATTGATTTCCATACTTAATTTTCGTTAAACTATTTTAAAATAAGACATTGGTTTGGGTAGATTATCATATAATAAACCTATAGCAAAATTTTGTTTATAAAGCTATTGCCTCAACCTCATAAACAGGGCTAAATAAATAAAACTTTTTAGTTGAAATTTCTTCGCATTTGTAACGCTTTCTAAGCCTCTCTCCTTTCTTAAAAATCCTCCCATCTTTTAGCCTGAATAAACTATGATGCGCTATTTCCTCCACCATTAACAGGTTGTCCTTTTTAATATCATAGTTTCTCAAAACACGCATCAGCCCTTCTTCTGCGCAACTACTTGCTCCGGGATTATGAAGTGTGGCAAGCAATTCATTTTCTATATCTGTGGGGAAAAGTTTCTTTGTTATAAACTGTGCAAGTAGTTGTCCATAGAGTGTTTTCCATTCTCTGCCATGAGATTGTACACGGTTGCCATATTTTTCGAAAGTAAGCAGGTGTGCCAATTCGTGTAACAACGTTATTAAAAACGACCATTTATTCAGGTTACCATTTACACTTATTCTGTGCGATCGGTTGTTATGCGCATTGCGGTAGTTTCCTAAAATTGTTTTACGTTCACGGGTTATGGTCAGGTGAACTTTATACTGATCCAGATAAGCTGCAACAGGTAAGAAGGTAGAGGGTGGCAAAAAGATTTCCAAAGCCTGCAACGGGTGTTCAACTCCGGACATCTTTCTGCTGTTTTATGTGTTTCATAAGTATCCGCATCTCTACAAAAGTGTAAACAAGATAGAGTCCCATTAAAGTGAATAAAGCAGGTTTATTAAGTTTACTACCTGATATAAAAATATAAGCCAATGCAGCTATTGCGCAACCAAATAACTTTAATAAAATAGAGCCATAAACTCTTGTCAAAAAAGCAGAAGTAGTAGCCGCAACCATGCCTTCGCGTAAGAGGTGAAATGAGATAGCAGTTACAATGTAAAGAAAAATATTTCCCCCCATAAGTACCTGCCAATCCAGTCCCTGTTGATTTAATGACACTTTGAAAATCATTGTAACAAATGAAATAACCAAAAACAACCCAACCAACGGAAGAATACTTTTATTGAACATGTTTATTTTTTTGAAGTGTCTTTTATTATTTGCCAAATCATAACCCCAATTACCAATAAAGGTAATACCCAAATGAATATTGGCGCCTTAATGCTTAACCAATTATCGGCTTTCAACCCCAGAAATAAAGCCAGTCCAATACTCACCAAAAATTGGGTAGCAAGACCGGCATAACGGTATAATAGACTGTTGTTGCTTTTATTTTTTTGCGCTTCCATTTTTAATTATTGTTAGTAGCAGATTGAGTTGTATTAACAGGAGATAATCCCAACTCGTTTCCACATTGTAACATAAAAGCAAATGCAGCTTCGTAATTGTTGGGTATTAGACCATCCAAAATACCTTCACGAATCGCATCTTTTATCAATCCCACATTTTTACCTGGTGTCAGGGCAAAAGTTTCCATAATAATTTCGCCGGTTATTGGCGGCTGCCAGTTTCTTAATTGGTCTTTTTCTTCCACTTCAGCCATTCTGTTTTTCACCATTTCAAAATTGGCCATAAACCGCTTAACCTTCTGTTGGTTCTTGCTTGTAATATCTGCATTGCAAAGTTTCATCAATGCATCAATGTCTTCACCAGCATCAAATAATAAACGCCTCACGGCACTATCCGTAATATTTTCATTGGTAAGACTAATGGGTCGCAGATGAAGTTCCACCAATTTTTGTACAAACCTCATTCTGTCACTCATGGGTAACTTAAGTTTGCTGAAGATTTTAGGAACCATTCTTGCCCCTACAACTTCATGCCCATGAAAGGTCCACCCATGGCCTTCTTCAAACTTTTTTGTTGCAGGCTTACCTATATCATGTAGCAAAGCTGCCCATCGTAACCAAAGATCATTAGAGGTTTCGCAAACATTATCTATGACCTGCAGCGTGTGATAAAAATTGTCTTTGTGTCCCTTGCCATCTATGTATTCAGCCCCTGCCAAATCTACCATTTGAGGAAAGATGATTTTCAACAATCCTGTAGTAAACAACAGATGCCATCCAACAGAAGGCTTTCTGCTAAGCATAATTTTGTTGAGTTCATCAGTTATCCGTTCCTGCGAAATAATTTTGATTCGTTCCTTGTTATGACTTATTGCTTTTAGGGTAGAATCATCAATCTGAAAACCTAATTGTGCAGAAAATCTGATGGCCCTCATCATACGTAACGGATCATCTATAAAGGTTTTAGAAGGTTCAAGTGGGGTTTTTATAACCTTGGTTTCTATGGCTGCGAGTCCTTCAAAAGGATCGATCAATTTTCCAAAGTTTTCTTTATTTAAACTAATGGCAAGTGCATTAATAGTAAAGTCGCGACGATCCTGATCGTCTTCTATGGTGCCGGGTTCTACAAGCGGGTTGCGGCTGTCAGGGTTATAACTTTCTTTGCGGGCTCCTACAAATTCAATTTCAAAGCCGTCAATTTTAATTTGTGCAGTTCCAAAATTTTTAAAAAAAGCTACTGTAGGTTGTGGATTAAACTTTTCGGCTACTTTTTGGGCAAGTAATATTCCATCACCAAGGCAAACTATATCTGCATCTTTTGTTGGTCTTCCTATTATTTTATCTCTTACAAAACCCCCTATAATATAGGCGGGCACCTGTAATTCAGCCGCAGCAGATGCTATTTTATTAAAAATGAAAAGTTCTTTGCTATTGCAATCTATGTCCATCATCGGATGCAAATATAAGAACAACAATGCGGGTATATACTAACTAGAGGGCTATAGAATTATATATCCTGAAATGATAACAAAATTTTGAAATTCTATTCAAATTCCAATTCACTTCTGTTGTTATCCCACGAGAAATATTTATTGAATACTGCATTGGCCGAATCTTTTAGACCAACTAGTTTTTTTGAAGAAATGATTTCTCCTATTTTAAAATTCTTAATCCCAATTGAAACAAGAACATCTTTTAAGATGGAAACTTTATCCTGGGGAACACTTAAGGTTATTTGTGGCATTGTTTAATGATTTTAGTTTAATCAATAGTTCAATTTTGTTGCCAACCTCAATATCAATAATCTCATTTTAAGAATAAACTCCCAGTTATTAATAGCATTATCTGATAATTTCTATCTGACCATCCTTCCATCGTACTATAGAGGAAGCTCCATTTACAGCATCTTCTTTTTGTCTTATATTAACAATATAATCCACACCATTTTTAATTAAGTCTGAAATATCGTCAAATTTTTGGGGAGAAGGTTGCCCATGAATATTAGCCGATGTGGAAACTATGGGTTTTTTAAACCGCTTTAACAAATGCCTGCAAAATTCCTCTTTAACCAACCGGATTGCAATACTACCATCCTCATTTAAAACATCTTCGGCTATATTGAGGCCATGATCAAAAATAACGGTGGTAGGTTTTGTAGTGGCATCCAAATAGTTAAAAACAGCTAAGTCGGGGCTTGCAACATATTGTAAAACATCCCTTTCTGTAGCCAAAATAACAATCAAACCTTTGCGTGGAGCTTTTCCTTTTAAATGTATTAAACGCTGCACAGCAGTTGCATTTGTGGCATCGCAGCCAAGTCCCCATATTGTATCGGTAGGATATAATATTAATCCGCCACTTTGTAGCGTAGCAAGACATTGTTCCACATCATTTGTAAAATCCATCATAATTGCGAAGATATTAATGCCTGTGTATTGTCCGGCATATCTTCTTTAGTTTTGCCCCTGATGCAAAAATTTCTTGTAATACAAACAGCTTTTATTGGAGACGTGGTTTTAGCAACGGCTTTAATTGAAAAACTCCATCAATTTTATCCCGCTGCGCAAATTGATTTTTTATTGAGAAAGGGAAATGAAAATCTTTTAGCAAATCACCCTTACTTAAATGAAGTATTGGTTTGGAACAAAAAAGAAAATAAATACAAAAACCTTTACAGGATTTTACAAAAAATAAGAAGCAACAAATACAACACAATTATTAATGTGCAAAGATTTGCCGCTACAGGTTTTCTAACTGTTTTTTCCGGAGCAAAAAAAACAATCGGGTTTGACAAAAATCCATGGAGCAGGTTTTTTTCTACAAGAATTATTCATGAAATAAGTACCGGCAAAAAACCTTTACATGAAATAAACCGCAACCAAAAACTGATAGAACATATAACAGATTCAATACCCGAAAAACCTAAACTATATCCATCAATAAGTGATTATGAAAGTGTAAAAAAATATAAAGAAAACGCTTACGTATGTATTGCACCGGCTTCTGTTTGGTTTACAAAACAGTACCCTAAGGAAAAGTGGGTAAGCTTAATAAACAATCTACCAAAAAACCTGCAGGTATATCTATTAGGCGCCCCGACTGATGACGATTTGTGCAACAATATTATTAATGAATCCATTGATAAAAAAGCCATAAATCTTGCAGGAAAACTTTCATTTTTACAATCGGCAGCTTTGCAGCAAAATGCTGTTATGAATTATGTAAATGATTCAGCACCTATGCACTTTGCATCATCTATGAATGCACCTGTTGCAGCTATATATTGCAGCACCGTACCATGGTTTGGCTTTGGCCCATTATCAGATAATAGTTTTGTGATACAAACCCATGAACGGCTTAGCTGCAAACCCTGTGGGCTGCATGGTTTCAAGGCTTGTCCTTTGGGCCATTTTAAATGTGGTTATACCATAGAAGATCAGCAATTGTTGAATGTATTATCATAAATAAACAATGAAGAAATTAATAGTATCAACAATACTCTTTTTAAATTTAAGTTGTGTAAATGCCCAACAATTATTTTCTCGTTTTCAAGATTTGGAATTGGAGGATAGCAAAGGCAATCTCATAAACACTTCCACTTTTTTAGGCAAAACTATTTATGTTGATTTTTGGTTTACAGCCTGCGCTCCTTGTATTAAGGAAATCCCCCACTCTAAAGCCTTACAGCATTTTTTTAAGAACGATACCAACATTGTTTTTATGACTATTTGTATAGAAAATATTGACCAAAAACCAATATGGCGAGAAATGGTTCAACAACAGGAAATGAAGGGAATTAATCTTTTTTATGCCCGTAACAGGCCGCAAAATGTAAACTTATTAAGAGCATACAATATTACCTTTCCAACCTATATTTTAATAAACAAAGAAATGAAAGTGATTGGGTACAATGCACCAAGACCGTCAGAAAAAGGTTGGGTACATTGGGCTATTTACAGGGCAGCGCAAGGTGCTACTTTAAGCCAATCTCTGGAAGAGATGAAGTTAAATACAGAAGGCTATAAAAGATTTGCATTGGAAAGTAATTTTTGAACTATAGATAATTCTTTATTCAAAATATAGAATCAAGATGATTGCATATTAAACTTGATTACAAAAGATCAGATAATCCTTACTAAATTTACAGCCTTTAAGCCAAGAAATGATTGCACAAAAAAACAGACCGCTAAGGGTTTTAGTTGCCAAAGTTGGGCTCGATGGTCACGATCGGGGAGCCAAAGTAATTGCCACTGCACTTAGAGACGCCGGTATGGAAGTTATCTATACAGGTCTTAGACAAACACCTGAAATGGTTGTGAATGCTGCACTACAGGAAGATGTTGATGCAATAGGCATCAGTATCTTAAGTGGAGCCCACATGACTGTATTTCCCAAAGTAATTCAATTAATGAAAGAAAAAGAAATGACAGATGTATTGCTAACAGGTGGAGGAATTATTCCGGAAGATGATATGAAACAACTGCACGATATGGGAGTTGGAACACTTTTTCCACCCGGTACAACTACAAGCGATATTGCAAATTATATTAGAGATTGGGTAAAAGAACACAGAACTTTTTGATTTAACCATTAAACTCTAAACCCTAAACTTCTCTCATGTATCAAACATTACTTACCTCGCTTGAGAATAATATTCTCATTGTTACCATTAATCGTCCTGACAAATTAAATGCAATAAACAAGATTGTAATGCAAGAGTTGGGTCAGGTTATGGATGAAATAAACCATAATCCAGAAATTAGATCAGTCATAATAACAGGTGCAGGTCCAAAATCCTTTGTAGCCGGAGCTGATATAAGTCAGTTCGAAGGTTTATCTGTTGATGAAGGAAAAGCTTTATCCAAAACCGGAATGGAAATTTTCTTCAAAATTGAGAATAGCACCAAACCTATAATCGCAGCAGTAAACGGATTTGCACTTGGTGCAGGTTGCGAGTTGGCCATGGCCTGTCATTTTAGAATAGCTGCTGAAAATGCAAAATTTGGTCAGCCCGAAGTAAACCTTGGACTTATACCCGGTTATGGTGGTACACAAAGATTGGTATACCTGATTGGTAAGGGCCGTGCAATAGAATTATTGATTAGTGCAGGTATGATAGATGCAAACACCGCATTACAATATGGGCTTGTTAACTATGTTGTTCCGGCAGATCAATTAATTATTAAGGCAAAATCTATTCTTGAGATTGTAAACACAAAAGCACCTTTAGCAGTTTCTAAGTGTATAGAGGCTGCCAATGCAGCATTAGATGAAAGCAAAAATGGCTACGAGGTTGAAATGACTGGTTTTGGCAATTGCTTTGGAACACAAGATATGCTGGAAGGGACAACTGCATTTTTAGAAAAGAGAAAAGCAGTTTTTTCTGGTAGTTAATGTTTTACAACCTTCCCAATTTTGGAAGGTAATTATTAATCAATTAGTTATACCATTTTAATATATTTATCATAACCGTCATACTGATAATTCTCTTTTACAAATAAAGTATCCATGAAACAATTTGCACTAATCGTTTTTTTGGTATTGATGGTAGCTATAGCATTTTATTTTCTTGGGAAAAAAAATGGGAGCAGTGATATAACTTCAGATATTGTTCATAACACTACTCTTGTAAAACAAATTGCTGAACTAAGTGCTTTAGAAGTGAATGGGGTGTCCAACATAAAAGTCAGCAACAAGGGGGAAAATCAGGGAATTTGGGATAAATTCAAAAATTATCTCGCAGAAAATACACTTTACGTAGCTATTCCATATCAGGCCAAATACGGCGTAGATATGAACAACCTAAAAATGGATATAAATACAAAAGATAGTATAGTTAATCTGTATTTTCCCGCTTGTAAGTTATTAAGCCTTCAATTACATTTAGATAAAATAGATGCAATGGGACAAACGGGAGTATTTAACACCATTACATTAGAACAATACATCAATGTCCAAAAACAATTATACGAAGCATCTGTCAGTGACCTGACTAACAACAGAAGAAATATACAAATGGCAGAAGAAAATATAAAATCAATTTTACAAAAATATTATGCACCAATGCATTTGAAAGTAAATTGCAATTTTGGTAAACAAAATGCAGATTTCAACAAGTAGAAACTTCTCATAAAATAAATTGAGCCCTCTTTTCAGAGAGCTCAGGTGCAATTTCAACATTTCATTTCATCCATTAAGCCTTATTAGAATCATCCAGGTAATTTGAAACTATGTTTTGTTCAGGTTGAATATTTTTGATTACCGATTTATTAGATACTGAAATCTCGCCATCAATTGTTTTTACGACTACTCCAGATTTTACTCCCTTTGGTAGGCTTAGGAAAGCAGCTCCGTAAACATTTGTAGTTGTTATAGAAAGTAGGTTATCATTTGAATCATATATAACAATGCTGGTATTTTTAGGAAAATCACTAACCCAAATATTAGTTTTCTGATCGTTGGCAACAACTGCTACGCGACTTTTAGTGCCATTATCCTGTGCGGATACTGAATTATAACTTGCTACTAAAATTATTATTGCTAAAATTGACTTCATTGCCTTTGTTGCTTTTGACATGGTTTGTTGTTTTACATTAACATAAAGGCAAGTGATGTGCCACAACAAATTTTTTGTCATTTTATAGTTTATTAAGAACCCTATGGTTTTTTTTATTTTGTAAAAACCGTCCGTTGGGGTTATTAATATATCCTATACAAAGGCAATGCAAAAATGTAAGCTGCTGCCTTAAAAAGTACTGAAGGTAGCTTAAAAGGTGATTAAAGAACAATAATCCCACTAAGTAAAAAAAGTAAAAAAATAATATAATCGATTTATTTTCAACCAGTTATGATTCTATTTCTTGACAAAGCTCTATCAAAACACCATTAGTTTCTTTAGGATGTATAAAGCATACTAATTTATTGTCTGCTCCTTTTTTAGGTATTTCATTAAGTAAGGTAAAACCCTCATTCTTGAGCCTTTCCATTTCAGATTCTATATTTTTAACCGCAAAAGCTATATGATGCACCCCCTCACCTTTTTTTTCAATGAACTTTGCAATAGTGCCATTGGGTTCCAAACTTTCCAATAATTCGACTTTATTTTCCCCAATTTGGAAAAAACCAGTAATAACCTTTTCACTTTCTACAATTTCTGTCTTGTAACAATTTGCCTGAAGAATTGTAGTAAATAGTTTAGTAGATGCTTCAAGGTTTTTTACAGCAATACCAATATGTTCTATTCGAATCATAATTATGGTTTTAAGTGTTAAGTAATATAAGAATTGTGAAAAAATGAATGTTGTGTGATATTGCCGGCAAATTTATAAGTTGTATTGATTTACTTTTGCATTATAAAATAGAAAGAGAAAAGAAATAATTATGTTGAAATTACCTGTTTACCTAGACAATAATGCTACAACTCCATGCGATCCCCGTGTTGTAGAGGCTATGATACCCTATTTTACTGAAAGTTTTGGTAATTCGGCAAGCCGCAATCATCCATTTGGCTGGGCGGCTGAAGAAGCCGTAGATTATGCAAGGGAACAAGTGGCCAAACTTATTGGCGCTGATCCTAAAGAAATTATTTTTACCAGCGGTGCTACCGAAGGTGATAATCTTGCTATAAAGGGAGTGTATGAAATGTATGCAAGCAAAGGCAATCATATTATAACAGCCAATACTGAACATAAAGCCGTTTTGGATACCTGTAAGCATATTGAAAAAATAGGTGGAGAAGTAACTTATCTGCAGGTAAAGGAAAATGGCATGATAGACCTTGCTGAACTTGAGGCAGCTATTAAAACTACTACTATACTTATAGCAATAATGTACGCCAATAATGAGGTGGGTGTTATTCAACCTGTAAAAGAAATAAGCGCAATCGCTAAAAAGCATGGATTGTTGTTTTTTACAGATGGCGTTCAGGCTGTTGGTAAAATACCGGTTGATGTTAATAAAGATGGTATTGATTTGATGGCTTTTACCGCACACAAAATGTATGGACCTAAAGGTATAGGTGCACTATACGTACGCAGAAAAAATCCCAGGGTAAAGGTTACCGCACAAATGGACGGGGGTGGACACGAACGTGGTATGAGAAGCGGAACACTTAATGTTCCTGGTATAGTGGGATTTGGTAAAGCAGCTGAACTTGCAAGATTAGAAATGGATGCAGACGCCAAACGTTTAAGTATATTACGTGACAAACTAGAGACTGAATTGCTAAAAATTGAAGAAGCCTATGTAAATGGAGACCGCGAACATCGTCTTCCACATGTAAGTAATATATCGTTTAAACATGTAGAAGGAGAAGGATTATTGATGGGTTTCAATAAAAACATTGCTCTTAGTTCCGGTTCCGCATGCACTTCAGCATCCCTTGAACCAAGTTATGTATTAAAGGCATTAGGTTTGGGCGATGATTTAGCACATAGTTCCCTTCGCTTTGGATTAGGAAGATTTACTACCGAAGAACAAATTGATTACACTATTGAGCAGGTTAGAAACACAGTACTAAAACTAAGAGAAATGAGCCCCTTGTGGGAAATGTATAAAGAAGGTATTGATTTGAGTACAATAGAATGGGCTGCTCATTAAAATCAGCAGATGTGAAAAATGCCTATAACGCAATAGGGCATAATCACAATAATATTCGAATTGCGTCAATTTCATATTTTTAAATTAATTATTATGGCATATTCTGAAAAAGTTATAGACCATTATCAAAATCCTAAAAACGTAGGTACACTTGATAAGTCTAGCAAAAATGTAGGTACGGGTTTGGTAGGAGCACCAGAGTGTGGAGATGTGATGCGATTACAAATAGAAGTTGATGATGCTACGGGTTTGATAAGAGATGCTAAATTTAAAACATTTGGTTGTGGTTCAGCTATAGCATCCTCTTCATTGGCTACAGAGTGGCTTAAAGGCAAAACTGTTGATCAGGCTTTGACAATTGATAATATGGATATAGTGGAAGAACTTAATTTACCCCCGGTAAAAATCCATTGTTCGGTATTAGCAGAAGATGCAATTAAAGCAGCAATTAATGACTACCGTCAAAAAAATGGTATGGATGCCATTAAGTTTGAAGAAAGTGTCGTTCACTAAAGAATAGTATCAAGTAGTAAGTAGCAAGATTTAAGACTTTAAGATGCAGATTTATACTTTTTATTTGTTATTCTTGACACTTACTACTAAAATCTTAGTACTAAAATGATTTATGTAAGCGATAAGGCTAAAGAAAAAGTTGTAAAACTTATGTCTGATGCAGATGTTAAGGGAAATGATTATTTTCTTAGAGTTTCTGTCATTGGTGGTGGTTGTTCAGGCTTGAGCTATAAGCTGGATTTTGATAATGAGAAAAAACCGATGGATCAGGAATTTGAAGATAACGGAATAAAAGTTGTCACAGATTTAAAAAGTTTTTTATACCTCGTAAATACAACATTAGATTTTTCTGATGGCCTCAACGGAAAAGGGTTTTATTTTAGCAACCCGAATGCCAGCCGCAGTTGTGGTTGTGGTGAAAGTTTTGCAGTTTAACTACCTCAATCAAAAAATATCAGAAGGGATTTGCCAACTAATTTCTATTTTAAGTTGCACAACATTAATTTATTATTAATTTTGTGCAGCTTTTTTTACTAAAATGCAATCTATAATTATTAAGAATGCATTCATAGGTCACCGTTTAACAACCAAAAATTAATTGTATGCACCGACTATTACTATTCGGAGAAATCATTTCATATATACTCTTCCTTTTTTGTGCTGCCGCACTATTAAAGCCTGTTTTTAAATCCTGGCTTGACAAGGTGTAATTTCAAAAAAATTATTTAGAAAAAGCATTTTTCTTTTTTCAAATATTGTTTCTCTATTTTTGAATCTAAAATATAAAAATGGCAACTACAAAAATTACCGTAAACAATAATGGTTCCTTATTAATAGATGGGGATTTTGAATTGGTTGATAAAAATGGCACCCCTTATGATTTAGCCGGCAGAGAAAAAATTTCATTATGCAGGTGTGGAATGTCAGCAAATAAACCATTTTGTGATGGGGCACATAAAGGTCATTTTGAACATGAAGCCATTGCGTTTGCATTGCCCCCCAAAAAACCTGTTGTTTAATACCCGGAAAAAAATTTTACACATAAAAAGAGAACGCTACAATAATTTGTAGCGTTCTCTTTTTTATACAATGTAGATTTGGGAAGGTTTAAAATAAATTTACTTCCCCAATTTTCTTTTCTATTAATCTCTACTCTTAATAACAGTTGTACGGGTTGTATCTGATGTTGAAGAATTATTTCTTGCCAATAATGCAATAATAACTATAACTACTATAGCTCCAACAACCCACATCCATGGTTCACTATACCAGGTTTGCGTTTGTGTAGTGACTGTTCTTGACGAAGTTGATGAGGATGAGGTAGATCCGGAATCACCCTGAGCTATAAGGCTGTTGAATAAGCCGCTTAATAGCAGTAAGGCGAAAATTTTTAATGCAGTAAAGAATGAATTGCTTTTCATAACGTTTTAATTTAATGATGAGTAATAAATAACTAAACGTGCAATTCAATAACCAGACCATGGGATATGGTCTACAAAAAAATGGCCCCTCTGTTGAAACAGAGTGGCCTTTAACGATTGCTTGCCATATGAAAATCTTTATTAAGTTATCTTAATTTCGACAAGCAGAAATTAATGATCTGATAACTGAAAGAATAGTATTTGCTAAATGCAATTATTTCTTCATGCTAGAAGCTGCAGAATCAACTTTATCAGTAGCCATTTTAGCTGTAGAATCTACTTTGTCAGTAGCCATTTTAGCCATAGAATCTACTTTTTCAGTAGCCATAGTAGCTGTAGAATCAATAACGCTCTTTGCAGAATCTGCTGTAGCTTCAGTTGTAGTTTCAGAATTACCGCAAGCTGTGAAAGCAGCTACTGCGAATACAAAAAGTAATTTTTTCATTTCTTTAATTTTTAAAAAGTTTATTTTAATACCTTGTTTTAAAAAAGGTAACCCAAAACATTTCCACAGAAAATAAAAATACTTACGCTTAATGTGTGAAAAATTGAATAATTCATTAGATTAATAAATTAGTTAAACTATAAGAACTTATAAATTAATAACTAAATTTTGTTTATTTTGTTTTTATTTATTTGAATTTTTTTATAAAATTTCTTCATTTTAGCAAGAGGATACCGGTAAAAGATAATTTCTTAGTTTTACCCTTATGTGGATGATTTGTCTTAAAGAGTGGCGGCAATTTTTCAGCAGCCTTACAGGATATATTGCTATTATAATTTTTCTATTGATAATAGGGCTCTTTTTATTTGTATTCCCTGATACGGCTATACTTGATTTTGGGTATGCATCACTGGATAATTTTTTTTCCATTGCACCTTTTATTCTCTTGTTTTTGATACCGACAATAACCATGCGTAGTATAGCCGATGAATATAAAGTGGGAACTTTTGAAATTATTAAGACATTGCCTGTTACCCCCGGTAAAATTGTTTGGGGAAAATATTTTGGTTGTTTATTAATAGTAATCATAGCACTTTTACCTACCCTGATATATTCTATAAGTATACAATACCTAAGTGCACGTGGGGGAATAGATATAGGCGCAGTAACAGGAAGTTATATGGGGTTATTCATGCTGGCCGGAGTTTTCACAGCTGTAGGCATCTGTACAAGCAGTTTTACCAATAATACAATTGTAGCTTTTATTGTAGCAGCATTTATTTGTTTTATTCTCTTCAGCGGATTTAACGCTATAAGCAAAATTCCCGGTCTTGGTGCGCTGGGAATTGATTACTATATTGAAATGCTGGGAATTGATTTTCATTATAAAAGCATAAGCAGAGGTATAATAGATTCAAGGGACTTAATATACTTTGCTGCAACAACAATATTATTTATATTATTAACACAAAAACAAATTGAAAAACGATAAAAAACCAAGGATTAATTACCTATATATTTATTTCACTATTTAGAATATCAGGCATCAGAAAGGCAAATAAGTAAAATAAAATTGAAGAATGAATGTTATTTATAATATATTGAATTATAAGCTTTGGTGGCTTTTTTTATTATTTTTATTTGTTGGTGTACTATCGTTGTCTACAGTTTCACACTTTAGAATTGATCTTACTAAAGAACATCGTTTCTCACTTAGTGCATCTACAAAGAAGGTTTTAAAAGATTTGGATGAAACTGTACAAATAGATGTTTACCTCACAGGTGACCTTAGTGCAGGCTTTAAGAAGTTAAGCGTTGCTAGTGAAGAGCTTTTAAATGAATTTAAAGAATACGGAAAAGGCAACCTTCAATTCAGGTTTTTGAAGCCGGGTGAAGGTTTGCCTGATAGCCTTCGCAACCAATTGTATGATAGTTTGGTTCAATCGGGAATAAAGCCATTTAACAATCAGGTTACTACAAAGGAAGGTGAAGAAAAAACAGAACGCCTTATTTTTCCTGCGGCAATGGTGGTGTATGGCACCCGCAAAATACCTGTTGACCTCATGAGCGGTAAAAGTGGTATGGACGAGGAAACCACACTCAATTATAGCGAAGCTTTACTTGAATTTAAATTTTCTGATGCAATAGATAAATTAACACGCAAGACTATTCCTATAGTAGCCTATGCAGCAGGAAATGGCGAACCACTCCCCCCCAATGGCAATATCAAGGATTTGTTTGTACAAATGAGTAACAACTACCGTTTTGGTGTTATTGATCTTCAATCGGGCCGTTTAGATGCAGATACCATAAATGCTTTATTGATTGTAAAACCAAAAACATCATTTACCGAAACTGAAAAACTGAAAATAGACCAATACGTTTTACACGGCGGCAATGTAATTTGGTTTATTGACAAGCTTTATGCAGAAATGGATAGCCTCTTAAGGTCACAGGCCGACTTTGTGGCATTTGACAAAAACCTAAACCTTGACGACCTTTTATTTAAGTATGGTGTAAGAATAAACAGCAATCTTTTGCAGGACTTAAAATCAGCCAAGCAACCTCTCGTTGTTGGCCAAATGGGCGGACAGCCACAGATTAAACGTTTACCATTTCCTTATTACCCATTATTAGCAGCGCCTTCGGCAAATGTTATTTCAAAAAACCTTGATGATGTGTTGAGCATTTTTCCCGGTACAATAGATACTGTAAAAGCGAATGGTATTGAGAAAGCAATCATTCTTGCTAGTGACACTAACAGCCGCACCATAAGTTCACCAGCTATAGTTAGTTTACAATCTGTAAAAAGTGAGGAAGACTTTAGATACTTTAATAAAAGCAATTTACCTGTAGCTGTATTATTACAGGGCAAATTTACATCACTATATGCCAACCGGTTTTCCACAGAAATGAAAGATACGCTTTCACAGTTTAGTCAATTACCATTTGCCGCAACCGGCATAAAACCTGCAAAACAAATTGTAGTTAGCGATGCAGATATAGTGACCAACGTTGTAACCCAAAGTCAGGGGCCACTACCTATGGGTATGCAGGAATACGAAAACTATCAATTTGCCAACCGCGAATTTCTGTTGAATGCTGTAGATTTTCTTGTAAATCCTAATGGTGTATTAGAGTCAAGAAATAAAGATTTTACACTTCGTCTGCTTGACAAACAAAAAATTGCAACTCAAAAATCTTTATGGCAACTGATAAATATTTTAGGGCCCATTTTACTTGTTGTTCTTTTTGGTAGTTTTTTTCAATGGAAAAGAAAAAATACATTCGGGACTTAGTGGCTACTAATAATTGAAAGACTATACCCTAATTTCATTTAGTGATTTGGTTACTCCTGTTTTTTTGGTTAATCCCAACATCAAAGTGTCTTTCTAATTTCAACCTAACACTCTCTTATTTTTTGCCCTCTTTATCATTCATTTATTTTCCCACAGCCATTCCTTACCTTTGCCCACTTTCAACATATAATAGAATATTATCAGAATATGAGGGTCAAGTATAAAGAATTTTCAGGTTTGCATCTGCCTACCATAGAGAAAGAAATATTGGCAAAATGGAATGAATCAAAAGCATTTGAAAAAAGTGTGGAATTGAGGGAAGGTGCAGAACCATTTGTTTTTTTTGAAGGCCCCCCCAGTGCTAATGGTATGCCGGGCATTCATCATGTTATTTCAAGAACGCTGAAAGATTTGGTTTGCCGCTACAAAACCATGCAGGGTTTTCAGGTTAAAAGAAAAGGGGGTTGGGATACACATGGGTTGCCCGTAGAGCTTGGAGTTGAAAAGGAATTGGGCATTACAAAAGAAGATATTGGCAAAAAGATATCGGTTGAAGATTACAACCAAAAATGTCGTGAAGCAGTACTTCGTTATAAAAAAGAATGGGACGACATTACCAAAATGATGGGCTATTGGGTTGACCTTGAGAACCCCTACATCACTTTTGAAAACAATTATATCGAAAGTCTTTGGTGGATATTAAGTCAGTTGTATAAAAAAGGTTTGTTGTACGAAAGTGTAAGCATACAACCCTACTCACCCGCGGCAGGTACGGGCTTGAGTAGCCATGAACTGAACCAACCGGGTACGTATAAAGACGTGAAGGATACCAGTGCTGTGGCTATGTTTTGCCTCCCCAAACCCTCCAAAGGAGGGGCTAACGCACAACACCCAACTATAAAAAAAATCTTCGATTCAATTAATGAATCATTTTCAGGAAACCCTCCTTTGGAGGGCGGGGAGGCCTTTTTGATGGCATGGACAACTACGCCCTGGACCTTACCTTCTAACCTAGGGTTGACAGTGGGACCAAACATTAATTATGTTTTAGTTAAAACATTCAATCCATACACGCATCTGCCAATTAATGTAATTCTTGCGAAAGCTTTACTGGGAAAATATTTCAAAGAAGAAGCAGAAGATGGAGATTTTGAAAATTATAATGCTGAAGTAAAAATATTGCCCTGGAAAATCTTAGCAGAATTTAAAGGCGCTGATTTAGAAGGCATTTCTTACGAACAACTCCTCCCCTACGAAGCAAACAAAACTGATAATCCAAATGCTTTTAAAGTATTGCTCGGGGACTTTGTAACCACCGAAGACGGAACCGGCATTGTGCACACTGCCCCTGCATTTGGTGCAGATGATTACAAGGTTGGGAAAAAATATGACATTGGCATTTTAACCATGGTTGACCGGGAAGGTAAGTTTGTAGAGGGTCTCGGCGAATTTAGCAACCGTTTTGTAAAAAACTACAAAGACGATCCAAATTATGCTGATGTTAACGTGGACATTTCCGTAAAATTAAAAAAGGAAAACAGAGCTTTTAAAGTTGAAAAATACGAACACAGTTACCCACATTGCTGGCGCACAGATAAACCTATATTATATTATCCGTAGGATGCATGGTTTATTAAAACCACCGCATTAAAAGACAGAATGGTTGAACTGAATAGAACAATTAACTGGAAACCCAAAAGCACCGGCGAAGGCCGCTTTGGCAATTGGCTGGAAAATATGGTGGACTGGAACCTTAGCCGTAGCCGCTTTTGGGGAACACCGTTACCGGTATGGAAAACAGAAGCTGGTGAAGAGCAAATTTGCATAGGATCTATTAGCGAATTAAATGATGGGATCAGAAAGGCTAGTGAAGTATTGGGTGGCGATGTAAATAAGAACTATTTGCACAAAGGAATATTGGATTTACATAAACCATTTGTAGATGATATTATATTGGTTAGTACAACAGGAAAACCCATGACCCGTGTACCCGACCTCATAGATGTTTGGTTCGATAGCGGTGCCATGCCTTATGCACAATGGCATTTTCCCTTTGAAAACAAAGAAATATTTTCTAAAAACTACCCGGCAGATTTTATTGCCGAAGGTGTAGACCAAACCCGTGGCTGGTTTTATACTTTACATGCTATTGGATCTTTAATAAAGGAAAGCGTAGTAGAAGAACTGGAGAAAAGCGGCATCCCAACTGATAAAGTAGACGGAAGGGCTTACAAAACTGTGGTAAGCAATGGTTTAGTATTGGATAAGAATGGGAATAAAATGAGCAAAAGGTTAGGCAACGTGGTAAATCCATTTGAAACCATTGAAAAATATGGTGCAGATGCTACCCGTTGGTACTTGATTACAAACGCAAGTCCGTGGGACAACCTTAAGTTTGATATTAACGGCATACAGGAAGTACAGCGCAAGTTTTTTGGTACACTTTATAATACCTATCAATTTTTTGCTCTATATAGCAACCTTGATGGATTTGCTTTTAAAGAGGCCTACATTCCATTAGAAAAAAGACCTGAAATAGATCGGTGGATTTTATCTTCTTTGAACACACTTATAAAAACTGTAACAGATAGTTTGGATGATTACGAACCTACA
>JANPGE010000183.1:0-3406 GCA_031423805.1 Segetibacter sp. | reverse complement strand
AATTATTCCAAAGAGAGAAGATTTTTTAATAGTAAAGGAGAAATTGTTTTTGTTATTCTATCTGTAACATTGTTAAGGGATGAAGAAGGTAAGGCAATTCATTTCATAGCTCAGATAACTGACATAACTGCCCGAAAAGTAGCCGAACAACAAGTAGAAAGTGAACGTAAACTATTGGTTACTTTAATTGATAATTTGCCTATTAATGTTTTTATAAAAGATCTTCATTCCCGTAAAATTCTGGTAAATCAAAAAGAAATAGAACATATGGGGGCTAAAGATGAAACAGAGATTTTAGGTAAAACTGACTTTGAACTATACCCTGAAGAATCAGCTAATCAATCTATAGAGGAGGATATTGAAATATTCAAAACCGGCCTTCCCTTAATAAATAAAGAAACCTATAATGTGAAAAATGATGGGTCTTATAAGTGGTTTCTTACATCTAAAATACCTCTGCATAATGAAGCAAATGAAGTTACAAGTTTACTAGGCATCAGTTGCGATATTACAGAGAGCAAATTCAAAGAAAATAAACTCAAAAACCTGTTGGATATATCTACGGAACAAAATCATCGCCTACAAAATTTTGCTCACATTGTTTCACACAACCTCCGTTCCCATTCAGGCAATTTTACCAGATTACTGGAATTTCTTGAAAATGAAAATGATCCTGCAGAAAGAAAATTATTGGAGGAGATGCTTCGAAAAGCTTCAGAAAATTTAGGTGAAACAGTATCACATTTAAATGAAATTGTAAACATAAAAAGTAAGGAGAAACAAGTGGTTCCAATAAATATAAATAAGACTATTAATAAAGTACAACATAATATACAAGTACTGTTAAGGGAAAGTAATGTTAAGGTTATTAATGAAGTAGATGAAAATTTAAGTATAAAGGGTGTACCTGCCTATATGGAAAGCATTTTTCTAAATTTTCTCACCAATGGGATTAAGTATAAATCCTTAAAAAGAAATGCTTATGTAAAATTCAATGCAGTTATAGATGATAAAAAGATTATTCTTTCTGTACAGGACAACGGCTTGGGAATTGATCTTGAAAAAAATAAGGATAAACTATTTGGAATGTATAAAACATTTCATGGCAATAAGGATGCACAGGGGGTGGGATTGTATATCACCAAAAATCAGATTGAGGCCATGGGCGGAACAATTAATGTTGAAAGTCAAACTGATGTAGGGACTATTTTTAAAATTATTTTTAATTTAAATTAATAAGAGATGACTCTTTGACTTTTTCAAACATAATAATAATTTAATTTTTTTTTGCAAAAGACCCAAATACAGAAGAACCGGTGAATATGATTCACCGGTTCTTTTATAATAATTAAATTTCAAACTAAACATTAGCCATTCTCAAAATCATTTAATTTTTATTGCTTTCAAAGTTTTTTTATTATCACCCTGAATAATTTCTACCATATAAACTCCTGTTGAAAAATGCTCACCAAATTTCAACAATTGATTTGCTGCACCCTTATAGGTCAATAAATTTTTTCCATTAAGGTCTGTAATACGAACCTGTATTGGATTATTACTGTTAGTAGGAACTCTTAAGGTAAATCCAGATGTTGAGGGATTGGGATATACTGATGACTCTAAACTAATTCTATTATCTTTTGACGGAGCATATTCCCCATTTGTTAATGCAGGAGAACTAAAACAAAAAGGAGCCAGAGTTACAATTTGTACACCTACGGAAGGACCAACACAATTATTTGCGTCATTTACATATATCCTGTAACTACCAGCTTTCAGGTTTGAAAATACATTGTTGGTATTAAATGTACCTGAAGTTCCAAATTTATATAAATACGGAGCTGCGCCGTTGCCCCCTATAGCAGTAATAGAACCATCTTTTGCATCGGGACAAGATTCATCTGTTTTTGTAATACTTAATATTATTGGTTCAGGTTGCAATACTACTTGCCTGCTTACCATAACGCAACCATTATCATCTCTAATGTATATCAGATAACTACCTGCACCTAACCCAGTAAATACACTTGATGGGCCATAGGTACCAGCTGTACCAAGTTTAAAACTATAAGGAGGTGTACCATCACTCGGAATAGCAGCGATTTCTCCTGTTTTAGTTCCATGACATTTAACATGGGTAATGTCAAAAGAGGCTAGAATTGGTTGCGGATCTGTAAGTACTATATTGGTAACATTACCCTGGCACCCGCCACCGTCTAAGATTGTGACTCTGTAAGTTCCCGCTTTGAGATTGAAAAAGCTGTTAGAAGAGCCAAATACGCCGGCAGAACCTAACCTGTAGCTAAAAGGTGGAATACCTGACGAAGGTTTAACAGTAATAGAACCTGTGGAACTTCCAAAACATATAGGATCCTGATGGGTGGCATTTCCTGTAATTGGAGCATTTTGTCCTATAACAATCTGAGCCGTGATGCCGCTACATCCATTGTTATCTATTATTGAAATTCTATATTTTCCACTTCGTAAATTATTAAATGTACTGTTGGTCACATAACTACCATAAGTACCAATTCTGTATAAATAGGGACCAACACCTGATGTAGGTATAACTGTTATACTACCTGTAGATGAACCATAACAGGTTGCATCAGTTTTGGTATAGGTAGAAGACAGCGACATTAGCGAAAGATGAAGTGTTGCTGTAGAATCGCAACCGTGTACATTGGTTGTTTTATAAGTATAAACACCCGATGCAGTATAAACTACATTATTCCAGGTATAGGTATTACAACTCAAAATAGTTGTATCTGAAAATGTGGGTTGATTAACTACAACTTTAGTAGTGTCAGAAGTAGAAGTACAACCATGTACAGCATGTGTAGTTGTAACAGTAAAATTACCGGAATTTTTTACAATGATATAAGTAGAAGAAGATCCGTTACTCCATTGCAGAGATGATATATTTCCTCCGGATACAGATAATATAACACTATCCCCCTCACAAAAGGTAGTAGGACCTGAAGGGAGTATTCCCGGCTTTACTGAAACATATTGAGATACAGTTACACTAGCCGTTGTATAAACACAATTATTTGTGCTTTTTACTTTGACCCAATAAGTTCCAACCCCTACTGTATCATTTTCTGATGTAGAACCATCACTCCAAATAAATGATTCAAATCCGCGTGGAGCAGTTAGTATAGTTGTACCACCTTCACAAATCATATTAGATACGTAACTAATTGTATCGTTAAAGGGCGGACAAAGCAAATTAATATTAGTAGAAGCTGAGTGAGATAATTTATTACTATTAATAACCTTATTTTCTCTGGCAGTTAAATTTTTCTTGTTTTGGTTTTGGCCCAGAATATTCTCACAAAAAACTGTGGTGATAATTAATATCCCAAATATTAAAATAGATTTCATAACATAAATGTTTTGGTAT
>JANPGE010000182.1:0-5746 GCA_031423805.1 Segetibacter sp. | reverse complement strand
CCGTAAAGAGGTATTGAAACAACAGCTTTTTAAAGAACTGCTTAATAAAGAAAGTTTGGTAAACGCTAGTACCATTTTGCAAAACTTCCTTGCCACCAAAGACCAGGAAAACTATGGCTTTATCCGCAAAATAACCGAGGCGTTTGACAATGGTGATACCGCCGCCGTTAGCTCTTTGCTAAGCCAATGGGTGCCACAAAACCAACAAGACCAAAATTGTATTGATTACTTCAACCTATACCTGCGCCTTTTGAGCAACGATACATTTACTTACACAGACATCAACAATATGTATGACCTTGCTAATAGGTGCCCACTCAAAGACGGCGAAATAATCTATGCAGCCCGCAGCCTCTACAACTTTATGACCGAGAGCACAGAAAAATTTGACAACGCCTGTGATGGTGTAGCCGGCAGAGTGGCCAAACGCAAAGCATCTCCTGCAAAAAGTCGCTACCTGCCCACTGTTATCAAAGTATATCCCAACCCAGCCAAAGGAAGTTTCAACATAGACTTCCCCGCTACGGAAAAAGGGCAAAGCGCCATTACGCTGACGGATGTATTCGGTAAAAAAGTGTTGCAAAAAATAGTGTCGCAAAGGCTCAACAATATCAGCCTGCCCACTGGTACGGCTACAGGCATTTACATGATACACATTACTAATCAAAAAACAGGTAAACAACAAACACAGAAAATCGTGGTAAAGAGTTAAACCAGTTTTATGTAAAAAATAAAAAGGCCGCCTCAAATAATGGGCGGCCTTTTGCATTCAAATATTTCTATCGAAAATATTTATTAAGCAGCATTAAAATGCTCTTCAACTTTTTTCCAGTTGATTACATTCCATATTGCTGTGAGATAATCAGGGCGTTTGTTTTGATATTTTAAGTAGTAAGCATGTTCCCATACATCTATGCCAAGTATTGGGGTTCCTTTTACTTCGGCAATCTCCATTAGCGGGTTGTCCTGATTTGGTGTAGCGGTCACTTCTGGTTTGCCGTCTTCAACAGGTAAATTTGCGACTATAAGGCAGCAACTGATTAAAAAACGAATTTTGTTTATACTATTTTTTTAAGAGATTTTTTAATTCATCGATTTGCTTTTGCAGGTTAGCATTGCTGTTTTTCTGCGCCTCATTTTCTTTTTGCAAAGCCTCAATCATTTTTTGTTGCTCCTGTACCGCTTTTACCAATGGCACTACAAACTCTGCATACCGCAATCCATACAAATCCTTGTCATTCTTTGCAGCATCTACACCGCTGAAATCAAAGCCCAGTTCTTTGGTAGCTTTTTCTACATCCTGTGCAATGAAGCCTGTATAAACAATTTGTTCTTTTTGTTTTCTCGCTTTTGTTTCAAATGATGTGGCAGCAATTATTTTTCCATCTATGCCTATAACGGGATGTTTTTGCATGATCCTGTCGGCTGCATCCAAATTCAAGTGATAGGTAACCGGCCTTAATTTGCTGATGAATGAAAGACCCGGCACATTTTCCATAACGTTTTGTTTTATCCTGCCGTCCGATACATTGCTCCAACCTGCAAAGCCGCCTATGGAGGTAATGGAACTATTACCTATTCTGGCCTGGCTACTGGCAGTAGCAGTAGCAGATTCGCCCATGGCAATGGAATTATATATGCCAGAGGCATTTGCATTGCTGTTAGCACCAACGAATGTATTGTTCCAGCCCAGGTCATAGTAGTAAGCAGCCCGGCAGCCCAGCATGGTATTGTTGGCGGATATAGTTGTAGAATAAAGGCTTCCCAGTCCTATGGCTGTATTAAAAGTGCCTGTGGAGTTGTTCGTTAAAGCTTCGTCGCCCATGGCTGTATTTTGCTCACCTGTGGTGTTTGCAGCAAGGGCAAACCTGCCGTGGGCAGAGTTGTAACTTCCCGTTGTATTGGTATAGAGTGCATCCCTGCCTGTCGCAGTGTTGAAAGTTCCTGTGGTGTTCCCCTGCAATGAATTCATACCGGTGGCGGTATTTGAATGTCCGGTTGTATTGTTAAAGAGTGCAAACCGCCCTAAAGCGGTATTATAATAACCACTTGAGTTCCATTGAAGTGCTTCGGCACCTATTGCGGTATTTTCGTAACCAATATTATTGTTAAACAGGGTAGAGAATCCTAAAGCAGTATTGTAAGAACCATTGGTATTGTGATACAAAGCATTGAAACCGGTAGCGGTATTCAAATTACCAGTCCCATTATTAACCAAGGCGGCATAACCAACTGCAGTGTTATCATAACCGGTTGTATTTGCCTCTAAGGCACTCGCACCCATTGCAGTATTTGCACCACCTGTCGTATTGCTATTCAGGGCAAAGTTGCCGGTCGCAGTATTGCTAACGCCAGTCATATTTTTTTGTAACGCACTTTCACCTATCGCTGTATTTTGAGAACCGGCTGTGTTGTTGACACCGCTATTGCCTCCGATAAAAGTATTGCGTACTCCAGTCCCGGGAATATTAGCAATTCCAGTATTCAACCCAATAAAAACATTGGATCCATTGTCGGAATGAATGGATAAGAGATCGGTACCGTCACTCTTTCTTAACCTGATAAGCGGATTGAAATTGCCCTGTGCAGAGTCGGCATCAATGACAAGTTGGGAAACATTCGTAGTGCCTTTTATGTTTAAACTGCCATAAATGCCTTTCATTTTTATGCCTTTTAAGAACTCTGCGCTGTCGCTAAATATAGACCTGCCTCTTACATCTAAATTTGCTTGTGGGTTACTGGTGTTAATGCCCACCCGCTGGTTAGCCGCCGGATAATTGGTAGTAATGCATGCCGTAAAACTAAAGTTGGCAGCATTTGCCGTATTGGAAATGCGCATGTAGTAGGTAGTGTTAGCAATAACTGATAAACTTAGCTGCCCGCCATTAAAACAATTTACCGTAGCGTTTTGTGTAAATGTTCCATTGCAGGCCGTAACCGTGTATAGCTGCATTTTCACCACTCCACTGATGGTGATGGACACTAAAACCCTGCTGCTTTTGAACGTGTACCACACATCGGGGTTGGTATTGTTGCATGCATTGGGTATGACCAGTGGCAGATAGGTAGCACCGGTAATGGTATATGTCTGCGGCGTGCAGCCATCGGAACTTTCTACTATCGGAATGGCTGCAGGGGTACAGGGGTTATCATTTGTTGGTTGGGCAAATAAATTTGCGGCTATGAAGTAGCAACTGATAAAAAAGCTAATCTTTTTCATACTATTTTTTTAAAAGGTTTGTTAATTCATCTATTTGCTTTTGCAGCTTAGCAATGCTGTTTTTCTGCGCCTCATTTTCTTTTTGCAAAGTCTCAATCATTTGCTGCTGTTTCCCAACTATCGCCGGTAATTCAGTTGCCGATGTGGCTTCAACCTGCTTGGTTAGCTTTTCTATAATAACTTGTTGCTCCTGTACCGCTTTTACCAGCGGCACTACAAACTCAGCATAACGCAAACCATACAATTTATCTGGCTGCCCTGGTTTATCCACTCCGCTAAAGCTGAAGCCAAGTTCCGTTGCACTGCGTTCTACTTCCTGTGCAATAAAACCAGTATGCCGGTACAAATAATTGTCGTCAAAATTATTTTTGGGTTTTATTTTATAATAATTTTCATTCAAATTTTTTATATCAACCGTATATGTTACAGGGCGTAGCTTATTTATAAATGCAATGCCCGGCACATTTTCCTGTACGTTTTGTTTATAGCGACCATCAGAAACAGTAGTCCAGCCTACCTGCCCGCCAATACTAGTAACAAATGTATTTCCAACTCGTACCCTATTACTGTTATCAACTATGGCATTGAATCCTATTGCTGTCGCATTGTGTTTTTCTGCAGTATTTTGAAATCTACCTGCTTCTGCACCAAGAGCTGTGTTTTCGTATCCAGCGTCACCATACTGAAATGAATTGTATCCAATAGCAGTGTTAGAATACCCTGTACTATTTTCATAAAGCGATCGGTCTCCAATGGCAGTGTTTTCGTAACCTGTTGTGTTGGTGTAAAGGGTTTGAAACCCATTAGCGATATTATAACCTCCGGTTGTATTGTAATAAAGAGATTGAATTCCATTTGCGGTGTTATAACTTCCTGAACTGTTGGTATAAAGGGATCGATTTCCATTAGCAGTGTTATTATTTCCTATGGTATTGGAATAAAGACTTTGATATCCACTAGCAGTATTATTATTTCCGGTGGTATTGCTAACAAGAGAGGATGTACCTATAGCAGTATTAGCTTGGCCTGTTGTGTTAAATGCAAGGGCATAATAGCCAGCCGCAGTGTTCTCTGATGCTACATTATTAGCAAGTGCAAGGGTTCCAAGCGCTGTATTATAAGATGCGGTTGTATTGGAATAAAGTGCACTGCTGCCAAAAGCTGTATTTCTTTCACCGGTTGTATTTTTTGACAAGGCCAAGTAGCCGACTGCTGTATTAATTCCACCTGTGGTGTTGTAATAAAGTGCTTCATACCCGTTAGCTGTATTAAAACTGCCGGTTGAATTTAAATGAAGAGTAGATTTTCCAATGGCTGTATTGTAGTTGCCGGATATATTGCTTCGTAAAGCCCATAGCCCAACAGCTGTATTACGTTCGCCAGTTGTGTTACTGTAAAGTGATTCAAAGCCAGCGGCTGTATTGTAGTTACCTGTAGTTATTGATTGGCCAGCACCAATTCCTACAATTGTATTTTGAAGATTTACAGATAACACCCTTTCGCCGCCAATACGGTAAACAGAATCTGTATTCATGCTACCGCTTACATCCAGCTTAAATGCAGGTGCAGAGGTACCTATGCCAACTTTATTTTCTTTAAGGTACAACAGGCTTTTTTCTGCGATGTGAAATGCCTTAAAAGTAAAATCGGCTGTAGCTCCTATACTGCTGCTGCCGCCAGCATAAGGGTTGGCGCTATCAAACAATATTTGTGCAGTGCCAGTGGCGGTAACCGATAGGGTAAATAAGGCTCCTTCATTGAGCAGGGTATTGGTGAATGTAAAAGGGCTCCAATTATTAATGGCAGAAGGATAACTGTTAGTGGCAGATCCAACCATAGCACCGCTGTTATCCTTCACCTTTACGGTAATGCTGCTACCCCCAAAAGCTGTAACAAATAATTCCACCGAAGTTAGCTTTGCATTGGCTATGACCATAAATGTTTGTGTAATCGGAGCAGCACCCAAAGCAGTCCCTAAAGGGTTGCCGGGCTGGTTAATAAACTGTGCAATGGCAGTGCCGGTATCTGTAATGGTAAAGGAGCTGCTGTTTAACCTTACAAAACTGTTTTCTGTTAACACGCCGCCAAGTTTAACGCTGTCATTGGTTTTGCCAAGTCCGTTAGTGGCAATTATACTTCCCGCCCCTGCTGTTTGCCAGCTTGCATTTCCATTAGCATCGCTGGTTAATACTTTACCTACACCTGCATTGGGTGTAAAGCGGATGGCATTTGATTTTATAGTATCGGTTCTAATATTGCCTACCACATGCAATTTTTCTGAAGGGGAGGTGGTTCCGATGCCTACGTTTTGTGCGGATAGGTTTATTCCAGCATTCAGTATTACAATTAGTATTATTATTTTTTTCATGATCATTTATTTTTATTTTCCAAAATTTCAAGACGTTTTAATAAGAGTTCATTTTGTTTTTTTAATTCTTCAATATTTCTATTTTGGATTTCCAGGTTTTCAATCTTTACATTTTGTAATGCTATTAAGTTTTGTTGCTCCTGTACCGCTTTTACCAA
>JANPGE010000181.1:0-10191 GCA_031423805.1 Segetibacter sp. | reverse complement strand
ACTGATTTTAAAATAGAAGGGTTAATTGTGGAGACATCACATTTTTAAGTATAATGAATAAATCAATAAAGACATTCCAAAAATATTTTTTAATAGCAATTGCATCTGCATTTTCTACACTGTATGTGACTGCTCAAACACCCATTTTACCTATAAATTCATATGGGGTTTGGGACAGGTCAAATGCATTCAATATTTCAGTTGATACTGCTTACAGTTATCTACGGGGCATTAGTGCAGACGTTTTTTGGGAAGATGTTCAAGCCCTTGACTCCAATCATTATGATTGGTCAGCTATTCAAGCGGTTCTGCAAACAGCTTATGCTAATAACCAAATGGTAAACATAAGTGTAGGTGTTGGTCCTGATGCACCTTCCTGGATTTATTCGAATGGAGTGCCTGGTGTAATAACTGATGATACGCAACACCCTGGTTGGACTCAATATCCGTACTATTTGGATCCGGATTACAAACGTTATTATTTTAAACTAATAGATAGTTTTGGTGTTTTTTTAAGAACGCTACCAGCAAATTTACTTGCTCACATTGCTTATGTTCAGGTAAAGACTGGATGCACAGGTGATGAAGTTGCCTACAAAGGGAATCCGCTTGATACATCCTTCAATATTTCAAGTGCTGATTGGAGAACATTTCGGTTAGGTGCATTTGAAAAGTTCAGGGTAACCTTAAATACAGGCAGTAGCAGCACTAAAGTTGGACTGCTTTTCAATAACATTGATCCTATTGACCAACCCAACGAATGGCAATGGGTATTGACCAATATTACATATGGCTTTGGAATTAAAGGTGGTGCTTATGGTCGAGGCCATCATCTTTCAGATGAACTTACCTACAAAAATACCTGGACGCCCTATTTGGTCAATCCGCAAGGCCAACAATTATTTTCTGCTGCAGAACAAGACCAAACCTGGACTGCTCCATTATACCAAATCAATGTTCCGTTGGGCTTTTATTGGGGAGCTATAAGCGGACTTAATACAGGGCTTTCTGTTTGGCTTGTAACCCAAAGTGCATTAAATGAAGCAAAGATTAAACCGGAATTACATAGCATTTTCCGAATGTTCAACAGGTATGCCGGACAAATTTATCCTACAACTGCAAATGCAGCTTACACCATTTTCCACGAAGGTTTAAATTCAACTAATACCAATAAATTTCCAGTAGCTACTTTCGGGAATGCAAGTCAATCAAATCAGGCCCGTTATACAGCTATATGTAATGCTTATGTTGCAAGAGGTGCTAAAATGGATGATGTATATGCAGCAACGAAAGGACAAGTTTATCAACGTGCAAATCAAACAGGCTATAATGATGCTGGTTGGGATATTGAGGAAGGTAATTACGAAAGATGGATAACGCAGATAAAGCCTGATTCTACATCTGTTGGTCTTTTCAGAGTGCGTGGAGTTATTGACACAACTTCTTCAATCTATGACCGTTTTGCACGTTCATTTCAAAACAGTAGTGGCAGAAACGCTATGTATTTCAAATTCCATCAAAACCTATTTTCCCTTGCAGTTCCTGATAGTTTAACATTCAAAATTACCTGGCTTGATAAAACCCAAAACTCAACCTGGGCTTTTAAATACTATAATTCCACTGGCTTGCAAACGACTTTAAGTCTTTCAGGTATTGGCGATAATCAATGGAAAACAATCAATGTGGTTTTACACAATCCCGTTATAAATCAGGGCGGAATATTAGGTTCAGATTTTATGCTTGTGAATACGGATGGCATAGATGATATTTTTCATGGCATTGAAGTGAACATCACCCGTGGAGGAAGTGTTTTACCCATTCATTTATTATTCTTCAATGCTGTTGCTAATGGTAACCGGGAAATAGCATTAAATTGGACTACTGCAACAGAACTAAATACAAAACTATTTGAAATACAAAGAAGCACAGACGCTGTTAATTTTACAAAAATTGGTGAAGTAAATGCTGTTGATAATTCCAGCACAAATAAATCCTACTCATACATTGACAACCATGCAGTACCCAATATTGAATATTACTATCGCCTAAAAATAATAGACCAAGACAATACTTTCAACTTAAGTAAAATTGTAAGTGCAAAATTACAAACTACATATACTGGCGAAAATATCAACATTTACCCGAACCCTACTATTGACCACATCATAATCGACATTGACAATTTTTCAAATTTTCATGGATATCAAATCAAAATTTTCAATGCTTTAGGTCAGCCAATATTTCAATCTATCATAAACAACCAATTAACGTACATTGATTCAAAGATTTGGGGCAAAAGTGGAGTTTATTTTATCACAATTACAAATTCAGATGGAGAGCAGATAGCGTGTAAGAAAATTATTAAAAAATAAAAAAACAGTACTTAGAGGCATCAAACACAAGTATAAAAAATACAGCCTTGGCATTTAACGCTTTTTTGCCCCCTGCTATAATAAGTGTTCCATTTACTTGTTTAAAGAGTAACTTCAATACAACATAAAAAGAAGTACTCCCAACTGAAGTAAAGCGCTCAGGGTTTCATAGTAAATTGAAGAGGCCCTTCGGGAAACGCAAATTACAGGACTATCTGTAAAACAATATGATGAATTTAAAAATAATTATTTTTACAAAAAATCGATGTACTAAATCCTTGAAATGGCCAGAGCGATAGTTCCAACAATCAGGAAACAAAAAAGGCAACTTAATAAAAAATAAAAGCAGCGTATGAGCAGCATAATTTTCGACAGTGGAATATCTCTTGATGGCTTTTTCGCAGGAGATAACAGAAGCCCTGAAAATCCTATGGGTGGTGTTTCAGGACAAATTCACTCGTGGATGTTTAATCAAAAAGCTTTCTGGGAATACCTGGGATTTGAAGGAGGTAAAGAAGATGGACCTGATGGAAAATATATTAGAGAGACAATTGAGCGGACAGGTGCATTCATTATGGGAAAACGTATGTTTGAGGAAGGTGAAGTCAGTTGGCCAAATGACCTGTACAAAGCAGATGTTTATGTATTAACACACGAAAAACGTGAACCATGGATTCAGGAAGGAACAACAACTTTTTACTTTATAAATGATGGAATAGAAAGTGCCTTAGACAAAGCAAGACAATCAGCCAATGGAAAAGACATAAGAATACAAGGCGGTGCAAATACTATCCAACAATTTCTAAATGCAGGACTTGTGGACGAGTTTATTCTTCATATTGCACCTGTATTTTTAGGAAGTGGTATCAGGCTATTTGAAGGTATTGACAAAGATAAATATGACTTACAAATTGCAGAAGTAATACCGTCTGCACAGACAACACATTTGAGATATAAACTGACGAAGAAATAGAAGCAACAACCCCGCTTACATAGCTTTGGTGTATATCCTATGCAATCCTTGATGAAAATTTTCCTTGCTTTTGTTTATTAACTTATATAGTCTTGCTTCAAAAATGACTTTCTACTACACTACCAGAGGATTACATCCCTGTTGCAATTTCTGTTGATAATTGTTGCTGTTAATGCATACTCTACAAGCAAACATTTCAAACCAGGATTAAAAGAAAAAAATAATTCCAAAAAATATTTGCGAAACCAATTAGTTGCACATATATTTGCAACCGATTAGTTGCGCAACTAAAAATTTAATCAACATGAGACGAGACATCTTTCAGGCAATAGCAGATCCTACAAGACGGGCAATTATAACATTAATTGCATTGCAGGCAATGACCCCGAATGCTATTGCAGATAACTTCAACACTTCAAGGCAATCTGTTTCCAAACACCTGCGCATACTTACAGAATGTGAACTAATAAAACAGGAACAGCAAGGCCGCGAAATTTACTACTCACTTGAAATTGAAAAAATGAAAGAGATTGACAAGTGGATTGACCAATTCAGAAAAATCTGGGACACCCGTTTCAATCAACTTGACAAAGTATTATCAACAATTAAAAAACAAAAAAAATGAGCAACTTACAATTTGATTTCACCTTTGATAAGGCAACAAAAACGGCATTGATTAACCGTGAATTTGATGCGGAGCTTCCGTTGGTATGGGATGCTTTCACCAAGCCCGAAATACTGGACCAATGGTGGGCACCCAAACCATGGGCATCAAAAACAAAAGCCATGAATTTTGAAATTGGTGGCCGTAGATTCTATGCTATGGTAAGTCCTGAAGGACAAGAACGATGGTCGGTTCAGCGATTTACTTCCATCACCCCCAAAAGCAATTTCAAAATGCTGAGTGCTTTTTCAGATGAAAATGAAAATCCTGAATTGCCGGGATCTGAATGGAACCTGAATTTCAGCGAACAGAACGGAAGGACAAAAGTCAGTGTTTCTATTTACAATGAATCTTTGGAGCGTATGGAGAAGATGATTGAAATGGGATTCAAAGAAGGATTTAGTATGACATTAAACTACCTTGGTGAACTATTGGCAACGCTATCGCAAAAATGATTTTCGTTTTCAAAACATCTGTCAAAAGTAATATGCAGGTAAATAAACTGAAACCGCATATTGACAACTTATTGCCAATTGCAAAATGGAATTTTGATCTCGAAGACTGCGACAAGATTTTGCGTATTGACAGTGAAGAAAATATCGTTTTGGAAATAACAACGTTATTAAATATCCATAAATTTAGCTGCGAAGAATTGCATGAAAAATGAACATAGAGGAACAAATCAAAAAGTATATTACCAGCCAACCCGAACCAAAACGTAGCGAAATGCAAGCATTGCACAGCGTTATTCTGCAAATA
Organism: Segetibacter sp.; assembly: GCA_031423805.1. GTDB lineage: Bacteria > Bacteroidota > Bacteroidia > Chitinophagales > Chitinophagaceae > Segetibacter. The sequence continues at coordinate 5,423 of JANPGE010000181.1, read as the reverse complement.
ATGCCGGCATGTAAGTTATGGTTCCTTGATGGTAAAAACAGTGAAAATAAAACTGTATCAAACCCTAATATAGGATACGGGCAACAGACCATACAATATGCTGATGGAAAAACCCGTGAGTTTTATCAAATAGGTTTGAGCGCAAATACAACCGGGATTTCTGTTTACATTCCTGGTATAAAAGATAAGACATACTTAGCCAATACGTTTGGCGGTAAAATAGGCAAGGCAAGCGTAAGTGGTTATTGCATCAAGTTCAAAAATCTAAAAGATATAAACATTGATATCCTTAAAGCAGCAATAGGATATGAGGTTAATAACAATAATGAAAAGATGAGCCAATGAAATAATAAAACATTAATCAACAGTCTATCAGATGGCGGAAAAGTTGAATTTTCCTGGAGCAAGTTCTTTTGTATTTTTACTGTGGAATGGTTCTAATCAAATTAGGTGTTCGATGGATAATTGAGTTTATCCTTTAACACAAAGAAAAATCTTATTCTATTATGTTGGGTGGAATGATTATGGTGTGTTGTATCTTTAATACTGCTTAAAAATGATTAATTTCAACTGATTTTTGTCATGTAATAACTGTATCAATATCAGCTTTCAGTTACAAATGCCTACCTACCTTTCCACCATCAATATGAATCAACATCATTTATCTTATAGGCCGTTTTTTATACTCCTTCTGTTTCCCATAATTTTTTCATGCAGAAAGAAACAGGAAAAACTTCATCCCGTTGAGGAAAGAATTACAGAATCGGCTTATGCTTCGGGTATTGTAAAAAGCAAAGATCAGTACCAGGTTTTCTCCAGTGCCAATGGGCTTATCTCTAAAATTTTGGTTACAGAAGGCGACCTTGTAAAAAAAGGAGATGCACTTATTCGGCTTACCAATACCACAGCACAATTAAACACAGAAAACGCCAGATTATCTGTTGATTATGCTGCAACCGCTGCTAACAAAGAAAAACTAAGCGAACTACAGTACAGTATTTCACTCGCAAAAACCAAAATGAACAACGATGGTGCTTTGCTTGAAAGGCAACGCAACCTTTGGAACCAGCAAATAGGGACCCGCAACGAATTGGATGCAAGGGAATTGGCGTACAAGTCATCTTTGAACAACTATGAATCTGCTAAGCTTCGATTCACAGAATTGCAAAAGCAAATCAGCTTTCAGGAAAAGCAAGCCCGTAAAAATTTACAAATTTCCAATGTTGTAGCAGGTGATTACACGATCAAAAGCGAAGTTGATGGCAGGGTTTATAATATATTGAAGGAAAATGGAGAAATGGTAAATACGCAAACACCTGTTGCAATAATTGGAAATGCCAATACATTTTATCTGGAACTACAGGTAGATGAATATGATATAGCAAGGCTAAAGCCGGGACAGAAAGTAGTATTAAACATGGATAGCTATAAAGGGCAGGTGTTTGAAGCTGTTGTATCTAAGATTAACCCTATTATGAATGACCGCTCAAAATCTTTTACTGTGGAAGCCACATTTGTAAAACAACCTGACGCACTTTACCCCAACCTGACCTGCGAGGCTAATATTGTCATTTTGCAAAAAGAAAAAGCGGTTACTATTCCAAGAAATTATTTATTGTCAGGAGATTCTGTACTCATGGAATCAAAAGAAAAAAGGAAAGTAGTGACAGGGTTAAAGGATTATCAGAAAGTAGAAATAGTAAGCGGATTAACTATCAATGACATCATTCTTAAGCCTGCATCATGAACCTAAAGTTGATTTTTAGCATTGCTAAATCATTGTTGTTGGCAAGATGGAGGCAAACACTTGTTGCTGCTGTAGGCGTTACATTTAGCATTACCATGTTTATTACTTTGCTAAGTTTTATGACTGGTTTAAACGACCTGTTAGATGGACTTATACTTAACAGAACACCTCATGTAAGATTGTACAATGAAATAAAACCCAACCAAAACCAACCCATCAATCAGGAGGATCAGTTTTCCAATTCTTACAATTTTATTCATTCAATAAAATCGGGTAACAACCGTCAGGAGTTGTACAACAGTGGTGCCATTATGCAAGCACTTAGGGCTGATACACGTGTTACAGGCATTGCTCCAAAACTTACTGCACAGGTATTTTTTAATGATGGTTCAATTGATATTACTGGGGTTGTAAGCGGCATAGATGTTTTGGAAGAAAGCAGGCTTTTTCACTTCAATGACTACATAATAGAAGGTTCCGCTTTAGATATTAATAAAGTACCTAACAGTATTGTGTTGGGAAAAGGATTGGCAGAAAAGCTTTTAGCCAATGTAGGCGATGTAGTTCAGATAACAACTTCTAAAGGAGAAATATTTCCTTTGAAAGTTGTAGGATATTTTCAGTCCGGTCTTGGTGAATTTGATAAGGTTCAAAGTTTTGCATCCATTAAAACTGTACAAAAACTGTTAGGTAAACCAAGCAGTTACATCACAGATATACAGGTAAAGTTAACAGACCTGAAAGCAGCACCTGCAGTAGCAAAAGAATACGCAAAGCTGTTTACAGCAGATGCAGAAGATATTCAAACCGCCAATTCTCAATTTGAAACCGGCAGTTTTGTAAGAACATTGATTTCCTATGCTGTAGGTATTACATTGTTGGTGGTAGCAGGTTTTGGAATTTACAACATTCTCAACATGATGATTTATGAGAAAATGGATTCCATTGCCATACTAAAAGCAACCGGATTTGCAGGTAAGGATGTAAAAAGAATATTCTTAGTAATCGCATTGAGCATTGGTTTTTTTGGTGGTACAGCAGGGCTGATATTTGGATTCGGTCTGTCATCTCTTATAGATCAGATTCCATTTAATACACCCTCATTGCCAACCGTAAAAACATATCCGATCAATTACAACCCGGTATTTTATTTTATTGGTTCATCATTTTCACTAATCACTACTTACTTCGCAGGTTGGTTCCCTTCACGCAAGGCAAGTAAGGTAGATCCGGTAATCATCATAAGAGGAAAATAAAATGAGCGATAAAATACTTGAGGCCATAAACATAAACAAAGACTTCCATGACCCTATAACCATAAGGGTGCTTTCAGACATCAACTTTTCAATCAACAAAGGTGAATTTGTTTCCGTAACCGGAAAGTCAGGTTGCGGCAAGTCAACGCTGCTCTATATTCTCTCTACAATGGATACGGATTATGAGGGAGAGTTGCTGATAGACAATGTAACTATGAAAGGAAAAAAAGAAGCAGAACTTGCAAGGGTGCGTAATGAAAAGATTGGATTTGTATTTCAATTTCACTATTTGCTCAACGAGTTTACGGTGTTGAAAAATGTTATGTTGCCGGGCTTGAAACTAAATAAGTATCCTGCCAAGGAAATTGAACACAGGGCAATGGAAAAACTAAAAATGCTGGGTATTGAACAGTTAGCATTGAAAAATGCCCAACAGGTTTCGGGAGGGGAGAAGCAGCGTGTTGCCATTGCAAGAGCCTTGATAAATGATCCACACATTATAATGGGTGATGAACCAACAGGCAATCTGGATAAAAAAAACAGTGAAATTGTTTTTGATATTTTCAAACGTTTGGCAGAAGAATTTAAACAAACCCTATTGATTGTAACACACGACCAAAGCTTTGCCGACAGAACCCACCGCATTATAGAAATGGAAGATGGGCGAATTATAAAATGATGATTATCATTTCAAAATCTTAGCCTTGCAATTGATTATTGTACAACTATTAAAAGCAAAATTGAATTGGAACTGGTTTAAATTTACCGGGCAAAGTCTTGGGTTTCATTTGAAGATTGAAGTTAGCTTCGCAAAAACTTCAACCAGCAGCAGCAACTCTTACAAAAGATGGGTTTCATTTTAGATTTAAGTTACGCTGCGCTTAAACTTAAAACAACAGCAACACTTACCCTAGCAGGGAATGCGGGAGTCTCTTGCAGGAGATCTTACGAGGAAAAATTAAATTTATAACTTTAATAGCACTTGTTAAAGCCAGGTTTCTTTTATCACACTAATTTTTTCTTCTCGAGAAACTGACATTTTATATAAACTCTCAAACTCTAATCTACCTAAATAGTCCGGTCCTTTGTCAGTTTCATGACAAGCCTGCCAGATTTGAATTGCTGCTTTGACTGTTAGATTAGCAAAATCTTGGGCTTTATTAACCCAATCGTGTGGCTTTAGCCAAATTCTAGATTTAATTGGGGAGAAATGAACAGCTGCGTTTCTAAGTTCTTCATAATCTAAGAATAATGTCTTAAATGGCTCTTTAATTTGGTTATCATCAGATAAAATTATTTTTGTTGCTTTATCCAATCTCATAATTTTTTGATACTTCTCAATTTGATACTTCAGATTTAGAAACCGTCCATTTTTGCTCCCTTGTAATTCCTCGGCCTCTTTATCATTGAGAGTAGTTTTATTTCTATAATAATAATCAAACCCGATACTATTTACAAAACACTCTAAAAATGAGTAAAATGAAATAATAGTTAGGCGACTATAAAATGATGCCTCATACTTGAGATCAGTTAGCGAATCAAGTGTATCCTTATCAAATTCAATTTTGTCTTTTGATTTAAACTTTTTTTTCTCGCTGCTACCAAAGTCTTCTAAATTTTTTAAATTCTTTTGAGCCTTTACTAAACACATAAATGAGTCCTGTAATAAAAAATTTTCTTCAATTTCTCCACGTCCTTTATGAACAACTAATCCGACTTTAAAATGATAAGGCGTATAATCATATCGGCAATAATTAACTAGATCCATTTGCTCCCCAAGCCAACCGATTATAATGCCATTACTAAAAATTTCCTTATCCAATTTGTGTTTTTCATTCCAATCCTTTGCTATCTCACGATAGTCTCTTTTTAACGGATACTTTATTTTTAGTGGTTCTGCAATTTCAATTAGCTTTTTTTAAAGAGTGGCAATTTTTTCTTGATTTCTTGTTCATCAGATTTTTCAATAAAGTCGTATAGCTCAAGCATCAAGCTACTATGGCTATTAAAGTCAATGTCATCACAAAAAGCAGCCATCATTTGAAGATATACTGCTATATCCCAAACATTGTTAATTTCGTGCTTAAAATTATTCACGGTTTTAAAATTATCTATCACGAACAGGTCTCTGTTCAATTTGAGAAATAGTATTTTATCTGCAAGATAACATTGCCAACACTTTAAAGATTAACTAAGTAACAAAAGCCGAAAGATAATTTTCAGCTGAAACTGAAGGTGAGCTGAATAATAAATGCTCATTGTTATTCCATCTGCTTAACTTATACCAAAATGAATTACAATATAGTCCAAAATTTGTTTTGAAAAACATAGTCGAATGCGCATATATTTTTTACGGTTGATTTTTCTATATTTTTTGTGATGTCACAGATGAAATCGCTAAGCATTTCAAGGGAACTAAA
>JANPGE010000180.1:0-34467 GCA_031423805.1 Segetibacter sp. | reverse complement strand
ACCGGGTATTTTATCCAACTCTTCTATGGAATGAACCTCAAACAAAACCTCCATACCCAGCGATTTTGATAATTGATATAACGATTTCAATTCGCTTTCTCCAAGGCATGCTGCAATTAGCAGCACAACATCAGCACCCATTGATTTAGATTCAATAACCTGGTATTCGCTTACTATAAAATCTTTTCGAAGTATGGGGCATTTATTAGCGTTACGAGCAATGCTGAAGTCATCATCATTCCCCATGAAGTAATCTGGTTCTGTGAGTACTGAAAGTGCGGATGCTCCTGCATGAATGTAATCTGTAGTAATTTCCTTTACATCAGCATTTTGACTGATAATCCCCCTGGATGGCGATCTGCGTTTGAATTCTGCAATGATACCTGCACTTCCGGGCTGTAACAAATGCTTCCTTAATGAAAAGCACGGTTTACTGAAATGTATACTACTCTCCAACATTTTTATGTTCACCAATTTCCTGTTTATTTCTACCTGCTTTATCCGATTCGCAACAATTTCCTCCAGCATACTATTATTTTATCAATTTCTTTAAAAGCAATCCCGCCTTGCCGTTATACAAAGATTCACCGGCAATTGCAATACATTCCTGCAAAGTCTTTTCCTGTTCAAAGCAGTGAATAGCAGCCCCAGCATTTACAATAACCGCTGCGTTTTGTTCTTCAGTTCCGTTCCCATTTATTATATCCATGAAAATATTTGTTGCTTCATCCAAAGTATTACCACCAAATAAACTTTCGGGGGTAACTGTTTGCATACCAATATCTTCAGGTGAAAATATTTGTTCGCCGGCAGATGAAAAATACTGCACCTGACCAGTCAGAGAAATTTCATCGTAACCATCTATGGAATGCACCACCACATAATCCTTAGACTCCTGTTGCATGATGTAATGATACAAACGAGCCAATTTAAGGTTGTAAACTCCAACAAATTGCTTTTTGGTTTTTGCCGGATTTACCAAAGGACCTAACGTGTTAAAAATGGTCTTGATACCCAGTTGCTTACGCACATTTGCAACACCTTTCAATGCAGGATGAAACATTGGGGCATGAAGAAAACAAATATTGCAGTCATTTAGTTGCTGTTCTAAATAAGATGGGTTATTAGAAAAACTATAGCCGATTTTTTCCAGCACATTTGATGAACCACTTATAGAAGACACTCCATAATTGCCATGTTTGATCACTTTATAACCTGCAGCCGCTACAACAAATGAAGCCAATGTGCTGATGTTAAAAGTATTCTTTTCATCGCCGCCTGTTCCGCAAAGGTCAATAGCATCGTATGATTCTAATGTGGTCTCAACACTAAGCTCCAGCAAGGCTTTTCGGAAACCCATCACTTCATCTAAAGATACATCCCTGCTACTTAAAGCAATGATCAGTGCAGCATTTTGTTCATCGCCAAATATTCCTTCACCTATACCCTTCATTAAATCGTAGGCTTCCATTTCAGTAAAATAATAACCACCGATTAACAGATTGATTGTGCTTTTAAAATTCATATAGGCTGGTTTAAGAAGTTAACCATTATCTCCTTTCCATATTCAGTCAAAATACTTTCGGGATGAAATTGCACGCCGCTTACCTTATGCCCTTGATGCTCCAACGCCATTACAAATCCATCTAAATCCTCTGCTGTAATTTTCAATTCAGCGGGTACAGTTTCTTTTTTCACCACCCACGAATGATAACGGCCTACACTGAATGGTGATGGAATATTCTCAAATAGTTTAGAGCCTGTGTGATGAATAGGAGTCGCAACGCCATGCAATGGTGCTGCAATGTTTTCCAATGTAGCTCCATATACTTCGCCAATCGCCTGCATACCCAGGCAAACTCCAAAAATGGATTTTGTTGCTTTGTAGGCTTCAATTAATTCACATAGTATTCCTGCTTCTTTAGGAATTCCGGGGCCGGGTGAAAGAATGATTTTATCATAAACATTTACTGCTTCTATTGAGATTTCATCGTTGCGGAAGACATCCAAACTAGCATTTGAATTTGCTTTGATGAGTTGAACAAGATTATAAGTAAATGAGTCGTAATTATCCAGTACTAAAAGTTTCATAGATGTAAGTTTTAAAGTTTTTCTGCCGCCTCAATTGCCCTACGCAAAGCAGCCAGTTTATTATTGACTTCCTGTAGTTCATTTTCCGGAACAGAATGTAAAACAACCCCGGCTCCTGCACGATAATGAATGGTATTATTTTGTGCAAAAAATGAACGGATGATAATAGCCTGATTTATGTTTCCCTTGAAATCTACAAATCCAATACTTCCCCCATAAAAACCCCTTGGATCATTTTCTAATTCTGCTAATATTTGTATGGCCCTGACCTTTGGCGCACCAGACAAAGTACCTGCCGGAAAAGTATCTGCCAATACTTCCACATTGTTATGTTGACCATCTAACTTACCTTTTACGGTAGATACCATATGAATAACGTGACTATATTTATGAATTGATTTATAGGCTGCGACTTGCACTTCGGAGCAGTGTCTGCTCAAATCATTCCTTGCCAAATCAACCAACATAGCATGTTCGGCCAGTTCTTTCTTGTCAAGCAATAAATCTTTAGCTCTTTGTTCATCCTGCAGTTTATCCCCGGTTCTTTTGTAGGTACCTGCAATTGGATTTACGGTTGCTTCGTTGTCAGCTATTCTTATCTGCGCTTCGGGTGAAGAACCAAATATTTTGTATGAACCAAAATCGAAAAAAAACATGTATGGCGAGGGGTTGATGTGCCGCAAGGCCCTGTAGAGATTAAACTCATCGCCTTTGTAATTTCTTGAAAACCTTCTTGACAAAACCATTTGAAAAACATCTCCACGGTTGCAATGTGCTTGTGCCTTTCTTACATTGTTGATGAATTGTTCATCGGTGCAGTTGCTGACTTCCCGGGAGGTGATTGAGAAGGGATAAGTACTGTGCCTTGCCGTCAATACTTTTGATACAAAACCTTCTAATGTAGATGATGAACCGGGATCTGTATTTTCTATAAAAGTAACCTCGCCATTAAAGTGATTGATGCTGATAACATACTGGTAAAGCCTGTAATCTATGATGTTTATATTTTCGGGTAGCACCGGACATACATTAGCCTTTTTTGTTTCAAAAAAATGTATGGCTTCAAAAGCCTGGAAACCAAAAAAGCCGTTGATGCCATCATACTCACCTTGTATAGAAAAGCTTTGAAAAAAGGATTGCATTTCGTCCTGTATACGTTCAAATGATTCCATTGGCTTTTCAGTTCTATTGCTTTTGAAATACTGCACAATTCCTTTTGAAGTTAACTGAAAACCTCCAATAATGTTGGTGCAAATAATAGAGTGTGCATTGGCGGTATCATCAATCTCGGAACTTTCGAGCAATATGCTCCCGGGAAATAAATCACGAACGTTGAGATAAATTCCTATGGGAGTTATTTGATCAGCGAATTTTTTTTGAGTGTAACATTTTAAATTTATGTCCATGCGTTTGAGAAATAAAAAGTGAATAAAAAAAGGCCTGCCGAATGGCAGACCTTGATATTTTGAAAATACAATTAGTCAGCGATTCAACACCATCGGGTTTGGGTAGAACGCCACCAACTAAAATTTGTATTTTGACTATATGCTTTCATCTAGATAACAAAACTAAAACCTTTTATCCGAATTATTAAAAAATATTTTTTATGGAAAACTTTAATACTATTCATTTTAATACCTACGAATATTTTCACTTTAAAGATTCAATGTCGTTCAAATTTTTGTTTTCAACCTCATAATTGTTTTGGCGAAATGTAAAAGAACTGCCATCTGATCGTACACGTTTTGTTCCTGCTGAATAATATATACCGCGGTTTGCAAGTTCGGCTTTTGGCAACCATCCGCAAATTTCTAAAATATTCTCGACAGTATGAAAACTGCAAAAAACGATGGTATCGGATTGCAGATGCGATTGCAACAAATAAAAATTGTTTACAAATTCTGGTTTGACAAAGCTTTTTCTTCCCATAGTTTTTACATCTATCAATCGACCATTGTATGCTATGTCATAACCACCATCAAAACCCTCCTGCTTTACATTTAAATCGGGGTATTCACCAAAGAGGTATTTATACACTGTAAATTCACCAATCAACCCAACACGTTGCTTATTATAATCACCATCTTCCACTCCCCTGTTAGCCAGGTTGTGGGTTTTGAGATAATTTTCAACCATGCTAATTAGCCCTTGATCAACTTTTAAACGTTTAATAAAATTTGTACCATTATACCATTTTATAGCCTTGATTGTCTTTTGAATTAAAGGCAATATTTGTACATGAGTGTTTTTAAGAGGTAATTTAAAATTTGAAGCAGCTAATGCTTTCAACTCACCAACTTCACCGGCTACCAATTCCATTCGACCCTCTTCAAAACCATTGCTTGTAGGGTAATAAATATTGATGATGGGTAATTTATTATTTGATGCATTAAAAGATAAAAGATAGTCGCGAAGAATAGCCAGTCTATCATATTTTCTTGCATCGGGTGTAGGATAATAGGTAGATAATTGTTGGTTATCAATTGAGGTATCGAGTGTATGCTTTTTAAATTCAAGAATTGCGATTGGAAAATTATAATCGTTTAGCAGCAGTAAATCTACATCACCCGGATACAGGCTTTCGGTTTTTGAAAGAAAGCATTCCAGACATGATGTACCAAAGGTTAAGCCCTTTGCTCCTACTTTCACCTTGCCACCTGAATGTTGCTGAATTAAATTCCGTAGTGTTGAAATATTGATTTCTTGAGTTAAAAAACTGTGTTGTTTAATTTCATTTTTTTTTGCAGTAACGAGTAAGAGTGTTGAAGCTGTATTGTTCCAATCTAATTGATCATTAAATAATAAAAATTGTACTGCAAGTTGATATTGAAAACTAAAATCAAGCAATCTATTTAAATATTGACTTCCAAATTCGGTTAGTAAAACTTCATCGATATTTTTTGAAACGTCACTATAAATGATGCCATTTTTTACAACCCGCTTAATCCAAATTGTGGGTGTAAATGTTGCAGGTAAAGCAGACCAGTTAATAAAAAAGTCAAAGGAAATACCAAAAAGATTATTCTGAATCAAAAGATCATTATGATACCAATCATCAGGCGAAACACCGGAAGGATGTGTCTTTGGTAGTTGGCTACGATCAGTACATTTTGCTAAAAATAGTTTTGATAGCATTGTGAAAATGATTCTAAATGATTAATTATCAGGGTTATAATTAAGTGTATGATTGCTGATAAGAGGCCTTCGGAATTGTTTAGCTATTCCATTATTTTTTGGCAAGCCATTCAAGGCTTGCTCTAATCTGTCTATGCTTACTTTTATATAATCTGTGGCCTGAACTTTATGCAGCAGAACGTTTTCATTTTTCTCTATCCCAATAAAATTCCTTCCTTCCAATAAAGCCGCCAATAGAAAACTACCACTACCACAAGCATTGTCAAGCACTACATCACCGGGATTGGTATAGGTTCGTATAAGATAACGCCCAAGTGCAACCGGCTTTTGCGTAGGGTGATGCACCTCTCCTTCTGATTCTGCTGTTTTTATGTAAACCGCACTTTCATAAGGTTCGCTAAGTTCATCCCCTTCACTCAATTCATACAACACTACATCGTTAGGATATCGTTCTCCATCGCTTTTTACATGACGAGGTTTAAAATCTCCATAACTACCTGTGAACTGATCTTTTCTTACGCCTTTATCATAAGCTTCGCCGGCAGTCATTTGAGGGTTGTACGTCGGTTGCTTTTTATAAAAAATACAAATGTCTTCATGCTTGCGCAGTGGCTGTATTTTAGCATTTAAAAAATTGGTAGGTTTCGATTTTATCCAGACTATTTTATACTTAAAATTTTTCTCGTTACTCAAAATTAATTTAGCAGTAAACACACCCTGACCGGTCAAAGCCACTACGCCATTTTCTTTTAAAATCCGGTTATATTCACTCCATAATTTATCTAATGGAATAACACTGTCCCATTTGTTTTGAGTAGTGCCATAAGGCAGGTCGCACAACACCATATCCACAGAACCTGATGGGATGCCTTTCATTGCTACAAGGCAGTCCTCTTGTATTATTTTGTTGATGAAGCTGGAGATTTTGTTCATTGGGTTTTGTATGCGAAAATGCTTCTAATTTATTCCGTTAATTCCCGCAATATACTTTGCCCAAAAATAACTCGATTTATTATTTATAAAAAAAGCAATTTTTCAATTTACTGATAAATATGAAAATACATTTTTAGCAAAATTAATTGCCGGCCCATGTTGGGCACATAATAAAACCGCCTCAAAAAATTGAGGCGGTTTTATTAGACAATTAAAATAATCCTGGGGTTATTATTCTTGAAAATGTGGTAAATGAATTGCATTCGCAAGTCCTGCCATAAGTAATTTGATAGCGCCTTGCCGAATTAAATAAACCCGGGCTGGCAAGAAACAATGAAAATACAGGGGTAGAATTGTATTTGTACCCAACGAAATTATTTGGGTTTAACGGCAACCAAATGTTTGGGTTATTGACAATTGTACTTGAAACCGGAATGTTATTGTTGTCTATTTGTTCTACTTTCCAATATGGGGTGCATCCGTTTAATGGTGCGGTTGGAGTTGCCGACATATTAAAAGACCCCCCAGTATTATTTGTAATACTAACGGTAAAAAATAAATCACTTTGTGGAACAGGGCTTAACGCCACCAATCTGATATTATCAATTGCCAAATCATTTCCATCACCTAAGCCAGATTCATCTAATGATATCCGTATATAAGCAGGGTTCAATGATCCATTCCATGTAAACGTTTTTTGAACCCGTTGCCAATCACATCCTATACCACTTGAATCAATTAAAATATTGCTCATAGAGGTAGCGCCTGATGGGAAGCTAATGTCAATTTTTGGCTTAATATTAAACCCGCATTGATTAAGGTTTTTAAAATCTGCACAAAAAGAATAAGTAACTCCTTTTATTAAATTTAAAGTTTGGTACCATGCAATTTTTTTGCCTGCGATACCTGTATTTCTACCGTTAATAATCAGGTGTTTATTGTTGGCACCACAATCCGGGTTCCATGAATTGGGGGATATTGCTTTTGCCTGGGCCGAGGTTAAAACACTGTATTGCCCCGGCAAACCGGCAGTAGGAGAATACAAATAACCTGCAGAAGAAAAATCTCCATTATTGCCAAATTCAAAATCTCCATTTTTAATAAGATTGATACCCGGGCAACATTGATTTCCGCAAGTTTTTACAAATAATTTAAGGTGCATTATGGTATCACAAGAACCAACGGCAGGCTTAATAAAAATATAATCTCCTGTCATGTTACACTGCTGACCGTTCCATAAATATGGTAACGCTGTATTGCAAATGGTATCTGTTTTATAGAGATGGGGGTTATAATTGATAGTTAAATGCAGGGTTTGATGCTCGGAACAACCAGCAATATTTATAGTATCAAAGAAGTAATCACCTGAAGTTGTGTGTTTAATTCCATGCCAGTAAAAACTATCGCAGGCAATGACTGTCAAAGAAGTAGAAGTGCTGTTGTTGATTGTTAAGTTCAATGTAATGACACTATCGCAACCTGCAATATTTCTAATGATGCTTGTATAAACCCCCGAAGTATTATAAACGTTTCCGGTGCCGCCATTTATTATATCCCACAAATAATAATCGCAGGCAGTAGCACTAATTGTACTTGAAGATGAATAGTTAATAGTTAAGTGTAAGTACACAATACTATCGCATCCTGTTATAACACTCTTCAGGTTTTGGGTATAAACCCCACTGCTTGTAACAACCGTACTGAAACTGTCATTCAAAATATATTGGTTACAAGCTGTAACGTATAGATGTGTTTCAATTGGTGGTAACACAGTAACTGTTAAGGATTTGGTTTCTGTACAACCTTTGGTATTAGTTGCTGTCAGAGAAAAATTGGTAGTTGATGATACGGGTACACTGCCCGGATTTTGCTGTGTGGAAATTAATGTTGATCCACCCCCGCCAATATTTGCTGTCCACAACCATGAAGCAACCGGTTGCGGAACCCTGCCTTTTATTGAAACATCATCTACATATAAATAGAGCATATTAGCATCTGAATAACAATTAAACCCAAAATAATAAATACCATCTGCGGTGGGTGTATAGATTATTGTAGCTTTTGCATAGTTGGTGTTGTTTAAACTTATTTGTCCGTTGTTGTTCCATAATACAGTCGTTTGATTAGATATGGACGAACCGCTGCCAACAGTAACTTTTAATTTTTCAGGAAAGGAAGCAGAAAGAACTTTGTACCAAAAACTAATGGTGTAGCATTGCCCGCCTGTGAGTGTTTGCCCCGGAGTAACTGCCCATGCATTTGCAGCGTTAGTGCCAGACCAAGGATATGCCATTGAATGTAACCCGGTATGTGGGTTTGCATCTTGCTGCCATAATTTTACCGAAGGCGGAGCCAATGTAAACAACCACCCGGTTGGGGGCCATGTTTCAAACCCTTCAGAGTAATTGAGTGAGTCATAGACACCCGATAGTCCCCTGCCCGTTAAGTTTACATTTTGCCCTGCACAAATGATCTGTGGTGCAGCCAAGGCATCAAATTGCTGAATGGGATAATCTGCATAATCCTTTCCACAAGAAGTAATAGAATCATTTTGGTAGTAAACAGTTACACACCACGACACACTGGCATCGGTAGGGGTAGCTGCAGGTATGGTACCAATCCAATAAGAGGTGTTATTTGGATTGGGGTTGCCCCCTGTCATTGTAACTTGTGTTTCGCCATTACAATTATAACGGTACTTTAATTTTACAGATTTTATGGTATCGCAACCAGCATAAATTTTTGCAGTAATCAATCTATCTACAGCAACACAAAAAGTAGTGTCGGGATATTTTCCCAAACTATCAATGCTAAGTGGGGAACAACTGATCCCCAAAAATTCATCGGCACCAATATCAGGATTGGAGAGCGACCGAATTTCCATATCATAATCATCTGCAACCGTACTAATGGGCGACCCTGCATTACTTACGGGTGAAGATACCGTAGCATTGATATGTAAATCAACAGTTCCAATACTTCCTGTTGGGTATAGAAATTTCGGGTCGCCGCTAAAACTATTAATGTCTTGCCCTATAGCTAATATCCAGGTAGAAATGGCAGGCCTGTCAATTCCATTATACTTTCCTAATACACCTCCAACCCCTGTTGCATAATAATCGTTGTAATTAATGGTTAAGCCAGTTGGGTTGATGGATGTACCACCCACTTGTATTGCATAGTGCTTTCCTGTGCCGGTGGCTGCATTGCTTCTGGCATTGTAAAAAATATTGTCAATTATTTTTCGTGTATTATTTATAACTGCACTTGTACATGCAAAACTGTTAGCACTTCCGGTAACATTGTTGCTACCAATATAAATGCTGTTGTAATAAAAATTGTTGGTTCCTGCAGCTTCATTAATGCCGTTGATTGCAAAACCGGTGGTGTTGTCACCGCCTAAAAAGTTGGTGCCTAAGCGAATCATATTATTTTGGTAGGTAGCAATACCAGAGGTTACATAAATACCATTGACAATACTTGACTGGCTTAAAGACGTAAGCTCATGAATTAAGTTATTGAATATTTTGCTACCCGCAAATGAGTTCGACATTTGTATGCCTGAAATGCTTGTGGCTGCTGTGGGATGGTAATTTGTTAATGCATATATATTATTTTTGGAAATGTTGTGAATGCCAGATGTATTGTTACTGATACCAATTAATGAAGCACTGGCTCCAGTTCCTGTTCCACCATTAGCTGCTAAATTATAAATAATATTTCCTGTAATGGTAGCATTGCCTGCTACATTTTGCATTGCAATTAATTTACTGCCTGTAGCTGTAGAATAATTTTGAATAGAGCCCAAAAGATTGCCCCCAATAATATTGTTAGTTGCTGTCCAATTTACTGAACTACTGGTAAAATTTGTTATACCATAAAAACTAACTGCTCCGGTTCCAGTATTATTTACAGATATGCCGCTTATGATATTATTATTGGAAGTCCAATTGCTAAGGCCAAAATTATACATTGCATAAACATCAACTGAAGATGTAGAATTGGTTGTAAAGGTTATTGAGTAATTAATATTGCTGTTACCAATTACGTTATTGTTTGAATTTGCTAATCCTGTGCTTATATATATCCCCCTGAAAGCACCACTAGTTCCTGACCCTGAACTGGTACCCGAAACAGCAATTGATTTAATTGTGTCGTTGCTGATATTTGTCGCAACAGTTGTGCCAATAGCTACATAGATTGGTACAAAAGATGAACTGCCTGTTGCTAAAGCAATTGTATAATTTCCAAGCCCACTATTGTTTGCACCCCCAATAAAATTGTTTGTGATTGAAAAATTATTTCCGCTGTTATTGTTTACCCAAATTGCCGAGTGTTGAGATGCAGTAGTTTGTGTCCTTGTGGCTGTTTGATAAAAATTATTACCCGAAATTGTATGGTCAGTATTGCCCGACCAAATATAAATACCGGCATTGCTGGTGGTCGGGCTAAAATAATCGTAAATCCTGTTGCCGCTAACAGTATTGTTACTATTGTTTATTGCTGTGTTAGTTGTTGTGCCCAACATATTCACTGCTTTGGTGGGTAAAGTAGAACCGGCAGGTCCAATGTTGCAATTACTAATAGTGTTGTTATCATTTCCATTCACAGTGTTGGCATCTGTTGAGAAAAGGATAGTACCACCTGCAGTAGTAATTGGTGAATTGGAAGATCCCAAAACTGTGCAGTTGGTGATAGTGTTATTGGTAGCACCGTTAATGAACCGAATGGTAGAAGTGCCACTGGTTGCAGAAGTAGTTAAGTTGGCAATGGTGAGATTATTACCCCCTGTATTTAGCCCATCAATAAGAACACTGTCTGCCCCATTAAAGTCAAATAAGGGACTTCCGGCTGCCATGTTACCAATAATCGTAAATGAGCCACCTTGGGGGTAAATGTGGATTGAATTATAAAAACAAGCGCCGACACCACTTGCATTTAAAGAAGCAGTTGTTGTTTCGGTTACATTATTATCTACATAAATGGTAATGTCACCTGTATGTATGCCACCATTTATTTGGATAAAAGTAGTGGAAAAATCTGCATAGGTAGCTGTCGGCATCCCACCCGTAGCCACCACAATTACGTTTGCCTTTGTACTAAGAGAAAAAAGCTGAACCAACAGAATAATAGCAATATACCTGAATGAAAGAATGCGTTTCATGTGTTTCTTTTTTTAAATTAAAAAACCAGTTTTGCTTGTAGCAAAAGAAAATAATGGGAGATGTAAAACCCGTTTACACCTACCACTATAACACATTTACAACTGCTTTATAATTTTGTCTTTATAAATAATTTTTCCTGTAGAAGAAATAATCTGCAACATATAAGTACCGGTAGGATAAGATTCCATTTGCAAAAACGTATTGTTTTGTTTTGCCTGTATAGGAATGGTTTTAATTAAATGTCCAAATACATCATACAGTTTTGCATAGCTGTTGTTTTCTAAATTAGGTGTAGAAATAGTAACAGCAGTGTTAGTTGGATTTGGAAAAACCTTAATTGCATTTTCGTTTGGCAATGATGGCCGGCTATTTTTATCTTCTGAAAGGGCATTTGTTTTTACAATGTATTCATCTGTGCCACTATTCAATTGTTGCATATACTCTTTGTCTTCATAATAATGTACCCCTGGCTTCCCACCCTTGTTTACAAAAGGATCTACAATAACGGCATAAATATTTTTTACAGTACATTGGCACGTCCTTCCATAAATAATACGATATCTTTTACTCAACGTGAATATACCGGGATTACCAGTGGCTGCTAATGTTGATGTACCTACATAATTAGTAAAGACATTGGGAGTTGTTGTTAACCAAAGTGGTGGATTAATAACTTGTGTTCCAGTTACTATTGTGTAGGTAGTACTTAATTGTTCTACCTGCCAAAATTCGGTACAGCCATTTAATGGTGCAACGGGTGTAGCGGCAATATTGAAACTGTTGTTACTGATGTGAGAGAAGGCCAGATTAAATAATAACTGGGATACATCTACTTTGGGCTCTTCTACTAAATTAATGTTATCAACTGCTACATCATTTCCATCTCCCTGACCGGTTTGATCTAAATAAATTGAAATTGTTGTAGGGGTTAGTGGGAGCCCGGCGGGAATTGTATACTCTTTCATTAATGTTTGCCAATTGCAACCTGCACCTGCATTAATGGTTGTATATGGAATATTAAATGCAGGTAAATTATTGAAAAGAACAGTTATTCTTGGTTTTACATTAAAACCACATTGATCCATGTTTTTAAAATCTGCACAAAATTTATAGGTTTTGCCTCTAACCAATGTTACTACTTTGCTCCAAATGATTACTGATGGTCTTCCTGTAAACCCATTGACTACCAAATGGCGTTTATAGTTGCTACATCCGGGATCCCACGTTGGAGAAACAGCTAATGCTTGTGCAGAACTTAATAAGCCATATTTACCGGGTACTACACTACTAAGGGCGACAGTTGGCTGGTAATTTATGACAGGCAGAAAATTATTGGGTGCTACGTTGTCTAATTCAAAACTACCATTGAGGATTAGATTTTTGCCCGGGCAACATTGTTTGCAGTTGACTGCGTAATCATTGTTTAAAGTATTGTCTTGCCCACTCGGAGCTCCGCCTGCATATAATGTACCCAACTGTGTTACAACACCATTAGTACCTGTAATGGAAAAATCGGCCTCTGCACTAAAATCAAAACCGGATAAATTCGTATTAATTCCCAAAACATTTGAGTAAGGGTCTATTCGAAAACAATACTGATTACCCGAACTAAGAGAACCGCTTTGAATTTCTTTTACTTTAATTCCATTTTGGTATAAACTTAACTTAATATTGATATTTCCTGTCAAAGTACCAGCTTTGGGCAGATCGTAAGCAAAACAAATATCGCCTGCCCCACAGGTAGAGCTAATAGTATCATTAAATTTCAAATTTCCGGTAGGGCTGCCATCACAATTTCCGCAAAAATTATCAAGGTATGTATATCCGTAATGACCGGTAAATGCGCA
Source organism: Segetibacter sp. (assembly GCA_031423805.1). Classification (GTDB taxonomy): domain Bacteria; phylum Bacteroidota; class Bacteroidia; order Chitinophagales; family Chitinophagaceae; genus Segetibacter. Next base: position 21,296 of record JANPGE010000180.1, on the reverse strand, counting down.
ATCTTTATTCACAAATTCTATTACTACTGGAATGCCAATGTATTGAGAGAGGTTTATTTGAGCACAACTCCAGTCATGATATACAATTGAATCCGTGGTGCCGTCTGGGTTAGGTATAGTATGAAAAAATGGATTTTGCGAATTCGAAATTAATGAGTCTGGCCCCGAAATAGTGTTACCGACACCAAGATTTACTACTCCAGTGATGGGCTGTCCGGTATTACAGTTAATAACCCGAACAAAAAAAGTAGGTTGAAATGGCGGAGTGTGACCTGCGGGGTTTTCAAAAACAGTTGCGAACCAAAAAATAAATGAGCTATTACTTTGAGTAACAGTAAATGATTTGGTTAAAAGTTCAACTCCATTTCCGGTTGCAGTATTTCCCAATCTTAGTGCTTTAGTTGACCCTCCAACTGGCGCCACCCTAGTTAAGATATTAGTAATCGGATCAAGCCCATCGCTTGCATTCACAATTGTTTGATGTGCATCAGGGTCTGAATAAGTACCATTACCTGAATTAAAGCCAGTCGTTAAATTCTCAAAGTAAATTAAACCGGTTGCAGGGCTTATAGCATCCGTTGTTGGATTCGAACTACCACCTTCACCAAATGCCCCACCCCAATTATTAGGATCTAACCCGCTTTCAAAATCTCCATTCCCACACGGTGTGTTATTATTGCAAGTAGCATTAGAAACATATCTGGCATTTGGGTTTATACTGAAAAATGCGGCTCGCTTACTTTGGTTTTGTTTCATCACCAAATAATTTTCAAAACTAATTTCAGGGTTCTTGATGGCTTTATACTCTTTAGCTGCTTCCGTTTTCATTTGTTCGGAAATTTTCTCTTGGCTAAAAGAGCCAATAGTCAGTAAAGAACATACTACAATAATGAGATGCTTTAAAATTATCTTTTTCATACTGCTTTAGTTTTAATTGAAATAATGAAAGTGGTTTATGTGCTAAGAACTTTTATTGATAGTTATTCGTTCAAATGCGGTTTTTAAGACTAATTGAAACCTGTAAAATGAAATGCTTGATACTAAATCACGATCACATTGCCGATTTACCGGCACAGGCTGCCACTATAGGAGATATTGGTTTACTCAATTATTATCTTTAGTATTAATTGAGTAAATAGAAAAACTACATTAGTACATTCATTTTATCTTGCTGCTTACCCACAACACATTTTCACTTTCATAAAATGAAACTTTACAAGCAATAGAGATAGTTTCTTATCAAACCTATTTAGTTAATCGTTAAATGTTTAGCGAAATGTTTAAAAGGCAGCTACGATTGTATGAAATGCAGGTTTTGATGGATTATGGGGGAGGCGTTGGGATCGGGAGGCTGCAACTAAAATCTATCGTTACCCATTCATTTTTACCCAATTTGCATACAAATCATGCGGCAATACTATGGTAACCTTATTACCGGGGTTACTTTGACTATCAAATGCCTTCTCGTTTATAAATTCAATTGGGGTTTTGCAAAAGTGGTTTAGGGCAGTTAACCGTTTCCTGATCAATGAAGCACCTTTGCTATTGTGCAAAGCGTTTTGTCTGAGTGCTTTACTGTTTTCAAAACCAATGCCGTTATCAATAATTTGAATTACCAGGTTTTGATTTTCTGTAAAAATGAACATGTTTAATATCCCGCTCAAAGGGGAAAGAAAAATTCCGTGTATCAAAGCATTTTCTACCAGTGGCTGCAACATCATACTTGGTATCATCCAATCGTCCGTTTCTACATTTTCATGCACTTTTATTACATAAGAAAATTTATTTTGAAATCGCATTTTTTCCAATCGCAGATAGAGGCTAATGTTTTCCAACTCCAGGTCTAAGGCAATAAAGGATTGTTGTGCCGATTCAAAATTTTTTCTAATCAACGAGGCAAAATCTGACAGGTATTTATTGGCATTTTGCCTGTCCTGTAAATTAATATAGTGTTGGATGCTATTGAGTGCATTAAAAATAAAATGTGGGTTCATGAGCGATGTGAATGCCTGTTGCTCAAAGGAAGCAAGGTGCAGGGCTGCCACTTCTTTTTGCTTTTTTACCAGTTGTTTCCTTTTTAAATTTTTGTAAATATTCAAGCCAACAATGCCTTGCAAGCTTATGGCTACCAACACCCAAAACCACCACGATTTCCAGAACGGTGTAGCGATTTGAAACGATAAGACCAATGGCTGTAAACTCTCGTTACCATTGATGTCTTTAGCAATTACACTTATCACATGGTCTCCACTTTCCAGTTGCAGGTTTAAGATAGTACCTTCCAACCTGTTCCAGTTGGGGCTTTGGTCTATGAGGCATTCAAAGTGGTCAAAATGGCCTTTTAACTCAATGCCCGCAAACTGCAGGCTGATAGATTGCTGATTGCTGGCTAGCCGGTAGAGCGTATCAATGGTGGTATCTCTTTCATTTACTTTTATTGCTATGAGCTTTACAGGAATAGGGTATTCAGCCGCAGAAATGGAAGCAGGCATTAATGAAATTCCATTTTCTGTTGCAATAAAAAATGTATCTTTTTGATAAAAAATATGATTGATGATGTTGGAACTAAGCCCATCTGTGACTGAAATGTTTTTAACCGTTGGTTGACTAATGGAAACAATATAATCAATCATAGAAATACCTTCATTTGTTCCAACAGTTATTTGGCCAACCTTCCCCAATGACATGGTGTTACAGCTATTTGAAATCAATCCATCCTGCTTTTTAATACTACCAATAACAGTGTCATTTTTAATAGCGAATATGCCATTGCTGGCTGTTGCCACCCAAACTATTTTATTGATATCTACACAAAGTGCTACGATTCTTTCTTGCAGTAAACCCTGTTTTGTAGGTAGCAATACTTCTTTATTGTTTGCTAAGTCAATTTTGCGAATTCCGTCAAGTGATCCACAATAAATAGTGCTGTCATCAAATTTAGTTATGCAAGTAGTTCTAAACCTTGGAACACTAATTCTTAGCGCTTCATTTGTTTTAGTATTGAGTCTTAATAAATTAAAAGCATTTCCAAATATAATGATCGAATCATTCATTTTGACTGCAGCTTTTGAAGCAACTTTGGTATTTATCACCTTATCGAATATAGGTTGTTCATAATTAATACTACAGCATACATCAGAAAATGTAAAAACCTTATTGTTAGCAAACAATATTTCTTTTTGTGTACCGTACCTATTTGAATTATGAACGAGGGGGTGATTGATTATTCTTTGCTTAGAAACTTCTATCACCCTTGATTGTTTTGTCCCCAGTAAAAGATTATCCGACTTGTTTTTAGTTATATGTGAATATGGGATGTTGCGAATAGAATCCGGTAGTATCAATTTTTGTATACCGGGCATTTCCATCTTTATCAACCCCTGGTTATTGGTACACAACCATAGCGTTCCATTTTTATCTTCGTAAACAGAGTTAACCAAAAAAGGGGTAGAAATGATCTGAACTACTTTTTTATTGTCAGCATTATAAATCTTTAACTGCTTGTCATCATCCATCGTTATGAGATAGTGAGGTGTAACAGAAAGATTGGAAATGTTTTGAGTAAAATTCATGATTTCTGTTTCAAAATTTAAAGGCGATACGCTAATGTTTGAAACAATCGTTAAAAAGCTTTTATACTTTTGAGCTTGTGAATTTCTAAACCCATAGAAAATATAAATTCTATTGTTTGTACATTTACGTGTTGTCCTCGAATACTCTTCTCTGTAATTAAAAAGTACTTTTTCTTCAATAATTTTATTGTTCTTTTTTAGAAAAAAATAATTATTGTTCAACTTGTTTATTTGTAAAGAATGAGGCCCAATTTCTACAGTATATTCACTGTCAATTCTTTTAATGAGTGATTTTGCATTGTCGGGATAAGTGCCTAGGTAAGAATACTTCTTTCCATCAGAGAATATAAAAGTTCCGGAATCACCTATATAACAGATCTCCTGATCAATGGTGGTACAAATATGAAGCAACGATTTGCTATTGACACCTTTGAGCAGACTGTCTTCATTTTGTGTAATAAATTGATTTTTCCTGCCATCAAAATACCCGGGTGAATTCAAAAAATTGCGTGTCCATAACCGGCCAGATTTATCCTTAATGATATCAAGTACATCGTTATCGCTTAATCCGTTTTGCCTGGTAAATGTTTGAAAATATTTGCCATCAAACCTGACTGCCCCCTCACTTGTCGCTAACCATAAAAAACCTTCGTTGTCCTCAACTGCCTGATATACTTGGTTAGTAGGCAATCCGTCTTTAGTAGAATACGCCTTGGTTTGAACAAATTGCGAATAGGAAAATGATGGGGTGCAGAGCAATAGTAGCAATATGAATAGTAGTCTGCACATTTGAGATTAAAGCTATGGTGCTTTCTTAAAAGAAATGCTCGAATGTTTCATTTTAGAAAGAAATAATTCCAACTGCCTTCTGCTAATACTCCATTCATTGCCATCAAACATCCTTGCAGTTCCACCATCCATTGTACTATATTCTTTTACTTCATTGAGGTTAACTATAAAAGATTTGTGTATCCTTACGAACTGGTTTGGCTCCAATATTTCTTCAAAATCTTTTAAAGTTTTTGTAATTACCATCTTTTGCATATCCAGTTTGTGTATAATGGTATAGTTGCCATCTGCCTGTAACGATGAAATTTCATTTACGTCAAGGTAAGTAATGCTACCAAGCTGTGGTAAAGCTATTCTTTGTGGTATTGCATTGTGATTGGACAATTGCAAAAAGTTCATTAACAACTCCTTATTAATGCTTTCGGCAATTTGGCTTTTCATTAGACGTTTCAGCTTTTCAACGGCCTGCTGTATATCCTCAATATTTATTGGTTTCAAAATATAATCTAAAGCACTAGCCTTAATAGCCTGTAGCGAATACTCGTTGTGCGCCGTTACAAAAATGACTTTGAAATTGTAATTGGAAAGGCTTTGCAAAAACTGAAAGCCTGTTTCGCCTGGCATGTTGATGTCCAAAAAAATAACATCCACCTGGTTGTGCTGCAAAAAGTCCCTTGCTTCGGAAGCATTCAGACATTTACCAACTACGGCAATATCGCTGCAATCGTGGGTGAGTATAAATTCTAAATTGCTTAAATTATTTTCTTCGTCATCTATCAGCAATGCCCGGATCATACACTTAAAGATTAAATGCTAAAATAAGCCATTCCCTTTCAAACTACAATACAATTGACTGAAACACACTTATGGCAGTGTGTAGTGTCAATATGATTAAAATATTGGAAAATATTATCCTGATAAAAACGAAGTGTTTTGACTAATTAGACCGGATACTTGAAGCAAAACACTACCAATAAAATTTTCAGGGAACTGTATTCTTCCTTATAGGCAATCGCCGTGTATTATTTTGTTGATGAAATTTTGGGGTTGTTTCATTGGGCGGTTACAATTATTTTTTCCTTTTTGCCTTCGCTATACAATATCAGCCGATAAATTTTTTAAGATAAAAAAAAGGCCCGCCAATTGGCAGACCTTCTCAAACTTACAATTATGAAAAAACCAAACTTGAAAACTTATTAGTCTATTATCAACGATACACTCTTACATAATCAACCTCCATGATTGCACTTGTTAAGGCAGGATCAACTGCACCTGCAAAATTGCCTCCAATAGCAACATTCATGATTATGAAAAAGTTGCTGTTAAAAGGAACACTGCTATTATTTGGGAAAGTATAATAAACCTGATCATCTACATAAAACTTAATTGCTGCTGCTGTCCATTCACAGGTATATTTATGAAAGCCTGTTGTTGCCCCTGAAATAACTTTTGTACCACCATCAGCATTGCCACCCGAGTGACCGGGATGGTGTACAGTTCCGAAAATTTTGTTCAACTCCATACCCCGGTGTTCCATAACATCTATTTCGCCACATGCAGGCCAACCTACTGTAGAGATGCTGCTTCCCAACATCCAAAGTGCCGGCCATGTACCTACACCATCAGGTAGTTTGGCACTGAATTCTATTTTGCCATATTTGAAATCGAATTTACCTTTTGATATCAAACGGGCTGAAGTATATGCACTTCCGCTAAAGTTTTCTTTTTTGGCTTTTACCTTTAGTACACCGCCAGAAACCTCGGCATTGTCTGTTCGATTTGTATAATATTGCAATTCATTATTACCCCAACCACCGCCGCCGGTTCCAATGTCGTAGCCCCATTTACTTGGGTCAGGTGCGCCTGAATTATTAAATTCATCTGACCACAACAAAGACTGAGTTACTGCTACTGTAATATCTATAGAATTAGAAATGGTCTTACCACTTGTGTTTTTTGCAATAACATTTACATTATAAGTACCTGATGCTGTGTATTTGTAAGTTACTTCGCCAGATGCAACAGTTTGAAAAGTCCCATCCCCAAAATCAAAATCATACGTAGTTGCATTGGTAGCCGTTGCCTTAAAAACAACATTGCCACTATTGTCAGTACTTACATTAGCTGTAACGCTTAAATTGGAAGGTGCTTCTGTATTAACCGTTAAACTTTTGGATGTACAAGAAGAAATAAATAACCCTATGGCGAATAATATCTTAGTCATAATTATTTTACTTGGCTTTAATTTTTACATACCATGCATTACCGTCGTTTCCAATACATCTAAGCCACATTTGAGTAGCAGTCTTTGTAAGCACTTCGTATTTGTGAGCCCCTACATACAATCCCATATGGCCTTTCATTGTAAAAATGATATACTCTGCACCTCCTACTCCGTCATAAGAATACTGTTCTGTATAATTGGCTGCAGGTGTACCAGTCAATGTAAAATCTCCTGCACCTGTAAGGCTGGGATCAAAATCTGTTAGAAATTCTTTCTTACCAAATATCGTATTGTTTGTTTTATGTGCAAATACATTACCGGCTTTGGTAAAAGTGTATTCATCATCATATAGGCCTAATCCCGATTTTTCATTAGGTCCTGCAGTATACCACTCCGGAGTTCTGCTGGATGCTGGTCCTACACCTATATTACCTGCCTGTGCAGAATCCACCTTCCAGGTTTTTGTTGCATCATTGGTAAGCATTGTTACAAGTTCAGCAGTAGGTATATAATCTTTTCTTACAGAAAAAGTTACATTACCGGTACTTGCTATTCCTGCTTTTCCGCTTGCTATAACTGATACAGTAACTGTTTTGGAGCCTATGTGAGAGTAGATATGTTCTGCTGAATTGACAGTTCCCGTAACAGGTGTACTACCATCACCAAAATCAATTTTATAATTTATAGCATTAGCAGATGTAACTGTAACTGTAACTTTTCCAGTACCGTCTCCGTCTGGATTTGCTGCCGTTTTTCCGGCCACCTTTACATCAATAACCGGCTTGGAGGGGGATATAAGTTCTCCAAATGTTTTATCCTCTTTTTTGCAACTTGTAAAACCAATAATTATTGCAAGGAAAATAAAGAGAACTGACTTTATTTTATTAATCATAATAGTTATTTTTCAAATTAATTTAGTGTAATGTCATCAAACAAGAAAGTAAAATTAGCAGATCCGTCACCCATTGTTCCATTATCAAAAATGATAACTATGTTGTGATAACTATTTGAAGTGTTGATACCGCTATAATCAAAAGTAAGTTCCTCCCAGGCATTAGCCACAGTTGAAACAACTTCCTGCTCATAAGAAATTCCTGAATTGTTTTTGTCCTCTACTTTAAAAAGCATTTTAGCCCCAGCTCTTGGAGAATATACTTTTATTTTGAAAGTTTTCTTTGTAGTAAAGTCAATGGGGTCACCTAATTTTTTAATGCAACCACCATAAACCTGTCCAGCATATTTTACCATTTGACAAACTTTATTACTGGTGTTAATACCATTCTTGTGAGGATTTGTAATAACACTAGTGCTTCCGCCAGCAAAATCTATAAACGAATAGTCAAGTGTAGCTGATTCATAAGTTATAGGAAAGGTAAGCAGGTCTACAACAGTTATAGTTTGTGGGGCAGAAGGTGTAGTAGCAGCACCACCGCTTAATGCTATTGCTTTAATAGTGTAAGAACCAACATTGGTATATACATGTTTTAATGTATCATTTGGTCCCATTAGGGTAGGCACTTCATTTGCCACATCTCCAAAATATATTTTGAAACCACCACCAGCATATTTTGCGGTAGCAGTTACTGTTAATTCATGTCCAATTACAGCGGCGTTTAATACAACATTTTCAGGAGCCCTGTATGTTATTGAAAACTGTTTGGATACACTTGAAGATGTGCCATTTGGACTTTTTGCAACTACTTTTAAAGTGTATGAACCTTCAGCATATTTATGCATAACACTTTTACCGGGTTGCGCTACAGCTGGTGAAGTAGTGCCATCACCAAAAAACACATCAAAAGTTGCAACCCCTGTTCCTGTTGGGGTAATGGTTACAAGCCCGGAGTTATCGTTTGAAACCGAAATACCTAGCGCACCATCTGTAGGAGTAGTACCTGTTTGTAGAAAGGATATATCGTCATTGGCCACTTTGCTACATCCTGTAATGATCAAAAGGATTAACATGGTGAAAAATGTATTCTTAATGTTGATCATAATTACTTTATTTTAAATTTTCTTTGAATTTCAACTGTTCAAAAACTAATACCCGGGGTTTTGAGTAAGATTAGAAACCTCTATTTCTGTTTGAGGAATAGGAAATACTTCATGCTTACCCGTAACAAAGCCAAGAGGGCCTAATGCACTAGCTGCCTTTCCTGTTCTTACCAAATCAAAGAAACGTTCGCCTTCCATTGCCAATTCCAACCTGCGTTCGTTTAGTATTGCATCGTACAAAGTAGTTCCTGTAGCAGTTACATCGTGTAATTGATCGCCAAATGCCCTGCGTCTTACAAGGTTTAAATAGGTTTTAGCTTTTGTATCATTCGCGGCAGTTGCTTTGTTATTTGCTTCCGCTGCCATTAACAATACATCAGCAAAACGTATAGTCCTAAAGTTGTTTGAATAGTTTAATTCTATCTGTCCTGAAGTTTCTCCTTTGCGTGGCAAATATTTTTGATTATATAAACCTGTATTCTTGTAAGGTGCTTCCTGATAAGCGACATTGTATGTAGGATTGGCTGCTGCATATGCTGCAATATCCAACACCGTTACATCTTTTCTCTTGTCACCGACAGTATATGCTGCCGAAAGATTTTGTGTAGGAAGGTTGGTACTCCATCCCGGTGCATAAGGCATGGCATTAGACCCGCTAAGACCTCTTATACCACACTGCTGTACTGAGTAATTACCTTGTCCACGTGTTACATGTCCCCAATCATAAGTTGCAGTACTATTGGTGTACTGAATTTCAAACACCGATTCAGGGCCATTCTCGCCACCTGGTAAAAAGATAGATCCAAAATCCGGTACAAGGCTAAATGCATTAGTAGTTATTACCTTTTCCAATATAGTAGCTGCTGCATCATATTTCTTTTGGTATAAATAAACCTTACCCAATAAAGCTTGTGCAGCATACCTTGTTACCCGTCCTTTTTCATTTTGAAATGCTGGTAATACTGAAATTGCATTAGTAAGATCAATTTCTATTTGCTTATAAACATCAGCTTTGGGTGATCGTGTAAGTGATTTGGTATCTGTAAGAGTGAGTCTTCTTTCTATAAATAATGGAACATCTCCAAACATTTTAACAAGAGAAAAATAATAGTAAGCTCTTAAGAAATACATTTCTCCATACAAAGACTCTTTACCTGCAAAATCTATTACCTGCCCAGAAGGATTAGTATTCTTATACTGCGTCATATAATTTGCACGGTTTACCCCTTCGTAAGCCGATTGCCACAAATCAGACAAGGTAGAATTAATGGGATAATATGTAAAATCATCTATTTGTTGCAATGATGGTACATCAGATGCACTTTCGCCACCCGATACAGAGTTGTCTGTAACCATATCGCCTACAGGTACCATTTGATTTAACCATTGCAAAGGCGAGTATACACCAACGGCCAATGAACGGTAATCACTTTCAGATTTAAGATATTCCAAATCAGTGATTTGATATACTTTCTTAGGATCAAAATCAACCCATTTTGAACATGAGGGTAGTATTGCTATTATCAAAACAATACTTAATATTTTTATAGTCTTCATTATATAAATTTGTTGAAGTATTAAAATTTTATGTCGAGTCCGAAACTATAAGTTCTAGCCTGTGGATACGAACCGCGGTCTACTCCGGTATCTAGCAAACCAAACCCATTAACTTCAGGATCGTAACCCGAGTACTTAGTAAATACAAATGCGTTTTTAATCTGTGTATAAATTCTTACACTGTTAAATATTTTCTTTACGCCTTTAAATGGTAAGTTATATCCCAATACCATATTTTTAATTTTAATAAAAGATCCATCTTCTACAAATCTGTCAGATACACGACTATTATTATTAGGATCAGTAAATGAATATCTTGGGTTTCTTGCATCGTTGGTACTGTTAGGCCCTGTCCATCTACCTAATACATCCTGAAACTTATTGGTATAGTTTGCATTTCTTTCATACGCTCTATATAAATCATTTCCGACAGATGCATAAGTAAATGCAGTAAAATCGAAGTTTTTGTATTCGAGGTTCAAATTCCAACCCAGTGTAAATTTAGGGAAGGGATTACCTATTTGTGTTCTGTCACCAGCATCAATTTTTCCATCCCCGTTAATGTCAACAAACTTAATGTCACCGGGCTGCGCACCGTCTTGTCTTGGGCTTTTAGCAATTTCTGCTGCAGTTTGAAATAATCCATCAGTTTTATATCCGTAGTAAAATGCTGGAGTATATCCTTTTGCAAAAACTGTTACACTTTGTGATTGTCCATTGAAATAATAACCTCCGAAAATCCAGGCCGAACCGTCTTCGTTTGTAGCTGTAACTAAATTTTTAACAGTGGTAAAATTAAAAGATGTATTGATTTTTAAATTGCGGGTAATCTTTTCTGTGTAGGTAAGGCTTACATCAATACCATTTGTTTTGGTAGAACCAATGTTGGCAGATGGAGTTGGAATAGCTCCAACATATAATGACGCTGAAGGAACAAACAATAGTCCATTCACATTTTTCTGATAATAATCAGCAGTTATAGAGATCTTATTTTTAAGAAGGGTCATCTCAAAACCTATATTTGCCTGTAGTTGTCTCTCCCACCTTAACTTGTCGTTAGCCTGAGACCCCAAAGAAGAACCTGATACAAAGTTGTTTCCAAAAGTATAACCTATACTATTACCCGATCCATACAAAGAAGCAAGGTAATCTGTTTGTATTCTTGCATATTGAGGACTTGTATTATCACTACCTAATGTACCATAGCTTCCTCTGATTTTTAAGAAATTAATCAGGTTAGACTCAAAGAAATTTTCTTTGCTCACCACCCAACCTAAAGAACCTGATGTGAAGGTTCCGAATTTATTTGCTTTACCAAAAGCTGTAGATCCATCTCTTCTTATAGTAAATGAAGCTAAATATCTCTCCCTAAAATCGTAATTTACTCTTCCAAAATAAGATAGGTTTCTTTTAAAATACTCATAATAATATCCTTTTATTGCTTCTGAATTTGTAGCAGTATTATTACCTGTAGCAGCTGTATAATCAGCAAAATTCCATGAATTAAAAGGAACATCCTGTCTGCTTGCACCGGCAGTGTTTCCCGATACTTTATTCAAAGAAAACCCAACAGTTGTTTCAATATTATGATTGCCTATTTCGTAATCATAATTACCAAAAGTTTCAAATGTCATTTGATTATAAGTGGCCTTATCATGCGCTACACTGTTATGTTTACCACTAAAAGTAGAACCATCGGCATTCATTGAGTTATCGACATTGTTCAGGCCCCAGAATACAAGTGGATTAAAGTTTTTTGAATTACCATTAAAGGTTGTATAACCTAAGCGGCTGGTTAATTTCAGATTTTTTATGACCTGGTACTGTAATTCAAATTTGCCGTATAATTTGTTTCCAATATTCTTGTTGTAGGTATTTTCTAACTTAGTAAGAGGATTAAATACTTCAGACAATAACAAGCGACTAAAACCATATTTTCCTACTGTGTTTGGTACATTATTTAATACAGGTACTGTAGGATCATAGTTAAGAGCACTACCAATAATACTATTAAAAGAGTTTTCCTGAACACCAACACTGTTTAAATTTAAATAAGTAGTATTCAATAAGAATTTTAACTTAGAAGTAAGATCGAATGTTAGATTTGAAGTAAAGTTTAATCTATTAAATCTGGATTTATCATAACCACCTACAATACCTCCCTGGCTAAGATATCCTGCAGCTAGAAAATAAGACATTTTATCGCTACCACCCTTAGCACTTATACTATGAGATTGTAATGGGGCTCTCTTAAAAATTTCTTTTTGCCAATCTGTACCTACTCCAAGTTTTGTAAGATCGCTAAATATGATATTGCCACCAGATGCTACGCTACCTTCGTTTATTATTGCTCCATATTCGGTTGCATTAAGAACGGGTATAGTACTGAGTACCTCTTGTATGCCATACACGCTATTTAAGGTAATTTCAGTTTTTTGATTCTTGCGACCAGTTTTTGTTGTAACAACTATTACCCCATTACCACCGCTAACACCATATATTGCTGCTGTGGCTGCGTCTTTTAATATGTTGATACTTTCAATATCTGCCGGATTTAATGAATTTAAATCGGCCTGGGATTGTTGTGAACCATCTATAACAATGAGTGGTCCGTTACCTGAATAGGAAGGTATACCCCTTATTAGAATAGTTGGGTTAGAACCAGGTGATCCATTTTGTATTACAGTCACTCCTGATGCTCTACCCTGAAGGGCTTCCTCCATACGAACAGGTTTCAGCTTATCTATATCCGCACTTTTAACTGTAGAAATTGCCCCTGATACTTTGGTAGCCTTCTGAGTTCCATACCCTACAACAACCACTTCATTAAGGTTGTTGGCAGGTGCTTCTTCCATCACAAAAACCATCTCACCATTTTTGGTAACTTTCTGTTGCAGATTGTTATAGCCAACATAAGTCACAACAATGGTAGCACCTTCAGGAGCAGAAATTGTAAATACTCCTTTTTCATTGGTGAAAGTAGAGGTTTTAGAACCCTTTACATTTACTGATGCTCCGGTTAAAGGCTCCAGTGAAGTTTTGCTTTTTACGGTTCCGGTAACAGTTACATTTTGACCGAACGTACTACACAAAAAACTCCCCAAAAAAATACTTAGACAAAGCAAAGTAGTTTTTAATTTCATAAGGCATTTCTTTTAATAAAATAAATAATAGAACAAATTTCACAATAAGCTTTCAGCCTGTAAGTCAAAAAAGAAATTACAGATGAAGGAATGATGCAATTGCATCAAAAAAATAAAATCTTAAAATAAGGAGGCTACAAAAATGCAGCCTCCATTGTATAATATTTCTTCGGTTAGTTAATCACTACTTTACTTGTCTTAACAAGACTTCCATCTTTTAACTGCAGGTAATAAACACCAGGAGCCAAAGTGGCAATATCCATGTTAACTGTACTGTTTGATTGCATTTTGGAAAGCGACAATGACTTAAGCATTTTTCCATCAGCATTTAGAAGGTTTAAACTTGCAACAGCATTTTCAATTGATTCAATATTTACCCTAAGATTGCTTTTTGCAGGATTCGGAAAATATGAAAATCCAAGACCATTTGATTCACCGAATTTAACGGCAACTGTTTGCGAATAGGTATGCTTGTTGTCCATATCAACCTGGTTAAGGCGATATAAGTTTGCACCCTTCAATGGAGTTTTGTCAACCGCAGTATATTCACTTGCATTAGCAGTTGTACCATTTCCTTTTACAAACTGAATACTTGACCATTCTGTACCATTTAAACTACGCTCTACATAAAAGCCTTTGTTGTTGCTTTCTGTAGCAGTTTTCCAATTTAGTAAAACCGTACTACCCGATTTTACACCTGTGAATTCAGACAATTTTACAGGGGCAACTATATTTTTGTAGAAGTAAACATTATCTACATAAAGCGTACTTGCTGCAGATGTTATAAACAACATTTGTGCAAGATGGGCTTTGATCGTTAGTCCTGTAAAATCACTTAATGGTATATCATAACTTACCCAAGTGCTAAATCCAGGAGCCGTTAGAGTAACTTCATGCTCCTTATCATCACCACCACCATATACACCATTTGGTCCAAAGTCTACCAACTTAACATGAAAACTTGTAGCGTTTGGTGTCCAGATATCCACATGATAATATTGCATGGTGGTTGCATCTATTTGACTTGAAATAAATTCGACACCCGCATAGGTCAGATTTGTATATTTCTTAGTAGTATTCCCGGCTATTAAAACAGTTGAGCTATCAGCCACGTCCCAACTTGCAGACCATGTATCTACCGTACGGTTTGTGTAAGCATTACTAAAAAGAGAAATTACATTTGCTGCCGGCTTAGTAGGAGTAGGTGCTGCCACTGTAGGTGTAGTAGGCAACCCGGTTGTAACTACAAAAGTAGTTGACTTAGTTCCTGCACCATAAGTACCGGCTGCAGCTTGTTTAGCGGTAATGTATGTATAACCTACACCTACAACCGTAAGCATATTTCCACTAACAGTAGCTACGGCAGGGTTGCTGCTTGTATAGGTAAATGCTCCTGTACTGTTACTTGTTGGGGCAGTTATAGCAAATGGGGCTGTACCTAAAGTTTTTGATGGTATAGTTAACCCTGTAATTGTTGGGGTCTTAACATTTTTATAGAAATAAATATTATCTAAATAAACATTACTACTTCCAAATGGAGTTGCTACAAGTTTTAATTGCAATATGTTATGCAATGCAATGGTATTAAACTGCGACAAAGGAATATTTACACTCTTCCATCCTGAAGCTGTAGGTGTTACGGCAGCAGATTGTTCAACTGTACTTGGTGTAGTGTTAATTAGAAAAAATTCGAAAGCGGTACAGTTTGCTGTCCAAATATCAAAATGGAGAGTATCCATATTAGAGACGTCAAGTGGCGCTGCAAATTCTACACCCTGATAATTCATGGTAGTATAGCTTCTTGTTGCATTTCCAGCTACAGTTATTTCTGTAGCAACAGTACTTTGCCCCCAGCTCGGGTTAAAATTAGTACCGGCAACATCTGTATAAGCTCCACTATATACAGAAATTACATTGGCTGTTGAACGTGCCGGAGGAGTTGGAGCGGCTGTGGGTGGTTGTGCTTTAGCAACAAATGACAGCAATGTCATTAAAACCAATAAAGAGTAACATTTTTTCATAATGGAAGTTTTATTTAAAGTTTAAAAATCAATCGTAATCTAAGATTAATTATTCAAAATATTAATCTTCATAAGATAAATACCTACTTTATCTGATAAAAAATTATAAACACAATATTACAAAAACAATCATCTATTATTCAACTGTTTAATCAAAAACAAATACATCAAAACTACATCAATAGATAAAAAATATCTGTGTACTTCTTAACTCATTAAATATCAACTTATAATACTTACTGACGTATATTTATTAATTTAGGGTACACCCTCCATATTCAACAACAAATGAGAATTTCTATAACCTTAATATTTTCAACAAAACAAATAATTTAGTTATTAGTTCACCACTATTTTGAAAGGTAAGAAACCTTCAATTTTTAAAATATACAATCCGCTTTCGGGTTTTACATTAAGAGGTATTCTTAATTGATTCCCCTGTTGTATAAATACTCCCTTTAAAATAATCCTTCCTGACATATCCATTAATGTGATATTTTTCTTTTGCGCATTAACTTCATTAAAAATAATATTAATTTCTGCATTTTTAACAGGATTTGGATAAACGTTTAATGCTCTCTTATCCAAATTGGAATTAATTTTTACCACCCCAAATATGGTAATCTTTCCGTCTTTATCAACCTGAGTTAAGCGATAATAATTTGCTCCTTTTACTGGTGAATTATCCAAAACGCTGTAGTCGATTTTACCAGACATGTGATCATTTCCTTTGAGTTTTGATAAAAGTTTGTAGGTAAGTGCATCGCTGCTTTTTTCAACTAAAAAATAATCATTATTTATTTCTGACAGTGTTGACCACTTCAAAAGCACCCCTTTATTATTAATTGTTCCGGTAAATTCTGTTAATGTAACCGGAAGCCCTGATAGACAACTTGTACCCACTGTATAACTGTGGGGGGTAGCCAAAGATGTACGCTCACCACCTGATGGCACACTGTAAGTAAAGTAAATACTTGTTGGTGTACCACTAGCAATGGACTTGGTAAACCTAAAGTCTGAACCAATAGCCGTCATAGCATATCCGGGATATTGACCAGTTAAACCTTCCCTTAGATAAACAAATGCATAGGCCGAACCTAGTATTGGTGAAAGCGGATGAAAAATGATAACAATATTTCCGTTTACATATTCAGCCCTGTAGCTATAATCGCCATTTGCTATAGTGCCGCAAAACCCCATTGAATTATTGATATTCACAATAACTTTTACAATAGAGGAAAGCGTGGAAATGGAATCATTGTCTGTAACCTTAGCTGCAAGAGTGTAATTTCCTGCAGGCACATTTGTCCAGTTATAGGTGTATGGGTTAGTAGCATCAGACCCTATTAAAGTGGATCCGCTTATAAAGTCTACCCTGCTTACAGTACCATTGTTATCAGTTGCAGTTGCTTTTATTAAAATAGTTGCAGGTTCTGTGTAAACTGCATTGTTCAAAGGTGCAGTTATGCTTACCGTTGGTATTCCTGTAAGTCCGGTACAATTGGCGCCTGCTTTGTAATCATGTGGGTTGGCACTTGAGTTTCTCTCACCACCCGATGGAACCATGTAAGTAAAGTAAACACTTACCGGGGTGCTATCAGCAATAGCCGTAGTATAAATAAAGTCTGTACCCACTGCCGACATTGCATATCCTGAATACCCACCCGTTAAACCAATTCTAAGGTAAATAAGAGAATATGTGCAACCCTGAATTGGTGTTAATGGATGAAATGTAAAAGTAACAACACCTGAGGTTGATGTAGCCTTGTATTTATAATCCAGGTTGGTAGCAGTACCGCAATAACCATCTCCATTAGAACCGGTTACCACTACATTTACGACTGAAGATGTAGTTATTAGACCTACATTGTCAGTTGCACGGGCAGTAAGGGCATAAGTACCACCGGTTGCATTGTTCCATGTAAAAGCATAAGGTGCAGTTGAATCAACTCCTAACAAGGTGGCATCTTTGTAAAATGCAACTTTTTTCACGGTTCCGTCGCTGTCAGAGGCTGTTGCTGTTATGTTGATAGTAGCAGGAGAAACGTATGTAGCATTATTTGCAGGTGCTATTATTTGAACTACAGGTGGTTTACCTGCTATTTTATAAAAATAAACATTGTCCAGGTAAATTGTACTGCCTGTTGTACCAACAAATTTGAATTGTTCCACCGAAGCAAGTGCAATAGTATTATACTGCGAAAGTGCAATATCAAAACTGTTCCATCCGGCGAAAGTTGGTGCAAGTGTTACTTTTTGTTCTACAGTAGCAGGTGTAGTATTTATCAAATAAACATCAAACGAAGCACAATTAGTGGTCCAAATGTCCAAATGCAAATAGCCCATGGCTGAAACATTGACCGCACTTGCAAATTGCACTCCCTGATAATTCAGATTGGTATATTTTTTTGTTGCATTACCGGCAATTGTTGTATCCGTAACAACAGTAGTTTGCCCCCAATTTGGAAACCAATCGGTTCCGGTAAGATTAGTGTACGCACCACTAAAGAGGGCTTTTACATCTACAGCGTTTCTTGTGGGCGGGTTGGGTGCAGCTACAGCAGGTTGTGCTTGTGACTGTAAGAAAAATGAAATACTGAAAAGAAAAGCAAGCAATAAATGTTTTTGCATCGTTTTTGTTTTTGATATAAATAGATAACGATACAATTCCCGGCGAGAATTTTCTAAATGGCTTTAATTGTAAAATCGTTTTTGAGAAAAATGGTTTTGCAAGGAAAGATAGTAAAGCTAAAACCATTACATCAGACCAGCAAAAAGAATGCTACATCAATACTACATCAACAAAAATAAATACATCATTTTCGCAGATTTCAACAATCATTTACTACATCATCCTTATCTTTCCGTACAGATTGACAATGCAACGATTAGTAATATATATTTCAGCTATACTCTTTTCACCATTTTGGGGCATTTGTCAGAATACTATTGGATTACCTGATATTATTAATTATTCCAAACAGGATTATCATGGTGGATTACAAAGTTGGGACATTACCCAGGACAATAATGGCATTGTATATATTGCAAATAATGAAGGCCTTTTAAGTTTTGATGGTAAATACTGGAACATATACCCACTACCCAATAAAACAATTGTTAGATCAGTAAAAATTGGCACTAACAATATTATATATGTTGGGGGTCAGGACGAGATTGGATATTTTTCCCCTTCGGAAAATGGCAGGCTGCGGTATCACTCACTTACAGAATTAATACCATCAGAGGACAAGCCTTTTGGAGATGTATGGGATATTGTTGCCATAAAAAATAATGTATTTTTCAGATCTGCTACCCAAATTTTCAAACTTTCCAACAATGTTGTTGAGAAATTTAAGGCAACAAAAGAATGGTCATATTTAGGAGAAAGTAATGGTAAATTGTATGCACATGACTACCAAACCGGCCTAATGATTTTTGAAAATAATAGTTGGAAACCCTTACAATTAAACAACACACTTGCCACCAACGACCCTATAACTTCCCTTTTACCCATCTCTACAGATAGCTTGCTTATTACAAGTTTAAAAAACGGCATTTATATTTACTCTAAATCGGGGCTTAATAAACTAGAATCACCTACCAATCAAATTTTTTCAAACGAGAGAATTTATGCCGCTACAAAAATTAATAGCGCATGGTTTGGCCTGGCTACAAACTATGGAGGATGCTATGTGATAGACACAAAAGGTGCTATCATTCAAACATTTTCAAAAAAAGAAGGCCTACAAAACAATAATATTCTTTCAATTTTTCTTGACAACAGCAGCAACCTGTGGCTTGGCCTTGATAACGGTATAGACCTGATATCCTATAATAGTGCTATTAAAAGTATTAACCCCTTGCTTCAGGATGGTTCAGGCTATGCTGCTATTGTTTATAACAACCAACTTTTTGCCGGCACTTCTAATGGCTTATACAGCGTACCGCTTACCCAAATAAATGACTTAAGTTTTAGTAAGGGTAATTTTTCTAAGGTTACTAATACCAATGGACAAACATGGGGCTTAACCGAAATAAACAACAAATTGCTTCTCGGCCATCATGAGGGGGCTTTTGTTATAGAAAATAATGCAGCAATCCCAATTTCTACCAATGTTGGTTTTTGGAATTTTGTTCCGCTTTCATCAAGCTATCCATCACCACAAATGGTTGGGGGAAATTATAAAGGGCTATTTCTTTTTGATTATGAAAATGAAAAATTTACAGAAAAAGGCCAAATACCTGGTTTAACCGAATCGTCAAGATTTGTTGCTATTGACAAGCAAGAAAACATTTGGGTTTCGCACCCCTATCATGGCGTTTACAAAATTGTAAAAAATAGTGACGGTAGTTATAAAACACACGCTTATACCGACAAAAACGGGCTTCCTTCTACGTTAAATAATCATGTGTACAAAATAAAAGGGGAAGTAGTGGTTGCTACCGAGAAAGGTATTTTCAATTATAATACAGAGAAGGATAGTTTTGAACCATCAGAATACTATTACAAACTATTGGGCAATCAAAGTATCCGCTATCTGAAAGAGGATATGACCGGTAATATCTGGTTCATTCATGAGAAAACACTTGGGGTTATTGACTTTTCTGGCAAAGTGCCTGCAATCATTTATTTACCCGAGCTTCAAAATAAAATGTTGAGTGGTTTTGAGTTTATATATCCTGTAAATGAAAACAATCTATTACTTGGAAGTGAACGCGGCTTCTTACACCTTAATTATCAAAAGTATAAACAAAACAAAACGGACTTGGCAGTGCAGATAAGAGCTGTAAGAATTATAAGCTCAACTGACAGTTTGTTGTTCGGAGGATATTTCAAGGACATAAACGAACAACAAATACAGGATGCCGAACAAATACAAAAAGTAGCCAACAGTTGGAAAAGCATACGGTTTGAATACTCTTCACCCATCTTTGGATTACAATCTAATCTTGAATACAGCTACCGGCTAAAAGGGTTTGATGATAACTGGTCAGAATGGACCACACGTACCGAAAAAGAATACACCAATCTGCCCGCAGGCAATTTATCTTTTGAAGTAAAGGTGCGCAACAACCTTGGCAACGAATCTGCGGTAGCCACTTACTCATTTAAAATGTTGCCTCCATGGTACCTCACCATTTGGGCTAAGTTGCTTTACTTGGTGTTACTGATGTCAGCAGCAAATTTTTTGTACCGGCTACAAAAAAAGAAATTTCGCAACCAACAAATACGCCATGAAGCGGAACAAAAAAGGCTACATTATATACATGATTTAGAAATCAGCAAAGCTGAAAATGAACTGGTAAATTTAAAAAATGAAAAGCTGGAAGCTGACCTCAATTTTAAAAATTCAGAACTAGCATCATCTGCCATGCATTTGGTAAAAAAGGGAGAACTGCTTGCTAAGATAAAAGGAGAATTGACCGGCATTATGAAAGGGCTTGATAACACAACAGCATCGGCAGAGTTAAAAAAGCTAATCAGGGCATTGAGCGAAGATGATAATATGGATAAGGAATGGGACAACTTCTCCAAGCACTTTGACAAAGTACACAGTGATTTTTTGGTAGAACTAAAAGCCAAACATCCCGGCATAACGCCCAATGAGTTAAAGCTAAGTGCTTATCTGCGTATGAATTTATCAACCAAAGAAATAGCCCAACTCATGAACATATCCGTTCGTGGGGTAGAAATAAGCCGCTACCGCCTCCGCAAAAAACTGGAGCTACCAACCGAAACAAGCTTGTTTGATTATTTGATTGGGGTGCAGGGGAAGGGGTAGGTTGTTTTTGAGTTTAGGGTTATGAGTTTAGAATTATGAGTTTAGAGTTATGAGTTATGAGTTTAGAATTGTGCATGCCTAAAATAGGTTGACAAAAATCAATCAATTATGAGGCATGAAACTAAGCAAAAATTAGAAATTCGGGAGCGCAGAATTTTTTCTGAAGAAGTCAAAAAGAAATCAGTTAAAGATTTGACGGGTAAGCGCAC
>JANPGE010000179.1:0-1982 GCA_031423805.1 Segetibacter sp. | reverse complement strand
GGGTTCATGCTGCTCAAGCCAATCAAATAAAGTGTACCGCTCTACAATGTTTGAAAATTGTTTGGATTCCCAGTTTCTGCGTTTCTCTTCCACGCCAAAATCATCTACCAAAACCAAGTTTTCATAACCCTGCTCATTTAGAAATTGTACCATGCAACTGCCTATAAATCCGGCTGCGCCTGTGACGATAATAGTGGAGGAAGTTGGAAGCTGATTCATGTTTTTTATAAAGTCTTTATTTCAAAACGGAAATGATCTTATTAGTTACTTCTATGATAACCGAATCCTTAACCATTGCCGCTTTTGGGAGTATGATATTTTTGTCTGCGGTAAAAATCCTTAATGGACGTATGTATGATGCCGAAGGGAGAAATCCTGTTGCCATGTCTTTATTTGTTATGGAAACTGCAAAACTGTCTTTCGTTTGTTGGCTTGTAATTTGACATAACAAAATGTCATCCCCTTCTAAATCTGACAAAACCAAAGCCGGCCTTTTTTTAGAACCCGATAAATCGGAAAATGGAAATGGTATAACAACTATATCACCCTTTACAAATCTTTCCATGCTTTGTCTTCTTCTGTTGTTAACCAATCTTTTGCCAAAACGCTTTCACTTGCCAAATGGGTTATTGGCTTATCCATGCTTAATTGGCTATCAATGTTATCATTAATAGTAAATGCAATTACTTCTACTTGTTTGCCTACATAATCCTGTGGTAAACAAATCGAAATATTTTGTTGGTCGGGTGTTACAACAGTTCTAACCATAGGTTTTTATATTGATACAAATTTACTTAAAATAATAATGTCGTTTCAATTGTAATGTATAGATAATTTTTGTAGGCATTTTTAAATTAACTTTAAACTGACAAAACTACTTTTATGAGCTATAAAAAGCGATTTTCTATTCCATTGTTTTTCTGCCTCGCATCCTTAATAGTCAGTACAGAAAGCTGCTATCATTACAGGGTTTTTACTACCAACAGCGACCCGGCTACAGAATACCAGCAAAAGACAATGCGCACATATTTTTGGGGACTTGTTAATAATCCAAAGCAACTGACGGTTCCAAACTGTAACAACAATAATTCCCTGGATGAAGTAGTGTACTCAACAAATTTTGGCCAGTCCTTTATTACTTGTATTACTCTTGGGATTTATTCGCCTATACAAGTGAAATGGAAATGTCACAAACCCTGTGTAAGAGTTGGGGAAGGACTTTGATTGCTTTCAATTAAATATTGCCTGATCATTTTCATATAAACCTATAAACTACCTGCAATGTCAGCTACACCGCAATTTGTACCGACCAATAATACACAATGGACCAACAGGCATGATACGTTTACCCAACAAATTGATAATCTATACGATTGTATAAACAGCGATATGGGTACTGTATTGGAAGACTATAATAAAATGACTAAGGCCATTCAGGAAATGATGGGCAAAGCTTTAGAGAACCAAAAAAGGATGAAGGTTTTGGGTGGGGGTTGGTCATTTACAAAAATTGCTACAACAGAAGGTTGGATGTTTGATTCAAAACAGATGAACTTATGCTTTCCCATAACAGCAGGTAGCATAAATCTCAAATACAAAGGAGCAAAAGACCAATTGTTTTTTGCACAGTGTGGTGTATCAGTAAAGGAATTAAATGAAGTACTTCGTGAAAAAAAACGTTCCCTAAAAACAAGTGGCGCAAGTAATGGACAGACTATAGTTGGGGCAATATCAACAGCTACACATGGAGCTGCTATTGATTTTGGAGCCACACAAGATTTTGTCGTTGGTCTTCATATTATTTTAAGCCCAGATAAACATATATGGCTGGAAAGAAAATCTTATCCTGTTGTGTCTAATAGCTTTTTAAATAAAATTGGTGCTGAACTAAGAAATACAGATGATGATGAATTTAACAGTGCTATTGTAAGTTTTGGAAGTTTTGGTTTTATTCATGGAGTAATGATAGAAACAGAACCGCT
>JANPGE010000178.1:0-8354 GCA_031423805.1 Segetibacter sp. | reverse complement strand
AGGTACATCATTTCGTCTTACAAGCCTTATTACACCACTCATTACCTTTGGTGGAGGATTAAAGCAGGTAGGGTCAACATCAAACAAATATTCAACATTGTAAAATGCCTGTACCAATACACTTAACACACCATATACTTTATTTCCTTCTTTGCTTGCAGCCCTATCAGCCACTTCTTTTTGAAACATACCTATAACTGCAGGCACTTTATCTTTCCATTCAATTACTTTAAAAAGTATTTGGGTAGAAATGTTATAAGGAAAATTTCCAACCACCATAAATTCATTTTCAAATGGTGAATTTATTTCTAAAAAATTTTCGTTGATAATATTACCTCTCAAAGGCGGAAAAGCCTTTTCCAGAAAAGTGACTTTTTCATTATCAAGTTCTACGGCTTTAAAACTAATGCCGGGTATTTTTAAAAGGTATTTTGTTATGGCACCTCCGCCGGGTCCAACTTCCAATAATTGAGTAAATGAATGTTCTTTTATTGCATCAACAATTTTGAGGCATACGTTTTCATCCTTGAGAAAATGTTGTCCAAGCGATTTCTTGAGTGTATAGTCCATTGCGTTCAAAAGTAGAAAATAGTAGTAAGTATTAGCTACTTAGTATTTTTTAAAAGTAAAATTGAAAGAATAATATAGTTAAAAATATACAACATATTAAGCATAAGACATAAACATTCTACTCTAAACCAATTACAGTACTTACTTTTACCTTTCTAAAAAATGAACAAAGAATATGAGTAGCGAATTGCAAAAACCTGTTATCGGATTTAGCTGTGGCGATTTAAATGGTATTGGATTAGAGTTAATTATCAAATCATTAGCTGATAGCAGGATACTTGAATTTTGTACCCCGGTAATTTTTGCGAATAATAAATGCATCAATTTTTATAGGAAAACGTTGCCTGATATCAATTTTTCATTCACTATTGTAAAAGATTTAACCCGTTTAAATCCTAAACAGGCCAATGTGCTAAACTGCTGGGAAGAAGATGTGAATGTTACTCCGGGTGAGCTAAATGAAACAGGAGGAAAGTATGCTTATCTTTCGCTGATTGCAGCAATAGAGGCACTGCAAAAAAATCAAATACATGGATTGGTTACCGCTCCTATTCATAAAAAGAATATTCAGTCTGACGATTTTAAATACAGTGGACATACGCCATTTCTTAAAGATGCATTTGGTGCAAACGATGTGTTGATGCTGCTTACAGCAACTAACTTAAAAGTAGGACTACTCACTGAACATGTACCTGTTACTGAATTAGCAAGCCACATTACTACTGCTGCTATTATGAGTAAGCTTAGAATAATGAACGGTTGCCTGATAGAAGACTTTGGAGTCATAAAACCTAAAATTGCTGTACTTGGACTTAATCCTCATGCAGGCGATGAAGGACTTATTGGAAAGGAAGAGGAAACAATTATAAAACCTGCAATTGCCGAAGCCAAGAAAAATAAACTGTTGGTTTTTGGGCCTTATAGTGCCGATGCATTTTTTGCCCGTGGGCAATATGAAAAATTTGATGCGGTACTTGCTATGTACCACGATCAGGGTTTAATTCCTTTTAAATCACTTGCAATAGGAGAGGGAGTAAACTACACTGCCGGATTGCCAATAGTAAGAACAAGCCCCGATCACGGAACAGCCTTTGATATTGCCGGAAAAGGTATGGCTGACGAAGCTTCATTTTTGGCTGCAATATTTGAATGCGTAGATATTTTACACCGCCGCAATGTTTATCAGGAGAATAACAAAAACCCTCTAAGAAGAATGAGCGCAAGGGTGTTTGCCAATGTGGTAGATGAAAAGATTTTGGAGGAATAGGGGGAAGATTTAGGAGGTTTGAAAGGTTTAAGAGGTTTAAGAGGTTTAAAGGTTCAAAAGGTTTGAAAGGTTTAAGAGGTTATAAGGTTCAAGATTTTTGAAGGATTAATTGATTATTGAAAATTTAGTGGGATGCACTTTTTATCAAACGAGGTATTGTCTATAGAAATAGCTGCAAAAGGTGCAGAGTTGCAAAGCATTTATCATTTACAAAACAAAATTGAATATTTGTGGAGTGGTGATTCAAAATACTGGGCAAAGAAAAGCCCGGTACTATTCCCAATAGTTGGTGGTTTAAAGGGAAATGAATACCAATATAAAGGCAAAACTTACCACTTGGGTCGCCATGGTTTTGCGAGGGATAATGACTTTGAAGTTTCGGAAAGAACCCCTGAATCCATTACATTTTGTTTAAAAAGCAATGAGCAAACAAAACTGGTTTACCCATTTGACTTTTGCTTTAAGGTGAGATATACACTGCAATCCGCCCAACTTACTGTTGCATTTATAGTCGAAAATACAGGTGAAAGCGAACTCTTATTTTCTGTTGGGGCACATCCTGCTTTTGCAGTTCCGATAGATAAAAATCTTAAGTACGAGGATTATTATCTTCATTTTAATAAGACTGAAAATGCTGGGCGTTGGCCGCTTTCAACAGAGGGACTAACAGAAGAAAAACCAGTTCCGCTTTTGGAAAATGCAGCCATATTGCCGCTTCAAAAAGAGTTGTTTTATAAAGATGCTATTGTGCTGAAGAATTTAAAATCTGATAGTATTTCTATAGTGAGTGATAAATCTACTAATGGTGTAAAGGTGAGTTTTGATGGCTTCCCCTACATGGGTATTTGGGCTGCTAAGGATGCAGACTTTGTTTGCATTGAACCTTGGTGTGGTATAGCAGACAGTGTAAAAGCAAATGGAAGTTTAACAGACAAAGAAGGAATAATAAAATTATCGGCAAAACAAACTTTTGAATTTGCCTATATAATTGACTTATTCTAAAAATGAACAATTATTCTACTTAAACTCTGAATCTGCAATCCCTTTGTTGATAGTGTAAGAAGTATAAACAATCTCCACCCTTCCCTTTTTGTTTTTCAAAGTTTGCTTAGGGGCATCGCCGGTTTCAAACTCTAATGTAACACCCTTGGGCAGTTTGTAATCTTTGGTACTGAACGAAAAAATAACTTTATCAGGCAGCCCATAAGAAGCATAGTTGCCATATTTCATTTCCATTTCAAAAGTGCCGTTTTCTTTTGTATTTGTAATTGATTTTTTTATTAGCAACTCGGCCTCATCAATATACAAAGTTGTCAGCACAACATCTCCGCTTTCGTCTGTTGGTAATAGTTTTACCACTTTAACAGCTTTCCCATCTACAATACTTTCGCCACTCGGTATCACTGAATAGTTATCACCTGCTAAAACTGAACTCATGTTAACTGATACACCGCCTTTTGGTAAAATTGAAATGCCGTTTTCGCGTTTTAATTTAAAACTGTTAGGCCTTCTGTACAGCACTTTTACTTTGCCGGCAGGAGCTTTTATGAAGGCTATATCAGTCTTCATTTTCCCATCTGCTGTGTAGTCATTTACCTTGTCCAGTTTTGCTTTTACTTTTTTTACCAACAAGGTCACATCCTGCGAAAATGTAGTTCCACATACAATTGCCATCAACCCCATCAATACCAAATGTTTCTTCATAATCAATTTATTTCTTCTTATTTGTTTGTAACTATATATCTATTTATTTTTTTGTGGCTGGTTTTGAACCCTGATCAAGCTCCATTGGCAGTCTATCCCAAATTTTCATCGGGGATGCTCTATTCATATTCGGTAATGCTGTTTAGCTTCTCCACTTTATGTAAAGTACAACAATATAATTTTTGCTTTGTTGTAATTTTATACCAAAACAATAACTTCGCCACTGCATGGTTAATTATTTTCAATATACAAATACTGCCTTGCTGGATAAAAAAATAGAATCCGGTACATTCCCCTTTAGCCAGCAGCTATTTTGGGATGCTGCCCTTTCGGATATTAACCTGCATAAGCACAAAAGATATATAATAGAACGGGTGCTTACAAGAGGTTTTACAGCAGATTTTTATATGTTGCTAAAGATTTACACAACGGATGAAATTAAAGATGCAATTCGAAAAAGTAAATCTTTAGACCCAAAAACTGTTCATTTTTGTAGTTGGTATTTTCATATCCCCATAACTGAAATTAATGTTTCATCCTTCTATCATTGAACCTGATACATATAAAACCCTGAAAACCATTTTTGAATTTGATGAAATAAGGGAAAATTTTGCATTAGCCGGCGGCACTTCACTTGCACTGCAATTAAAACATCGTCATTCAATCGATCTGGATATTTTTTCTCCCTTTCCTATAAACACCCGCAATATCGAACTTTATATTTCTTCTGACCTATCATTAAATTTTCAGTTAGTAAATAGCAACAAAAATATGTTGTTTGCTTTTGTCAATTCTGTAAAGTGTGACTTTATTTATGAACCCTCAAAACTATTGCATCCCTTTATTGTCAATGACAATATCAACTATTTTCACGTAAATGATATTGCAGCCATGAAACTGCATACCATTTGTGGTAGGGGAAGAAAAAAGGACTTCTTTGACTTATATGTACTTATTGAAAATTTAGGTTGGGAAAATATACTCGGGTGGTTCGGAGAAAAATACGATGAATCCCAATTTTATTTTCTATGGCGCAGCATAATTTATTTTGCAGATGCGGACGAAGATCCGGACATAAAAGGGATTTATCCATATACCAAAAACTGGCAAGAAATAAAAGAATATATCAAAAACACTTGCACCTGATTCTATTTCTTACAGACTTTTCAACTATTTTTCTCATATTTTTTAGACCTTCTACAAAAACATTATAAAATTTCTACGATAAAATATCCTTCCTCTTAAATACAAAAATAGATGCAGCCACCAACCCAACAATGTGCAAAACCAATACACCTGCGGCTTGCAAAACCTTAGCCATGTTTTGCACCGACCCGGTAATTGCTTCGTTATTCTCTGTTACTTTCACATCAAAAAATCCTTTCCAACCAATCATGTGTGTGGTAAACAGGTAAGGTTTAATGGCATCAAAAACCGGAATATCTAAAGTGCTAAGAATCGTAAATACTACAATTACACTCATGGTAGCCACAATGGGACCAATTGAATTTTCTGCAAAAATTGAAAGGAAAAACCCCAGTGCAGCTACTGTAAGCATTGCCAATGCGGCAAAGCCAAATGCACAGGCATAGCGCCACATAATATCACTTCCTTTTAGTTGAACAATATATCCACTTTTCAGGTTTAACATATCACCCGGTTCAAACACTACCAACGATAAAAATAAAGCCAGTACTGCCATCCAAACGAGTAACATAAATGTATAAATGGTAGCTGCAAGAAACTTAGCTAACACCACTTCAGTTCGGCTTACAGGTTTTGTGAGCAATAACCTAAGTGTGCCCATGTTTGCTTCGCCGGAAATGAGGTCTGCAGCTACAATTGTTATGAGCAGCGGCACATGTACCAACAATAGTTGAAGTATTATGTAGCAAACCAAATAGCCATTCAGTACTTTACCCTGTATATCTAGTGTTGCAGAAAGGTCGCGTAACATAAACTCAATATAGGTATTGCCATCTACCTTTAACCCAAACTGTATAACACCCACCAATGCTGTGATTGCAGCAAAGCTTATATAGGTGCGGGGCCGTTTGAAAATTTTATATAACTCAATTTGTAAAAGCTTCCACATGTTGGTTTCCGGTTGTTACTTGTAAAAAATAGTCTTCTAATGAATGTCTTGGCTGTAAGGATAGAACAGGAATGTTTAACTCTACCAACGTACGGTTTAATGCTGGAATATTGTCGCGGTGTGTTTTAAATACAATGGTGTGTTCCCTGACAGGTTGTAATATGGATGCTAAGGTGCTTTGTTGCAATGTTGCTAACGATTCTTTATTGTTCGGTGTTTCCAACTCTACTATCGTTTGCGCCGTGTCAAATAAATCAGCAGCATTTCCTTCAATTATTTTTTTGCCACGGTCAATGATAAGAAGGCGATTTGCTATTAATTGTATTTCACTTAACAAATGGGATGATACCACTACAGTTTTGCCCAACTCTTTGCTTAGATGCAGAATAAGGTTGCGAATGTCGGCAATGCCTTGTGGGTCAAGACCGTTAACAGGTTCGTCTAAAATTATCAATTTGGGATTGTGTATGAGCGCAATGGCAATGCCGAGTCTTTGTTTCATCCCCTGGCTGAATGTTTTCACTTTGCTTTCGGCACGTTCTGCAAGGCCTACAGTTTCCAGTTGAGCAAGTATTTGTGTACGGTCAGCCTCTTTTCCTCCGCTTATTTTGCTGAAGAGTTGTAGGTTTTCGTAGGCTGTTAAATATTTATAAACATCAGGCTTTTCGATTACTGCACCGGTTTGCTTCAAAATTTCTGAACGGTGAGAAGATAATTTCATTCCAAAGATTTCGATGCTTCCTTCAGTTGGTGTGATTAGAGATAGCAACATCCGAATGGTAGTAGATTTTCCTGCACCATTTTGTCCTAAGAAACCATAAATATCCCCATGGTTTACGGTAAAGGATAAATCATTGACTGCTTTAAAATCTTTGAATTTTTTTGATAAATGCTTGACTTGGATAACAGGCTGCATGGGTTATATAACAATGAGAGGCGAAGTTAGTTCACTCGTATTAATAAAGTCATTAAGTCAGTGGTCAATAAGTCATTTCTTTTTCTACGCTTGTCAGATTAACAAAAGATTGGAAAAGTTCAGTAGAATTACTCAAAAGTACAAGAGTGTCCCGAAAAAAAATCGGGATAGACTGACACAACCAGAGTTAAAACAGAACAGTTCTGCCGGGACAAAAAACTCAAGTAAATGGTCATTGAGTTATTTGTGGGCATTGAGTCATTGAGCAATAGAGGAATTTTCACATTAGCTAATTACTTCCCCACCTGCAAATATTCCTGTAAAGCTTTTACGTAATCATCAAATGCTTCAATTCCTTTGGTGGTTATTTTGCAAGTTGTAAGGGGATAGTTGTCTTTGAACTCTTTTTTTACATCTATATAGCCAGCATCTTTCAGTTTTTGAACTTGCACACTAAGATTGCCGGCAGTGGAATTTGTCTTTTGGCGAATGAACGTAAACTCTGCTTCCTTAACAGCAATAAGCAGGCTCATAACAGCCAACCTGAGTTGAGAATGTAATATGGGATCAAGTTCTTTAAACATTGGCCGCTTTTCTTTTCAGGTATTTCATTCTCAAAATAAGTCCGGGAATAAACCAGCAGAAAAGTGCTGTTGCAGCCGATAACAACATGTCATACTTGAATGAAGTAAAGAGCGAAGCAAGAAAGAAACCATAAGACAAAATGGCTCCCAAAATCATGGGTTTAAATTTTTTTATCAGACCGGTTATTAATGTAGGAAATGTATAAACAAGGATAAAAATGGAAGTGGCACTAAGCGTAAACGGAGTAATGACTGCATCAGGTAAACTACCGTCCGTCATGTGTTTTACCATTTGCCAGCCTTCTTCTGCAATAAGTCTTTTTGCTACATGTGGCACAATATTCTGATATGCAATTAATCCAAAAATGGTAATACCATAAACTGTCCATACAATATCAACAGAACGGTCATCGTAGTTAATTACTTTACGGGTTTTTGATTCTTTAACAGAAATAATAACCTGCGGAATTATGGCAAATAATACAATGAACCATATATCAAATGGTAATTTTAATCCGAACTGATCTTTTATAAACGTGACCATTGCGGCTATGAAAACTACACTACCCCACAATAGTGAGCTGATACCTTTGTCATGGTAGCTTGTTTTGGCTTTTTGTATCATTTCGGAAATGAGCTTCAGGCTTTCCTGTTCGCTCATCCTATTTTCTGGTGTTGACATTAGATTGCTTTTTTGCGGTAATGATTTCTTAATAAATGACCCGGGATAATATAACTGATCAGTATAGCAAAGGCAGCTGATAAAATTTGTTCTTCGTAGCGTAAATAGGGGGTTATAACAACTAACACAAGGCAGGCTGCACCACCATAGGCCATGGGCTTAAAATTAATAAGGCTGCCGGATATATAAGTGCCGATAGCATATAGCATTATATAGAATGGGAAACAATATTGCCAGCCTATTTTTGCAAAAACAAAACTTAATGCAAAATATGAAAAACCAATGATCATCCACAGATAACCTGTAGCATCACTAATAAATGTTTTGACCTTTTCTTTTTTATGATCTTTATAAATGAAAGTGAAATGTAGCAATAAAGCAACAGGAGTTACAAACCATGCAAAATAATGGTGCTCATATTTAACAACCACCAGCAAAAAATATTGGATAATGCAACCTATCATAGTTGCCCAACCCCACAGCAGATAATAGTGGCTACTATCACTCATAGAGTTTCTGGTAGTTTCTATCATTGA
>JANPGE010000177.1:0-2114 GCA_031423805.1 Segetibacter sp. | reverse complement strand
CAGATTAGCATATGCGGTCTTTTTTTGCTGGTATTGATTTGTATGGCTCTACGGTAAGCTTGATTTTTGTTGGCGTAATCTTACTTATGTATTGATTTGCTTCACTTTCGTCATTAAATTGCTTTGCATGTTCAATAACTGAAGTATATGAGGGCAGTATTATCCGTGTTGGATTGATATTTATACCCCTAACATAATTCCTGTGCTTTGCGGGGGATGTAGCTACTATTATTACTGGCATATCAATAATTTTATTTCATGCCTGTAAAAGAATAATACTATAAAACTTGCAATCAGAATATATATACAAATGCCATAGAAGAAAGAAGCTTCCGTATTTGCTTCGTTGTTCATTTGCCTGGCTTTGGGCAAAGGATTGGTTTGCTTGTCAAAAATGTCCCTTACGGCCTCAAACTTTAAATAAACCCGTCTAGCCTGCCATAGCGCAGCTATTTGCAGAATACAAATACTTGAGAGAAGGAAATAGATCATGTGGCTTGCTTTTTAAGCAGCTTTGACCTTAGTAATAAACTGGAGGAGCCGAACGAGGGGTTCGATTGTGGGTTGCTGGGCTCCACTAAGCAACAAAGAAGGAATCTTGCAAAAGGTTCCTTCTTTGCATTTTAGCAATAATCATTTCAACATGCCCTTCTATGAATTTTTAGCAATTCGTTGTGCGGCAAATTCCCTTTTACCAATGGCAGGAACAAGATCGCCTATTTTCCCCAATCCAAATTTTGGCATATTGTTATAAACACATTCATATTCGCCTGCTTTCACTTTATAAGTTTCGTGCCAAATACCTACATCGCCGTTACTTTTTATTTTGTTGTTAAAATCTCTCCATGCAGGATAATGTTGGCTATTTCGGTCTTTGGCATAAGCCTCCAAATGCTCAAACGATTTCCAGTATTGTAAAGTTACCGGAGGAATTCCACCCAAAATCTGAAAGCCAAGAAAACCACTTTCAGGTTTTTGGGAAAGTTCCTTGAGCATTTTAGGCATAGCCGATGTAACCGGCAGCCACTTATGAATTTTCCAAAGCCGGTTAATTCTCATACCAATAAGAAATACGACAAAGTCTCCTTCGAGTTGTACAGTCATTCTTTGGTTTATAGTTGTGGGCATGGTGGGGTGGTTTTTGAATTAATTGAAAATGGTTAATTTTAAAATTATGTAAGTACAATTTATAGTGAATTGTTTTCAAGATAATAGCTAATAAAGGCACAATTAAAAACTTGTATACTATAAATTTAAAGAAATTGTCAGTAAAATATTGGTAGATTTTTGAAACACGATAGAGGATATGTATAAATGAAGGGATAAAACTTAAATTCACAAATAACGATGCTCCTTTCGTTATACAAAAGTTTTAAAAACATTGTATTGTTCGAAAACCTTAGCAATTTCTCTTAAATTTGATACATGAAAACACTGACAATTGAAGTACCCGATCATCTCGATGAACATGAAGCTAGAACCCTTTTCGCAGCTAAACTTTATGAAAAAGGTACATTGTCTTTAGGCCAGGCAGCTGAAGTTGCAGGCTACTCTAAACGAGCATTCATGGAACTTTTAGGAAACTATGATGTATCGGTTTTTGAATATTCCGAATCGGAACTAGAAAATGATATCAAGAATGCACAGAACTATCATCTCTGATACAAGTTGCCTCATACTCTAAGACAATATCGGCGAACTTTCAATCCTTAATAAATTATTCGGAATTATTATAACTACTTCAAAAGTTGCAGAAGAATTTGGCCAACCACTTCCGCCCTGGTTTGACATAAAAAAAGCTAATGATAATAATTATCAAGCAATAATAGAGAGTTTAGTTGATAAAGGTGAAGCAAGTGCTATTGCATTGGCAATTTAATTTGAAGATTGCCTTCTTATCATAGATGATCTCAAAGGAAGAAAATTTGCGCATCAACTTGGTTTAAGAATAATTGGTACAATGGGAGTAATTGTGGGTCAGTTTTATTTAGTGGGGAGTAACCCTATTTTTGCATAAAAAAGTATTGGAAAAGGAACTGCTAAGCTATATTTTACCAGAAGGTTTATTAGCCCATTTTATTATTACAGACTTATTGTTGCTTTGTGATGTTAAA
>JANPGE010000176.1:0-7774 GCA_031423805.1 Segetibacter sp. | reverse complement strand
TGGATGGTCTTTTCTATTTCTATTATTGCAGGGTGGGGATATAGTAAGTTGAAGTAGCTGCTGTTTTTATCGTAATAATATGGTTAATTGTTAAGGTTACATTTTAAAAACAGATTCTTATGATCTTTGTCTTTGTTTATTTTTTTTCTGTATCAACTAAAATTTAAGGAGGATTCAGTGAATTTGAATCAGCAATTTATAAATAATAGAAAATAAATTCCTGCGATGCAGTTTACTTTTGCCCCAGTGAGGAAAAATTCTCAATGTTAAATTGTTGCATTTTGCAGCATTACTATTAATAAAATGATATTTAAATTAATAACTGTAACAACAATGTCCGCCTTTGAAATATATGCGGCATTGGGTACCGCACATGCTTTTGGTTTAGGAACCTGGACTATATTAGCATGTACGCTTGTTGGTGGAATTGCCGGTGTTTTTATTGCAGCATTTCTGGGTGAACGAATAGAGAAATTCATTCAACAAAAATTCAGAAAAAATAAAGTACCCAAGCCTAAAACAGGGTTGATTTATAAAATCTGGGATAAATATGGACTTTATGGAGTGGGAATAATTGGCACTTTTTTTTTAGGTGCGCCTGCAGCCATTGGTGTAGGGGTTGGCTTTAATGCCAGTATGAAAAGATTAGTTCCCTTATGCTTAATTACAGTAGTGGTTCGTTGTTTCGCTTTTACCTTTTTTAGCGATTATATAAAAGGTTTGGTAGAACACTTATCCGTTAAATTTATGGCTAAAACACTGCGTAGAAATTATTAATTAACACTGCGTACAAGTTGTTTCATTCGACAAGGCGGGTGTTTACTGTAGGTGTTCATTAATACGGTTTAAATTTTTAAAAGCTTATTTATTTACTTTAAGTTTTTGATATTGATTTAGTTCAGGTCTTGGTTTGGCTTGCCAGATAAACTGATATCCGCTGCTTATCAATTGCCATTCATATGTGCGTTTAACATGAATAACCGGATTGGATATTATTACAATTAAAATTGCAACTATAGTTATTATTGCTGCCAAAGTCCACGTTATACTTTGAAGAATTTTATTGCCTAAGTTGTAAAGTTTTTTTCTCAAAAGTCTGAAACACACATACCAAAACAAAAAGTAAAAGATAAGGTCAGCAATAAGTTCCATTACAAAAAACTGAATAGACATAGATGTGTGCCAACCTTCTCCCACAAAGGCAAAAGGAAAACCCCAATACATGGTGTCAGGCGCATCCACAGGTACAGTAAACCACCATTTTGTGAATACTGAAAAAGAAATTATTGTAACCGGAATAAGGATGATAGGAAATGAATTTCCCTGCTTAGACATACATTAGTTATTTAAAACGGAACATAAAGAAATTGAAAAAACATGACTATGAATCCTATAAACCGATAAAGTATTTTTTAAAAATTGAATCATATGTTTGGCTTTATCTATAGCAAATCACCTGCATCCGAACAGAAGATTAATTTCATATTTTTGTTTATGAAAAAGTTATGGGTCATTTTATTGTTCATTAATTATTCCTGTACCAATTTAAAATTGAAAAGCACTACACCCATTTTAGATAAGCAAGGTCATAGAGGCTGCAGAGGATTAATGCCCGAAAATACTATACCTGCAATGATTAAAGCTATAGACCTTGGGGTACAAACACTTGAAATGGACGTTGTGATTTCTAAAGATGGAAAAGTTGTAGTATCGCA
The DNA here is from genome assembly GCA_031423805.1 of Segetibacter sp. Taxonomy (GTDB): domain Bacteria; phylum Bacteroidota; class Bacteroidia; order Chitinophagales; family Chitinophagaceae; genus Segetibacter. The sequence goes on along the minus strand of JANPGE010000176.1, from coordinate 6,059 downwards.
TGAACCTTTTTTTAATCATGAAATTACCACATCTCCCAAAGGTGAGTATATAGCTGAAAAAGATCAAAAGCTGTATAATTTGTATGCAATGGATTATACTGAAATTCTTACGTATGATGTGGGTTTAAAAGTACATCCCCGATTTCTGCAGCAAACCAAAATGCAAGTCGTTAAACCATTGCTTGAAGAATTAATTGATTCAGTAGAACAATATACATCAACCCACACAGGGCAAAAGATGTATTACAATATCGAAACAAAATGTTTGCCCGAAACTGATGGAGTTTTTCATCCGCGTCCCGATATATTTTGTGAGCATCTTATGAAGGTATTGATTGATAAAAAAATAGCAGATAGAACAATCATACAATCTTTTGACATAAGGACATTGCAATACATACACAAACAATATCCAGCTATGCAAACTGCCTTATTGATTGATGAGGGTGATACATTAAATTTTGATAAGCAAATTGAAAAACTTGGTTTCAGGCCACATGTTTATAGTCCTCATTATTCTATGGTAAATGAAGCCCTTATATCCGGGTGTCATGCACTTACAATAAAAGTTATTCCTTGGACGGTAAATGATGTTGCTATAATACAGCAAATGCAGTTGTTAGGTGTAGACGGAATTATATCTGACTATCCCAATTTATTTTCGGCATTACATTAATTTAAATTTTTATCTACACTAAAACCGAAGATTCTTTAAGATTTGCATATTATGAACCTGCAATGGGGCTACCAAAAATACCAACTGCAAGTTCAGCCCACAATAAGAGAAAAAGGATTAACATAACACTACAAATCATTAATCTGTATTTTAGCGATTTTACCCTTTTTAAAATCCAGTCGCAAATTAATCCTGTTATAAGCAGCATGCTACCCATAATTGCAAAGTCGCTTACAGACCAATTTACTTCATTGGTAAACTGCATAGCAATAAACGGAATAAGTAATAACAAGGGAATTGTAAGGAGAATAATAAATAGTCTATTGTTTTTCATTTAGTGGGTTTTAATCTTATTGCATTAAAACTTTATTGTTATATTTCTTTAAGAGTAAGATATTTTTTTCTGCCCAATGTTAAGTAATACATTAATACTAAAAAGAAAGGTATTACTAGATAAATGAGATATTGAAAATTGAAAAAAATTTTAAGTATAAAATGAATTGCCAAAAGTAAAGTTGCAATGGGCATAAGCCAATTTGCATTTTTGAATCCTCCGGCAACAAGTGATTCTATTTTATCCTCTTGTACATTTAGCACAATATCAGGACTGCTACACCAATCAATTTTTACTGAAACTGTATGTAAACCGGGGCTTGTATTTATATTTACAGATTGACCACTTGCAATAGTACCGGCATATTTTCCGTCGAGCATAATGGAATAACTTCTACCCCTATCGTTATATTCTTTTCTTCGTACAATATTAATTGTTGCCATAATTCTATTACGTAATAATAAGTTTTTTTGACATTAATAAAAGTATTGGTAAATGTAAATGTTCGAATTGTAAGTTCTAATAAAAGAGTATAAAAATATAGTTAAACAAAGTGCTTAAAGCAAGTGTTAGACCTCTAAAATTGAAAGGGCAGGCATCAATTATATAGCATAGAATTAAAGATATCGGTTACATAAAGTTCTTTTACGTAACCCTTTATTGGTAAACAACTATGTTGGTTAAATCAATTTGTCAGGGGTTATAGGTAAGTCTCTTACTCTTTTTCCTGTTGCGTTGTACACTGCATTTGCAATTGCAGGAGCAACGCCTATTAGTGCTATTTCTCCAATGCCTTTAGCCCCGGTGGGGCTGATAATATTATCGGGTATGTTTACAAATAATACATCAATGGGTGGCGTGTCTGCATTGACCGGTACATGGTAATCAGCAAAATTGCTGTTGGTATAACGTCCGTAGCGGTTGTCAATAAATACGGCTTCAGTTAAAGCCATGCCTATGCCGCCTACAGCACCACCAACCATTTGACTGCGGGCTGTATTTTCTGAAATGATTTTGCCGGCATCGGCAACAGATACAATTTGTTTAAGTTTAATAACTCCTGTAACCGGGTGTACGTGTAGTTTTACAAAATGTACAGAAAATGAATTCATGGCATATTTCTGTGCTTCGGCGGTAGCCCGGACCGAGTCTTTTATCACATCAATTTCGGGCTTGTTAGATTTAATCAGCAATTCAGAAATTGAAATTTGCACCGATGAATTTTCAGAAATAGAAATGATGCCCTTTTCATACTTTAGTGTTTCGGGTTTTAAGGCTGTAAAGGCAGGAATATTTGCAATGGCCATTTCTTTTAAAGTTTGCTGTAATGCAGTACAAACAGCAGTAATGGCCGTACCTATAGCTGCAGTACTACCTGACCCGCCTTGTGTAGGACCGTTAGGGAGGTCAGTGTCGCCCAACTCAAAACTTACTTTGCTTTGTGGTAACCCCATTAATTCGGCACCAATATTTACCATAGCAGTTGATGTACCGGGCCCCATATCACTTACTGCACTTTGTAAAATTAATGAGCCATCGCTTTTTAAAATGCCTTTGGCAGAAGCCTGTCCACGCCCTGCACCAAATACGCCAACAGCCATACCGTAACCCACCTGCATACCATTTTCTGTAACACTACCCGGTACTGTGGGGCGTTTATCCCAACCTATTTTTTCACTGCCCAGTGTAAAGCATTCTTTCAGATATTTTGAACTCCATGGCAGTTTATTGACAGGATGTACATCAGCATGATTGATTAACCGCAAGGTTATAGGGTCTATATTGAGTTGGTAAGACAATTCGTCTAATGCTGATTCCAATGCAAAGCAACCTGTAGCAGGGCCGGGGCCACGCATCCACGTGGGAGTGTTTATATCAAGTGGTAACAGATGATATGTGGTATTTACATTGGGGCAATCGTATAAAAACTGAGATACATTTACAATTCCTTCATTAAAGTCTTCATAAGTTGAGGTGTTGCTTATAGCATGATGTGTAATGCCGATAAGCTTGCCTTGTTTATCTGTACTGATGCCTATCTTTTGCCAGGAATGTGGCCGGTAACCTACTGTAGTAAACATTTGCTCACGGGTAAGCATCAGCTTTACGGGACGATTTAATTTTTTTGCAGCTATACATGCTGCAGGTACATGCGGCCAACTGCGCAGGGCACTGCCAAATGCACCCCCTACATATTCGGTAACAACCCTGACATTTTTCTCGTCGAGCCCAAAGTTTTGGGCTAAATCTCTTTGAACGCTTTTGGGTCCTTGCGATTTATCATACACAGTTAATTTATCCTCACCATCCCAAACGGCTATGGTAGCATGCAGTTCCATAGGGTTGTGGGTTTCAATAGGAATGATATATGTAGCTTCCAGTTTTACATCACCCTTTTTAAATGCATCTTCTTCGCCACGTTTATATTCGCCTGATTTTTTTAATTTCTTTTCATCGGTTTTAGAACCGTCAAAATCGGTATCAAACTCCTCTTTTATATATTCTGCTTTTACCAGCGATGCAGCATGTACGGCTCTTTCCAGCGTATCGGCAATAACCATAGCTATTGGCTGACCATTGCTGTACACTTTGTTGCTATGAAAGACTTTTAAACCACGCCATTCAAACCCTTTTTTATTGGGGTCTTTAGCATAGGGGTTATATCCCGGTATGGCAGGGCAATTATCGTAATAAATAATATCCAAAACACCGGCTGCTCTTTTAGCCTGTGATATCATTAGGGTTTTAATGCTGCCTTTTGCAATAGTGCTGCAAACAAATACTGCATAAGCCATATTGTCTAGTTGATGTTCTGCAGCAAAGGTTGCTTTGCCCGTCACCTTATCAACTCCGTCTACACGATCGTCGGCAGACAAGGTGCCCAAAAACTTAAAGTCTTTATCCATTGGTTGGTATGTGTTAAAAGCCTGATTAAATATTTTGAACCGCCTGCTTTAGTGCTTCTGCAACTGCAGCTTTGCCCATTTTTATTTTAAAATTGTTGTGACCAAAACCGGCAGCACCATCCATAGCCATATTACCTGCGGAAGCAAAGTTTTCTTTGGTGGCTTCCTTCCCATTAAGGAATTTTTCAACTGCGGTTATACGCCAGGGCTTGTGTGCCACACCACCCATTGCCAATTTTGCATCACGAATTTTGTTGCCCGATATATCTAAAACAACTGCAACCGAAACCAATGCAAATGCATAAGAAGAACGGTCTCTTATTTTCAGGTAATGGTATTTATTAAAATTGTTTGATGGGATATGCACACCTGTAATGAGTTCATCTTTTTGTAAAACATTATCTACTTCCGGAGTGTTACCGGGCAGGCGGTGAAAATCAGTAAACAATACTTTACGTTCACCTTTTGAGCCTGTAATATGCACTGTTGCATTAAGGGCAGCCAAGGCCACACACATATCGCTTGGGTGTACAGCAATACATTTTTCTGAAGTGCCAAATATGGCATGCATACGGTTTTGTCCCTGCAAGGCACCACAGCCGCTGCCGGGTTCTCGTTTGTTGCAAGGCATTGTTGTGTCATAAAAGTATGAACAGCGTGTACGCTGCATTATGTTACCGCCTACTGTTGCCATATTTCTTAATTGTGCCGATGCCCCTGCATTCAGTGCATGAGCCAATAATGGGAACTTTGATTTTATAAGTGGATGTTCGGCTACATCACTGTTTAAAGCCAATGCACCAATCATTATTCCATTGGCATCAGTAGTAATTTGTTGAAGTGGCAAGCGGTTTATGTCAATTAATCTTTCCGGAGATGTTACGCCCTTCTTCATTAGGTCAACTAAATTGGTGCCACCGGCAATAAATTGTGCAGATGCATTTTTTGATTTTGCATCAACTGCTGCTTTAGTTGTAGATACCCTTGTGTATTCAAAGTTTATCATAATTCCTGCCCTCCTTTTTTTATATCCATAATAGCATCTACAATATTGGGATAAGCGCCACAGCGACAGATATTACCACTCATATATTCTCTTATTTCTTCTGCAGAGTTTGCGTGACCTTCTTTGACACAGCAAACTGCCGACATAATTTGTCCCGGAGTACAATAGCCACATTGAAAACCATCGTGTCTTATAAAAGCTTCCTGCATAGGGTGCAGTTTGTCGCCTTGGGCAAGACCTTCTATGGTGGTGATCTTTTTCCCTTCGTTCATTATTGCCAATGATAAACAGGAGTTAATGCGTTTGCCATCTACATGAACTGTGCAGGCGCCGCATTGTCCATGGTCGCAGCCCTTTTTAGTACCCATAAGGTGAAGTTGTTCCCTCAAAAAGTCGAGTAGCGTAACTCTGGGTTCAACTGATAAATTATGTGCAACACCGTTCACCTCAAATTGTAATGGCATTTGTTCAAAATAAGCGGCTATCCGTTCATCATTTTCAGCAGCTTTTACCAATACAGGTGAGGCAATTGTCAGCGCTGCAATAGCAGTTGATTTTCTTAAGAAGTCTCTTCGTGAATTGTTATCTTTTTGTACAGACATAGCGGTGAATATGTAAATCAAATTTACCAGTATTGTAGTGTTAAAAAAAATGTGTTTGAAAAAGTGCGATGGTGATGAAAAAAAATACTGCATTCTACATTGCCGTACAAGGGTTACCTATCTTTTTGGGAATGAACACTTTTATTTCGATTGTAAAAAGGGTGGGGTTATAAGAGGTTGAGGATGGGGGGAAAGCTGTTTCTTTTAATTAAATTGATCCTAATTGTATAATTATCATCAAACAAAACACGAGAATACTATATAGCTTATTCACCCGCCCTTTCTAAAATAAGCATTTTTAACTGTTCGCTAATTCTAAAATTAGTTGATTTTATTTTAGATAAAATTGCTCTTACAGAGGGGATTATGCCTGTTAGTTTAGCATCAACAATTACGGCTCACATTAATATTGTGGGGACTAAGCAAAAAGTTTGTGTAGCCTAAACAAAAAAAAGGAGATATCCACTACTCCTCTTTGGTTTGCCCTGAAGAGTTTAATTTTTGAATTAAATGATTCGGCATTGGCGTTAGTATT
>JANPGE010000175.1:0-5420 GCA_031423805.1 Segetibacter sp. | reverse complement strand
TAATTATCTATAATAATCAATAATTTATAGATATATTTTTAATTTTTTTTTGAATAAAAAAATAAATAATTCTGTTTTATAAGTATGGATTAAGTGTAAAGCAAGGTTAAACAAACTTGGTTAGTGTAGAATTAAATAAACACCTATCATAAATTATGCGAAAAGAATTTCTCAACCTCTTTTTTTAAAAAGTTCATACCACTAATAAAAGGATAACACTTGTAAGTTATTTAAGCAAATAAAAAAGAGAAAAGAGTAATAATGGTTTAATAACGCCTGATGTCTATAAATAAAATAAATCTAAACATATATCACCAAGACCCTGGACTTCTTAATTTTTGAAATAATTTTTAGGAACAAAATAAACAGTCAAGAATGACCGTTATCATAAGTTGGATCATTAAAAACCCAATAGAAAATAAAAAACATTATTTTTTTGATTAGTTATTTTAATTAATATTGACAATGTGATTAGTGAAAAATTATAAAAACATAAAATGAGAAAAATTTTATTCTTCCTACTGCTTCATGCAGTTTCAATGCAACAAATTATAATAGCCCAAACCTGTTCAGCAACAATTACTGCCGGAGGGCCTACAACATTTTGTGCCGGAGGTACTGTTAGATTGTCTGCAAATACGGGTGGAAATACATGGTCTAGAAAAGCAGATTTTGGTGGATTATCTCGGCAAGGTGCAGCTTCATTCACCATAGGATCTAAAGGGTACATAGGTACAGGTCAAGATGCAGCACGCAACAAAACCAATGACTTTTGGGAGTATGATCCTACGAATGATACCTGGACTCAAAAAGCAAATTTTGGGGGTAGTGGACGAATAAATGCAGTTGGCTTAAGCATTGGCTCTAAAGGGTATATAGGAACAGGTTATGATGTTGGAAATAAAAGGGATTTTTGGGAATATGACCCTACACTAAATACCTGGACACAAAAAGCAAATTATGGCGGAACCTTTAGAACAGGTGCTACAGGTTTTAGTATTGGCAACAAAGGTTATATTGGTACCGGGAAAAGTGGTACACGTAAAAATGATTTTTGGGAATATGACCCTGCAACAAATACCTGGGCTCAAAAGGCAAACTTTCCAGGAACAGGAAGAGATGGTGCTACATCATTCAGTATTGGAACAAAAGGCTACTTGGGTCTTGGGTTTGACATAAGTGGAAGTATCAAGTCAGATTTCTATGAATATAATCCAACAAATGACACATGGGTTCAAAAGGCAAATTTTGCAGGATCCCTTCGTCATCAGGCCGTTGGCTTTAGTATAGGAAACAGTGGATATGCAGCATTTGGTATTAATGTTAATGTAAGAAAAAATGATTTGTGGCAGTATACCCCTTTAAATAATAGTTGGACCCAAAAAGCAGTTTTTCCCGGTACTGCAAGGCGTTATGCTTCAGTCTTTGTTATAGATGGTTTTGCATACGCAGGTATGGGACAGGATCAAAAAGGAGCTATAAAAAAAGATATCTGGTCTTATGAACCTTCTTATACACATTTATGGTCTTCCGGAGAAATTAGTTCATCCATAGATGTAACCACAAGTGGCAGCTACACGGTTACAGTAAGTACAAGTGTAGGCTGCAATGCAACATCGGCCGCTACAGATGTATTGGTGAAAACCCTTGCAGCAATATCAGATGTTTCGGCTTCAGTTAACCCTGTTTGTCCTGGAACTACTACCAATCTGACTGCTAATGGAGTTGAAGGTACAAATGCATTGGTAAACTGGTGGACAGGGTCGGGCGGTACAGGCACAAATCTGGGCAACGGTACAAGTCTAAATGGCGTAGGCCCGGGTATTTATTATGCTGTAGTAACTGCTGATTGTGGCACACAGCAGGAAGCATCTATTACCATCACTGAAAATGTAGATGCAGGAATTTTAAGTGCAGATGCAGCAGCTAATCCGATTTGTGGAACATCAACTACAACCCTTACAGCTACCGGGGTTACAGGTACTAATGCCACAGTTAAATGGTGGTCAGGTCCAGGAGGAACAGGCACCAATCTTGGTTCAGGAACCACTTTACCAAATGTTGCAAGAGGTACATATTATGCACGGGTTACTGCTGATTGCGGAACCCCGGCCGAAGCTTCAGTTACTATTGATACAATTCTGGTAACAAGATCCGATACTACTGTTGCTATTTGCAATAGCTATAGATGGAATGATAGTACATATAAAATATCCGGAGATTATGAATTTGTCACAACAGGTTCATCAGGCTGCGATTCAGTTGCAACACTACATCTGACTATACTTTCAGTAACTTCAACATTCAGTAAGTTAGATGCTGCATGTTTTGCAGATTCATCAGGTTCGCTAATCATAATGCCAACCTATGGAGTATGGCCTTTTACCTATAGAATAGGTACTGTTAGTAGTTATGTTCCAGACAGTATATTTACTAATTTAAGGGCCGGTAGCTATAGGGTCTCCATTCTGGATGCCGAGGGTTGTGCAGGCATATCCGATCAAATTATTATTGGACAAACGCCAGCAATAACGGCAACCTATTCTTCAACTAATGTAACCTGCGTTGGTACACCTACAGGAAGTATAACTGTAAATCCTACAAGTGGTGTACCTCCGTATTTATATAAACTTGGTACCTCCGGAACTTATGGTACATCTAATAATTTCACAAATTTAAAAGCAGGGAGTTATAGGGTTTACATACAAGATGCAAATGGCTGTACAGGTAAGACGCCTTACATAAGAGTAGCACAGGCGGCCCTTATAACCGGAAATTTAAATATTGTACCTCCTACGTGTCATGGTACTGCTACAGGTTCTTTAAGTGTTACACCGACTAATGGTGTTAGTCCTTATCAATACAGATTGGGAACAACAGGAACTTATGGTGTAAGTAATACATTTATTAATCTAAAGGCTGGTTCCTATAGATTATATATACAAGACGCAACAGGATGTATTGGCAGCAGTAGTGTCCCAATAACACAACCCACGGCTGTTACTGCCACAGAAGTACATAGTGATGCAACATGTATAGGGGGAACAGACGGATCCATAACCGTATCAGCTTCAGGGGGTACCCCTCCATATGAATACAAGTTTGGCACCGCAGGTACATATGGCGTCACCAATAACTTTACCGGATTAAGTGCAGGCATTTATAGAATATTTGTAAAAGATGCCAATGATTGTCTTGCCAATTCAGTAGCTGTAACATTAAATGAAGCCCCCATATCATGCGGACCAAAAATTATCCCGGTAAAATACAGCAAAACAACTAAAGAGGCCATAAATCAACCCTTTGAAATCGTTTTATTATCTAATCCAACAATTAATCAATTTAGTATGTTGGTTCGTTCATCATCAGAACAAAAAATTGAAACCAGAGTTCTTGATATAAACGGTAAGATAGTCTATCAGGGTAAAATTTTACCAAACCAAACTATAACTTTTGGACACCAATTTCAATCAGGTATATATATGGTAGAAGTAAGACAAGGAGAAATGCTTAAAACAATTAAGGCTATTAAAATTAAATCATAACAACCCACGGCAACTAGGTCGTAGAAATTAAGTGCCATTGTAGAGATTTCTACAATGGCATTTTAATTTTCAGAATTTATATGATATCCTTAAATCGAATGGAATCAGAATTATAATTGTCTTTTAGATAAATTATTGAGGTAATTGCATTTTCATTTAACAAAATGAGAATTTTATTCACCACATATAAAAGTAAAATCTACCAATTATATAATTCCAAAATTGAAAATTAATGAGGTATGAATTTTTAGATTAAACCATTTTCAAAAAAATATAAATAAAATGGAAAATCAACAATATACTACAGCTTCAGAAAATATAATAACACTGGAAGATTTTGCTATTCTTGAATTAGGTCGTACCCGAAGAATTTGGATTTATCTGCCTATTAATTATTTTGATACTGATAAACACTATCCTGTTATCTATATGCATGATGGCCAAAATCTCTTTGATGAGACAACAGCCATGGATGAAGAGTGGTGTATAGATGAAGGCTTGAACAGTATGGGTGCAGAATGCATAATAGTTGGCATAGACAATAGTGAAAAAAGGATGAATGAATATAACTTTTTTGACCATGAGGAGTATGGTGAAGGTGAGGGACATCAATACATTCAGTTTATTGCAAATAATTTAAAGCCATATATAGATGCTAATTTCAGAACCCTGCCTGAAAGAGAATTTACTTTTATGGCGGGTAGCAGTATGGGTGGTCTAATCAGTTTATTTGGCACTGTTGCTTATGCTGAAACCTTTGGTGGTGCAGGTGTTTTCTCACCTGCTATATGGTTAGTTGCAGACAAATTGGAAGAATTGCATAAAATAGCGGCTCACACCACTCATCTTCCACAAAAGTTTTACTTCTATGGAGGTTTAAATGAAGGTGAAAATATGATGGAATATATTACGGCAGTTAATGAGATATTAAATAATTACGAACACTTTGAAACTTATTTTGAAGCAGATCCTGAAGGAGAACATTCTGAAAAATACTGGAGAAATAAATTTCCTGACTTCTATAAATGGTTAACTCAAAGGATAAAATAAATTTATTGTAACTAATTTAAAATTCTATTGCATTAATTTTTCCAGACATTTTTTTTATATCAATGCCTTTTGCTAAAACAGGAGCAAAAAGATCACCCATTTTTTCAACTCTTTTGTGTATGGTCTTTATAGTAAATTTCAAAGGATTTAATCCCTTTTTTACTTCTTTCCAAAGTAAGGGTGTAGAAACAGGGGCTCCGGGTTTTGGTCGAAGGGAATAGGCAGAAGCCAACGTTTGTCCACGTCTGTTTTGTAAATAATCAATATAAATTTTATTACTACCCCTTTTAGACAATGATCTTACTAAGGTTGTTGTATTTGACAATTGTTCGTTTGTGAGAGTAGCTATAACATGGGCAAAGTTTTTCACCTGGTCATAATCATATTTTCTTGCCATAGGCACAAAAACATGCAATCCTGTAGCACCCGAGGTCTTACAATAGCTATCAGCCCCCGCACTATCTAAAATAGATTTTACCATAAGTGCAGTTTCTATTACCTGATCAAAAGTATTATTTGCTGATGGGTCAATATCAATAACCATATAGTCGGGTTTATCAATTTTGTTAGCAGTAGAAAACCAGGGATTCATTTCTATACAACCTAAATTAGCAATATAAAGCAGCGAAGGCAAATCATTACACATAATGTAATGAATGGTTTTATTGTTTGAAGCGGAATGAATATCAATCTTTTTAATCCACGATGGCGCATTCTCTCCGGCATCTTTTTGGTAAAACCCATCATCAATAATACCATTAGGATTTCGCTTTAAGGATAAAGGCCTGCTTTTTAAATAGGGTAATATTATTGGTGCAATTTTTT
>JANPGE010000174.1:0-4548 GCA_031423805.1 Segetibacter sp. | reverse complement strand
AGTTTTCGCAACTCCGCCAGGGACTCTTTGATGATGATTTGCTTAGGAGAGGACATAAGTAATGAATTATATTATAGTCCAAAGATAGTAAAAAAAAGTCAATAAAATTATTGGACTAAATATTTTTTCATAATGGTATAAAACGGGTATTATAATTTAACCTGGTTAACCTCATTTATTTTAATGCCGCAAACTACAATAGTGTTGTATTTTTTACATCGTATTGTATTTGATGCTGTCAATTGTTCCAATAAAATATTAATAATGAAAATAAAAAACCTGCCTTGGAAAAGGCAGGTTTCAAATACCAAAAAATTGACCAAAACCGAATTAGGCCTTAGGGGCAGCAGATAATATTTCTGCTGAAACACCGGCAGCATATTTTTCAAAATTCTTTACAAACTCGGCTGCAAGACTTTTTGATTTGGAATCGTATGCAGCTTTATCACTCCACGTGTTTCGGGGATTCAATATTTCTGATGGAACACCGGGACAAGTTGTTGGCATGGCGTATCCAAAAGTTGGCTGTTCTTCAAACTGAACATTTTCCAATTCGCCATTTAGGGCTGCTGTAATCATAGCACGGGTGTAAGCCAATTTTATTCTGCTGCCTACACCATAGCAACCGCCGCTCCATCCTGTATTTATCAACCAAACTTTTACATCATTTTCACGCATTTTTTTACCCAGCATTTCTGCATACTGTCCCGGATGAAGCGGTAAAAATGGTGCACCAAAACATGCGCTGAAAGTTGACTTAGGTTCTGTAACACCTGCTTCTGTTCCTGCAACTTTAGCGGTGTAACCGCTTATGAACTGATACATAGCCTGTGCAGGGGTCAGCTTGCTTATTGGGGGCATAACACCACTTGCATCAGCCGTAAGAAAGAATATATTTTTTGGAGTTTTGCCAATAGAAGGTTCCAATGCATTGCTGATGAAATGCAGCGGATAACTTACCCGTGTATTTTCAGTAATTTTTTTACTGGCAAAATCAATCTTGTTTGTGCCATCAACGTAAGTAGTATTTTCCACCAATGCACCGGGTCTGATTGCGTGGTATATTTCAGGTTCTTTTTCTTCGCTTAGGTCTATTACTTTAGCATAACATCCTCCCTCAAAATTAAATACTGCGTCACTAGTCCAACCATGTTCATCGTCACCTATCAGTTTGCGTTGTGGGTCTGCGCTAAGGGTTGTTTTTCCTGTACCGCTTAATCCAAAGAAAATAGCTGTATCGCCTTTTTCTCCAACGTTTGCACTGCAATGCATACTCAACACTTTACGTTCTTGTGGTAAAATGTAATTAAGTATGGTAAAGATACCTTTCTTCATTTCGCCGGTATAGCCTGTACCACCAATGATGATTGTTTTATGGGTAAATGAAACAATAGCAAAGTTGTGCTGTCTTGTACCATCTACGGCTGCATCTGCATGAAATTCAGGTGCCTGAATGATGTGCCAATCAGGTGTAAACTCATCTAATTCTTCTTCATGTGGACGAAGGAACATGTTGTAAGCAAATAAATTGCTCCAGGGATTTTCGTTAATAACCCGAATGTTTATTCTGTAATCAGGATGGGCACATGCGTAACAATCCCTAACCCAGATTTCATTTTTGCTGCTAAGATTTGCAACGAGTTTTTTCTTTAACTGATGAAAATATTTTTCATCAATGGGTAAATTAAAATTGTTCCAATGAACTGTGTTTTCGGTTATTGCATCTTTTACAATGAACTTGTCCTGCGGGCTTCTGCCTGTAAACTCGCCGGTATTAATAACCAATGCACCGGTATCGTTAAGGGTGCCTTGTCCCAAATCTACAGCTTGCTTCACAAGTTCTTCGGGAGTTAATTGATAGTGAATATTCACAGATTCACTTAGTCCTAATTGTAATAAATGCTCAATTGGAACCATCATAGTTGGAATAGACATAGGGGCAATCGTTTTTGAGTGAACTGCAAAGCTATCAATTTAATTTTATCTAAAACAATAGGACTTAAACAATAGGGCTGTGAGAAAAAAGCAGATAATTTCAATATTGTTAGAAAATAATTAATAAAAATGTATAACGGGGTAAATTATTCTCTTTATTCTTAGCAATGTTTTGAGATAATAAAAATTTAATTACCTGGTAAAATGTGGAAATTTTCAGAAAAAACACCAATTTTTAAATATCGTTAGAATGAAAAGGAGCTAAGAACGCATTGCCATTAACTTAGGTAACTCTAACAAGCAAAAATGTGAAAAAGCTGATATAAAAAGATGCAGTTGAAGTCCCGATTCAAAAGGTATTTATCGGGATGCCGACAATGAAGTTGGCAAGTAACACAACCGGAGTTGAATAAAGTACACCTGCCTAGCTTCAAAAAAAGCTTAAGTTTATAACATTGGGTTGAAAAATATTAATTATTTCCACCCCACCGATAGGTTGCAATATCAAGACCTGCAAGATCAAGTAGACGATCAACTACAGTCATAGAAGCTTCGTCTATAGTTTGTGGCCTGCTGTAAAAAGATGGCGTAGCAGGGCAGATAATGCCCCCTGCCATAGTTACCGTTTCCATATTTTTTATGTGTATCAGGCTATAGGGCGTTTCCCTAAGCATTAATATCAGTTTTCTTCTTTCTTTGAGAATGACATCGGCAGCACGTGTTACAAGGTCGTTGCTTGTACCTGTGGCTATTCGGCTAAGTGTGCCCATGCTACAGGGGCACACAATCATTATATTATACCTGGCCGATCCGGAAGCAAAAGGTGCAGAGAAATCATTTTTTTCAAAAAAACGAACAGGATAATTTTTAAAATCTTCATTTTCCAATTCGGTTTTCCAGATTTCTTTGGCGTTGTTGCTCATAACAATGCTTAGTTCCTCCCATTGGTCTTTTAATATTAATAGTTTTTCTATTAAAAGTTTTGGGTAAATGGCTCCGCTTGCACCTGTTATTGCTACAACAATCTTATTCATTTTGCCAATTTGTTCTGTTTGAGTAAATATATAACTGCTTAATTCTAAACAGTTATCAAGGGGAAAAGTTTAAAGGCAATTTCTATCATAAGCAAAAAATATTTGGCTAATTGTGACCTCCTTTGCAACCTTATTTTTTCAAACCACATCTATGTAAGTGGTTTTTCATAGAATATTGGATTAAAATCGGGCTGGATTTCTATCCTGGCCCTTTTTTTTATTTTACAATTTTGGTTTGTTATTATGTTAATTGGTTAATAAGTTAATAAGTTAATTGGTCATTTTGTCGATGGGAATTAAGTCAAAATTCAAGTATCAATATTTGAGTTAAAAGGAAAATATTTCGATAAACATTAAACCCTAAATATTAACCCCAAAACTCATAACTTTAAACCCTAAACCCTAAACCCTAAACCCTAAACCCAAAACTCATAACTCTAAACCCTAAACTCTAAACTCATAACTCTAAACTCTAAACTCCTACAGGTTCTTCATTATAAAATCAGTCATTTTCTTATAAATGTGATATGTAGTATTTCCCCCTCTGATACCATGATTCTTGTTGGGATAGTATGCACTTTCAAAATCAATATTATTATCAATCATTTTCTCCACCATCATAACACTGTTTTGAAAATGTACATTGTCATCTGCTGTGCCGTGTATGATTAAAAATTTGCCTTTTATGCTTTTAGTAAAATTAAGTGGGGAGTTATCGTCATAACCCTTTGCATTTTCCTGCGGGGTACGCATAAAACGTTCTGTATAAATGTTGTCATAATAACGCCAGTTTGTTACAGGAGCAACAGCTATTGCAGCTTTAAACACATTTGCACCTTTGGTAATGGCCAGGCTACTCATAAAGCCGCCATAACTCCATCCCCAATGGCCAATTCTGTTTTTGTCTATGTAGGGTAAGGTGCCCAGATACAGTGCTGCTTCTATCTGATCTTCTATCTCTAGTTTACCCAATTGCAGGTAGGTTTTCTTTTTAAATTCCGCTCCGCGAAATCCTGTTCCGTTATTATCAATACAAACTATTATGTAACCATTTTGAGCAAGGTATTGGTGCCACATGCTTGTTTGCCCCCATTTGTCCAGAACCTGTTGGCTGCCCGGTCCGCCATAATTGCAAAACAAAACAGGATATTTTTTATTGACATCAAAATCAGCAGGTTTAAGCATCCATCCATTAAGAGTATCGCCTTTGGTATTAGGTACTTTAATAAATTCTGTTTTGCCTAAGGCGTATTGGCTTAGTTTTTCTTTTAAAGTCGTGTTGTCCTTCAGCTTTTTGACAAGCATTCCTTTGCTATCATAAATTGCTATAAACGATGGAGTATTAATATCTGTATAGGAGTCAACATAATAAGTAAAGTCGTCGTTCATGTCTATTTTATGTGTACCTGCACCTTTGGTTATTTGTTTTGTAACCGGTTTCTTAGCATAGTTAACAGAATACAATTGGCGATCCATTGGGGAGTTCATAGCTGCGGTAAACCAAACTGTTTTATTTTTCTCATCTACACCAAGAATATTATCAACATCATACTTACCGCTTGTAAGTTGATATACCAAT
>JANPGE010000173.1:0-5472 GCA_031423805.1 Segetibacter sp. | reverse complement strand
TATTAAACAAATGATTTTTTAAAGTAAATGATTTTATTACTTTTGCCCCCTAAGCGGAGGTGGCGAAATTGGTAGACGCACTACCTTGAGGTGGTAGCGCCTTTTACCGGGCATGGGAGTTCGAATCTCCTCTTCCGCACTTAATTAAAAAGCCACATTTTTATAATGTGGTTTTTTATTTTGCAATAGCTTTGGAGGAGATATTAGATTATAGATTTTAGATATTAGATGCGGGATATAAAATAACGGGAACTTAATTAATTCATAATTCTAAATTCATAACTCATAACTCTAAACTCATAATTCTAAACTCTTAACCCATAACTCTAAACTCATAACTAAACAAAAATGCCCCTTATAGCCCCCTCCATACTGGCAGCAAATTTTTTACAGTTACAAAACGAATGCACCATGATGAATGAAAGCCGGGCCGATTGGTTTCATTTAGATGTGATGGATGGGAGGTTTGTGCCAAATATTAGTTTCGGTTTACCTGTAATAGAGCAAATCAGAAAGGCCACAAATAAAATATGTGATGTACACCTGATGATTGTTGAACCTGAAAAATATGCAGAAGCGTTTAAAAATGCCGGAGCAGATATTCTTACTGTTCACATAGAAGTTTGCAACCACTTGCACCGTAACATACAGCAAATAAAAAGTCTCGGAATGAAGGCGGGTGTAGCATTAAATCCTCATACACCTGTTGCACTGCTTGCAGATGTATTGCACGATATAGACCTGGTTTTAATCATGAGCGTTAACCCGGGATTTGGTGGTCAAAAGTTCATTCCTCATACAATTGAGAAGATAATTCAGCTACGCAAAATGCTCAGTGAGAAACAACTGAAAACACTCATTGAAATAGATGGGGGCATTACACTTGACAATGCAGCATCAATAGTAAAGGCGGGTGCAGATGTATTGGTTGCCGGTAATACGGTTTTCAGTGCTGCAAATCCTATAGAGGTGATTGCGCAGTTGAAAGATATTTCTTAAACGTCTAATCAAATTGTTCCAGAAGAATTAGTCACAGCTACAAGCATAATCTTCCTCCAAATCTATAACGGTGACCACGTTGATGTGTTGTGTATTAGGTGCAAAAATGATACGCACATGTTGTCCATCGTGGGTATTGCCTTCAACTGCGTACTTGGGTCCACGTTCGTTTTGCAGTTCACTTTTGTTATAATTGATGGTACCATTTACCAGAATTTCCTTTACTTCCTGTTGTGTTATATGCCTGCATTTCATTCTGCAACGGGCATGTTTAGAATAAAACAAATGGTCAGGATTTCTGTCTAAACCATCGCGGTTAGCATTATTATTTGTAGAAGGCGCACTTCTGTTACTTGAAATGGGAGGTATATTATTTTGCCTCGTTGTAGTCTTAGTGGTAGAATTATTTTTTTTGCATTGCTTTACACTAATAGCAACAACTGCCATGATTACCAACAGAATAATTGGTAGTAATTTTTTCATATTCATATAGGAAAATTAATAAACGAAAATGAAAATGAGGTTTTATTAAGGAAATTATTTTTGACCCCATTTCCCAAAAAAAATCTTTCAAGGGAAAAGCAGTGAGAAAATACCTTATAAAAAACTAACATTTTTTGTATTATTCTTCATCATTCTTCTACCTATCTTTGCCGCCTTATGGGCGAAAACAGATCGGTGGCATTTCATACATTAGGTTGCAAACTCAATTTTTCTGAAACCTCAACCCTTTCCCGTTTATTGGAAAAGGAAGGTTTTGAAAAGAAAGACTTTGACGACATGGCAGATGTATATGTAATAAACACTTGCTCTGTTACTGACAATGCAGATAAAGAATGCAGACAAATCGTTCGCCGCATACAACGCAAAGCTCCTGAAAGCCTTGTTGTAATTACAGGCTGTTATGCACAATTAAAACCTGAACAAATAGCCTCTATACAAGGTGTTGACTTGGTACTCGGCGCTGCCGAAAAGTTTAACATTGCGCAGCACCTGAAAGAATTAACCAAAAATGATAGTGCAAAAATTTGCAGTTGCGATATAGCCGATGTGAGTGGCTTCAATTCTTCTTTTTCCATCAATGATCGTACACGTACTTTTCTCAAAGTGCAGGATGGTTGCGACTACAACTGCTCTTTCTGTACCATACCTATGGCACGTGGCAAAAGCCGCAGCGATACCATAAATAATGTGGTAAAGAATGTGGAAGAGTTGGCTGCTACAGGTGTAAAAGAAATAGTACTTACAGGTGTAAACCTTGGCGACTTTGGCAAAGGACCTGATGGAAACAAAAAGCATGAAGAAAACTTCTACGAACTTGTAAAAGCATTGGAGAATGTTAACGGTATAAAACGTTACCGCATATCTTCAATTGAGCCCAATCTACTTACCAATGAGATTATTGAAATGGTGGCCAACAGCGATAAATTTATGCCTCACTTTCATATTCCGTTACAAAGCGGTAGTAACGAAGTATTGGGCCTTATGCGCCGCCGCTACAAAAGGGAGTTGTACGCAGAACGGGTACAATTGATTAAAACACTAATGCCGCACTGTGCCATTGGAGTGGATGTTATTGTGGGTTTCCCTGGCGAAACGGATGCTCATTTTCAGGAAACTTTTGAATTTCTTCACGGGTTAGACATTAGTTATCTGCATGTATTTACCTACAGCGAAAGAGACAATACCTTAGCGGTGGAAATGAATAATGTAGTACCAATAAATATACGCCACGAACGCAACAAAAAGCTACGCAACCTTAGTTACATGAAGATGAGTGAACATACCCGCCTTCACATTGGTCAGACACGCAAAGTATTATTTGAAGCCAATACCAAAAGCGGTATGATGGAAGGCTACACAGATAACTATATAAAAATAACTGCTCCATATAAAACTGAATGGGTAAATGAAATCGTAGATTGGAGAGTGTAGGAGATGTCGGATGTATGATGTCGGATGTATGATATTGGTATTAAGTACGAAGTATACAGTATTTGGTATTGAGTATTCAGGCGATACCAGATATACCAATAAACCAATTAACCAATTAACTTATTAACCAATTAACCACCAAACCCTTTGAACCTCATAAACCTTTTGAACCCTCACCCACATGGAAGAGCCGCTTAAAAAATACCTGATTACCATTAACTTCTTTATGGATGAGGTTTTTATGAATCTTGTTCCACCGCATCGCACATACATTAATTACCTTATTAACAAAGGCATTATTGACTCTTATGCTGTAAGTATGGAGAGCTATAGAAGTTGGATTATGATGACTGCAAAAAGTAAAGATGAAGTGAAAGAATACCTGCAAAAATCTCCATTGTTTTCATATTGGACTTATGAAATAGATGAGCTGTTTGTGTATGATGGCCAAACATACAGACTTCCTGCATTGCAGTTCAACTAGGGTATTTTATACATCAATTCTCTAATAATAACAAATGCAATCCTAAAGCTGCAAGGTCTACATAAATATCCCTTTATCACTTGCTTTTATAAAAATCGTCGACCAGCGGCGCTATGTTTTTATAGGCAAATTGCTTATTTTTTTCAATGCAACCCAAAACTTTCCCTTTGCCTTATGTTACTAAATGATTAAACACTCAACAGTAAAAGCACCATTAGTGGTTGACAGTGATTGAGTTATCAAAATTAAAGTCCCCATACCCTAACTAACACTTGTTTATTATATTTAATTTCAAGGTTACCTTCATTTACCTTTGGTATTGATAAGTAAGTATTACTTCATTCAAAGCATTGAAAAAAGGTTTATAACAACCTTCTACTACTCGATTTCTAAAAGCCACCTAATAGGTTGTATTGCCTGCGGTTGTTAACCAGATGATGGTAATTATTTAATTCATTCGTTTAAAACACAAAAAACATGAAACAGGCATTTTTAAAATTTTCAGGAAAAAAGTTTATTAGCGCAGCATTTATTTTTGCATCCGTTTTAATGACATCTCTTAGCGTACAGGCAGGCACCAACGAAAATGTAAACCCTGCAGATAGATCTGGTATTAATTATACCGGTAGCACCAACGATGGACTATTGTTTAAAATAAAAATAAACAACGAAACCGGTGCCAGGTTTACTGTAACAGTTAAGGATGATAACAATGAGATATTGTTCTCCACTTCTTACAACGAAAAATCGTTTGACAAGCAATTCAAATTGCTAAAGGGAGAACAATACAGTAGCAAATACTACATCACTGTTAGCAGCAGTAACAAGCAGTTGGAACAGAACTATGTAGTTAATACTTCTACCCGTTCTGTACAGGATGTTGTTGTGAGTAAATTGTAAAACTATTTTCCAGATTAAACTATCAAAAAGCCCTGCAATGTTGTGGGGCTTTATTTGTGAAAAATTATTAAGGAAACTAACAAAAACCCGTAGTTTCATCTTTCATAGTATATCAAACCGGAATGAAACATTTTCGATTGTACTTAATTTTTTTGCTGACAATACACTTCAATGATTTGAATGCACAAAACCAATTGTACATAGGCCAGGTAGAAGGAATTAGTAAAAGCGATTTTTCTAAAATTGAAAACAAAAGATCGCTTGCAGAAAAATTTCTGCTACCAAGTCTATCCAAAAGTTCCAATGAAATTAAAATCAGGTTTTACCAATCGTCGACTGCTTCTCATGATTTTTGTACAATTTTAGTTTACGATACAATCTTCAAACTTAAAAGAATTATCCATGCTAATAGAGAACTTCGTCCTCCATATGACTCGTTAGTGGAAATGAACCCAATTGAAACCTTAAAAGCAGATAGCGTCTTAAAAACCTTAATTGAAAATGAAATATTCAATCTACCCTTGACTCCTGAGGACAATTCTAGTTCGTACTATTTATCTAATAATTCGGTACTTAAACAGTTTAGTTTATGTGGAGTTACAGATGGGAGTTCTTACCTAATTGATTGCAAAATTGGAAATGTATTTAAGAGAATATACACAAGTAGTGGTGATTGGGCATCAATTAAATGCTTTCCCTACAATAGCGGCTTGCAAAGAAGATTAGCAATCATCAATTTAATGGAAGTGAAATACAAACTAATAAGCAAGAAAAAAATTACTGATTAATCCACCAAACCTTTGCTATGCATACTTTTCCCCAGTTCACTATTTCATAACCTACTGATGTGAACTTTAAAGGATTACAATTGTATATTGCATTTATAAAAAACAAACATGAAATCAACAAAAGCTTATGGCGCACAGGGTGCTGCAGACCTCCTTGCACCGCTTAGTATAGAACGAAGAGAACTAAGAAAAGATGATGTAGAGATTGAAATTTTATATTGTGGTGTTTGCCACTCTGACCTACATACTGCCCGCAACGAATGGCACAATACCGTGTACCCAGTAGTGCCGGGTCATGAAATTGTGGGTAGAATAACTAAAACAGGTGATGGTGTTAGCAAATTCAAAACCGGTGACCTTGTTGGT
>JANPGE010000172.1:0-12501 GCA_031423805.1 Segetibacter sp. | reverse complement strand
AAGGCAAACGATCCGGTACCTGGAAAGAATATTATAACAACGGAAAACTTAAAGCAGCATATAATTACAATGCAAATGAAATTGAAGGAGAATACAAAGAGTATTACGATAACGGGAAAGTAATGTACCAAACCAATTATGTAAAAAATAAACTGGAAGGAAAATATGAGGATTTTGATACAGATGGAAAATTATACAGTGAATCAATGTATGAAAAGGGTCGGTTAAGAGATATGAAGTTTTATGATAAAGACGGAAAAATTATATCGAATAGCACAAGTCGAAATGGTTCTGGAAACTTTACCTATTTTGATCCCGAAGGCAATAAAACCAGCGAAGGATATTTTACCAAAGAAGGAATGCGCAACGGCAAATCGACTTTTTATTATCGCAATGGCAAGGTTAAATCTACTGCAGAATACAAAGAAGGTCTGTTGCAGGGAGAGAAGATATCGTATTATGTAAATGGAGCACTGGCCGCTAAAAATTTGTACAAAGATGATGAACAAAATGGCTATCAAATTACCTACTACATGAATAGTAATAAAAAGCACGAAGGTGAGTTGCAAAACGGTTATAGGGTGGGGTTGCATATTGATTATGACATACTTGGTAATGTGTATTCAAAAACTGATTATAAAAATGGCGATATCGAGGGATACCTTGAGTATTATCACTCAACAGGCAAAATGGATCATGAAATGAGATTTAGCGATGGATGGATACAAAATATCAGACAATTTGATACTACTGGAAAAATAATTGCAGATGTTGATTTCCCTACCGGATCAGGGGCATATACTTTTAAGAACTATGCCGGTACCAATTTTATTCAATCAGCATACAAGCATTATAATCTGAACGGTGAGTATAAAGTTACTTTTGCAAATGGCAACATAAGTCAGGTACATTA
Source organism: Segetibacter sp. (assembly GCA_031423805.1). Classification (GTDB taxonomy): domain Bacteria; phylum Bacteroidota; class Bacteroidia; order Chitinophagales; family Chitinophagaceae; genus Segetibacter. Next base: position 11,588 of record JANPGE010000172.1, on the reverse strand, counting down.
TAATAAATATGGTAACAAAGACAGTATTCAAAAGAAATTTTACATCAACGGAAAAACAGAATTTGAGGGTAAGTTTAGAATGGATGAAAGAGACGGCAAATGGACCTATTATCATGAAAATGGTAAGTTGCATTACTCGGAAACCTATAATCTTGGCAGGTTAAATGATACGCTGCAACTCTATAATGATGATGGAACATTAGAAAGGGATCTACCTTATACAGAAGGCGATTACAATGGCGATTATAAAATATATGGCGATGATAATCAACTGGCAGTTGTAATTAAATATGAAAAAGGAGCTGTTAAAGGATTTGCTTATGAAGATAAAACGGGTAAGTTGCTTCCCCTTATTCCATTCAAAAGTGGTACAGGTAAAGTGTTGGCTTATTATAAAAATGGCACCAAAAGCGCTGAAATAGAATTTGAAGAAGATGAGGTAAATGGTAAACGCAATGTCTATTTCACAAATGGTAAACCATATTTTAAAGGTTTACGAATTGCCGGAGATGATAACGGCGTAAAAAAGACATACTACAAAAACGGACAGTTGAAAAAGGAGGAAAATTATTACTATGGAAATTTGCATGGTTCGGTTAAAGAATGGTGGGACAATGGTAAACCCAAGTCTGAAGAATTTTATTATGATGGAGACCGCCACGGTGTTAAAAAGGTCTATGACAATACCGGAAAGCTTAACCAGACATTCACATATTATTTCGGAGTATTACAATCAGTAAAATAATTATTGCAAATCGTATGAAATACTTTCTTACATGGTTGGTGGTTAGTTTAGTTTGTTCAGCAAATAGCATTTCTCAAACGGCTGAAGAAATTTCACAAAAATATCCTGGTGAAAATGCTGTAATGCTTTCTTCTACCCGAGATATTAGAATATTTTTGAAAGATAATTTGCCGGTTGTTGAAACCAAAGAAGCCAAAGAAATTTTAGCATTAACGGATAAAGCAAATGGCATTTACAATAAGTATAAAATCTTTTATGGCTCATTTGAAGAAATAAGTGATCTGGAAGCTTATACCAAAGTTCCTGATGGCAACAGGTTTAAGAAAATAAAAGTAACTGATATAAAAACACAATCATCCACTAGTAACAGTGTGTTTTATGATGACACCAAAGAAATGGTTTTTGATTTTCCATCGTTGGTAAAAGGGGCAGTGGCTTCTGTTTCTCATACAGAATTATTAAAAGAAGCTCACCTTATGATTCCTTTTTATTTTGTTAGTTACTTGCCTGTTATTCATTCAAGATGCATGGTAACATTTCCCGAAGGGATGGAAGTAAAATACATCATAAAAAATGATGAAAATAAAAGTGTGCAGGTAAATGAGTCAAAGCATGGTCGGCAAACAGTGTATGAATTTACTGCAGATTTTCAAAAGCCTAAAGATGATTTCAGAGATGGTCCACCACGGTCTCATTTTGAACCCCATGTTATTTTTTACATAGCTTCATACATGAACGATGAGGGTAAAAAAGTGGGATTTTTGGCAAATGTTGACGACTTGTATAAGTGGAATTACAACTTTCTCAAAGATATAAACACAACACCATCGCCGGTTATTAAACACCTTGCAGACAGCTTAACAAAAGGTGTTGCAACTGAAAAGGGTAAAGCAAAAAGTATTTACAACTGGGTACAGGAACATATAAAGTATGTAGCTTTTGAAAATGGATTAGAAGGCTTTGTACCTAGACAAGCTGCAGCAGTTTGTACAAAGAGATATGGTGATTGCAAAGACATGGCAAGTCTGCTTACGGCGCTACTTAAAGAAGCAGGATTAAAAGCATATTTCACATGGATAGGTACAAGAGACATTCCCTATCAATACAACGAAGTGCCTCTGCCAATAACAGACAACCACATGATAAGCACTGTGCAAATAGGTGATGATTGGATATTCTTAGACGGTACTGACCCCAATTGTATTTTTGGTATTCCAAGCAAAGGGATACAAGGTAAACAGGCAATGGTAAGTATAGGGGAGGCCAATTATAAATTGATTTCCGTACCGGTAATGGCTGCGGAAAAGAACATGATAGTTGACAGTACATTTATTACATTAAGTGATAAGGGCATTAAAGGTAGCAGTAGTGTGTATTACAATGGATATTTTGGCATAGATGCCTACAACCGCCTCTTGTATCGTGATGCCATAGAAACTAAAGATTTTGTAAAGGCACTGATATCAAAAGGGAGCAATAAATTTATTCTGGATGATTACTCTGTTAATAATGTAAGTAGTACCGAAAAGGTTATCAATTTTAAAAGTCAGTTTCAGGTGCCTGATTACGGTAAAAAAATTGCAGATGAATTTTATATAAACCTGAACCTGGATCCGGGTAAGTATAATCTGACTTCTATCATTGATACGGCAAAACGTAAAATAGCTGTTGATAATGATTTTCGTTTCCAATCAAAAAATTATACCATTCTCGAAGTACCAAAAGATTTTGAAATAAGCTATTTGCCGGAAAGCTATCATTATAAAAATGAACTATTTTCATTTAATCTAAATTACACGGTACAGGGTAATAAAATAATAGCATCACAAGATTTTAAATCAGACTGTATGATGTTACATCCAAAAGATTTTTCTAAATGGAACGATACGGTAAATGAAGTAGTAAAACAATATAAAAAACAACTGGTTTTAAAAAAGAAATAATTCAAATTGCAAAGTATGAAGTGCACCCTCATTTTAAATTCTATTCTTTTATTTTCGTCTATAATAAATGCGCAGTCATTCAATTACAAGCAAAAGGTAGCATGGTCACAAACTCCTGTTTTACATGCGGCCTCTAAACAATTTGCTACCTCTAGTGCTGTAGGTATTTTAGACGACAGAACTGTTGAGTACAAGGTTGAGGGGAAGGAAATATTTCTTTATAACACTACGCATCGCATTTACAAAATAAATGACAGTAAGGGTATAGAAATGTTTAATAAAATATACGTTCCGGTTTATAAGGGCGGCTCAATATTGGAATTAAAAGCCCGTACTATATTAGCAAATGGAAAAGTAATAGACCTGCCCGACGATAAAATTAAAGAAACCGAAGAAGATGGTAGAAAGTTTAAAATCTTTGCAATGGAAGGGGTGGAGAAAGGAGCGGAGATTGAATATATTTACACAACTAAAAGAGAGCCTACTTTTTTTGGAAGTGAAATATTTCAAAATGGATCAACACCTTATGAGAATGTTCAATTTACTCTTTCTGTACCTAAGCATCTAAAATTTGATGCTAAAGCTTTTAATGGTTTTAAATTAAGCAGCGATAGCCTTATTGATGATCAGAGAATAATTGTTGGACACGATGAGAACGTGCCTGACATTGACAATGAAAAATATGCAGAACGTGACCCTTACCTCAAAAGAGTAGAGTATAAATTAAGCTATAACCTTTCTGGTAGTGAAGATACACGTATATATACCTGGAAGGAATTTGGTAAAAGAATCTACGGGGTATATACTGCTATAACTTCTAAAGAAGAAAAGCCGGTTACTAATTTATTAGAAACGATTAATGTAGAAGGGTTAAAGAGTGAAGAAGCTAAAATTGAGGCAATAGAGGATTACATAAAGTCAAACATAAATATTGACAAAAACCTTATTGGCGAAGATGCCGGTGCTTTAGATAAAATAATAAAGAGAAAAAGTGCAGACAACGAAGGCATAATAAGGCTGTTTACCAACCTGTTTGAGAAAGCGGGTATCAATTATCAGATTGTGTTTGTAGGTAGAAGAGATGAAGCCCCTCTTGATGAAGATATTGAAAACTGGAATAGGGTAGACGAAACTGCATTTTATTTTCCTGGTACAAAAAAATACCTTTCCCCTACCTCTATAGAATATAGGTACCCTTATATACCTGCTTATTGGGCAGGAGGTAAAGGATTGTTTCTGAAAGGAACAATCATTGGTTCTTTCAAAAGTGCCATAAGTTCTTTTGGAGTTATAGAAATGTTGCCCTATCAAAATCATGCACATGATATGGAGGTCTCTTTAAGGTTTGCAAAAAATATGGATACTATATTATTGCATAGCAGTCAAATTTTAACCGGTTATGGTGCAATGGGTTACAGGCCTATTTATGCTTTTTTACCAAAAGACAAGCAAGATGAAGCTACATTGGAAATAATAAAATCGGTTGCAAAAAGCACAGACATAACAAATATTAAGGTTGAAAATGCAAAGCTCACTGACCAATCCGATAACAAGCCATTAATTATTTCTGCGGATATTAAAAGTGCAGACCTGGTAGAAAGGGCAGGAGATAAAATATTGTTGAAAATTGGAGAAATAATTGGACCGCAGGAACAAATGTATCAGGAAAAACCCCGACAGTTACCTGTAGAAATGCCTTATCCTCATACCCTGAAAAGAAAAATAACTTTTGAAATACCGGCAGGATATAAAGTAAAAAATCTAAATGACATTAATATCTCCATTGAGCACAAAGAAGGTGATGAAATAACTATGGGTTTTGTGAGCAGTTATAAATTAAATGGTAAAACGCTGATAATTGATATTTACGAAAGCTATAAGAGATTTCATTACCCTTTAAATGAATTTGAAGAATTTAAGAAAATTATTAATGCATCAGCCGATTTTAATAAGGTAATATTAGTTTTGGAGAAGGAAAAATAACCCCCGCTTAAAAAAATACTTTCGCTTATTTTGCCTTAAATTATGAATAAATTTTCATGCAAAAATTTATAAGGCACAATAATTTTATATGAAGTCAGGCATGAAAGTTGACTATTTGGAATTTTTCCCAAAAAGAAAAATGACAAAAGCAAAAAACTATTATATGAAAGAATAAATAACATTTTACATACTATTAAAAAATAAATAAGTTTACTTTCTTTCACAATTTATGTGTTTTATACTTTTTTCTGCTAAATAACTAGCCAATAGCAATAAATATTAAGATGTTTATAGATTGAATTTTTTTTTTAATTTAAATTATATATTTTAATTCAAAAGTCCTGAATACCTTTGTTTTAATTAAAATCCTCTTAAAACTGTGTGCGACAATCAGCATTTGTTTGCAACTTTTTGTCACAACAGTCCATCCTATTATAGAAGCCAAAAAATCCATTATTCAACGAAAGATTTTTTATCCATGTTTCAGTAAAATAACAATGGTGTATTCAAGCCACTAGTTTTATGAAAAACGTGATTCCATAATTCTTACAATATTTTTTATGAAGATTCTTTACAGGGCATTTTTATTTTTGGTATCTACCTTTTTTGTAACCCAATCCTATGCAAAGTTTGGTAATTTAACCTTGGGTAACCAGGTTTGGAATGATTATGATGGAGACGGTAATCGTGATCCCGGCGAGCCCGGAATAGCAAACGTAACCGTTAAACTGTATACAGATAATGATAATAATAACCTGCCTGATGGGCCGGTAATTGCCATTATACAAACCGATCTTTACGGCAGATTTACTTTTACCGGACTTGCGGCAGGCAGATATATTGCTTCCATGCCATTACTCCCCGGTTTTTCTCCTAGCCCAAGTTATTCTACGCCTGCAACAAGTATTGATCCTGATACTGATGTTGATAACGATAATAATCTAATCAATCTGGTAAATGGTCAAATGTTTACCAACGCAATTACCCTTGCTGATGGAACTGAACCCACTACAGATGGGGATGATAATAACAGTAATCTTACATTGGATTTGGCAGAGTGTGGTAATTCCTTTATTGGCAATTTTGTTTGGGATGATATAAACAGAAATGGTTTACAGGATGCAGGTGAACCCGGTATAAATGGTGCTACAGTATTAATTACTTTTGAAGATGGCACTACTGCTACTACTCAAACACTAACTTATTTGGGCAATGCAGGATATTATGATTTTAGAAATCTTGGACCCGGTACTTACAAAATTACTTTTTCAACTCCGGCAGGATATGCGCCTACATTATCAAACATTGGAACAAATGACAGTATAGACAGCGATCCTCTATTTGGGGAAGTAACGTTACTGCTTGGTGTTGGTCAAAGTAATTTTACTATTGATGCAGGATTTTATCAGGCCTTTTCAGGTAATTTAAAGCTAGGCAATCAGGTTTGGAATGACTACGACGGCGATGGTAAAAAGGATTCAGGCGAACCGGGTATAGGAAATGTAACGGTTAGCATATATACCGATAACGATTTAAATAATCTTCCTGATGGACCTGCCATTGGTACTACCGTTACAGATTTATTTGGAAAATATGCTTTTAACAATCTTGTTCCCGGAAGGTATGTAACTTCTATACCATTATTAGTTGGATATACGCAGAGCCCTAACACATCTACACAGGCCACAAGCCCCAATCCTGATAACAATGTGGACAATGACAATAATATAGTAAATAATATAAATGGAGTATTATTTACTAAAGCTATTACCCTTGCAGAAGGTACCGAGCCAACTACAGATGGTGATGATGCCAATAGCAATTTGACCATGGATATGGCCGAGTGTGGTAATTCATTTATAGGGGATTTTGTTTGGAATGACATTAATCAAAATGGTATTCAGGATGCAGGCGAACCCGGTATTAACGGCGCAACAATAACAATTACTTTTGAAGATGGTACTACTGCATTTACGCAGAGTCTTAACTACAATGGAAGTGATGGTTATTACGATTTTAAAAATCTTGGACCAGGAACATATAAATTAACTTTTTCAACTCCTTCCGGCTTTACACCAACTATTTCTAATGCAGGTACAGATGATGCAAAAGACAGTGATCCTATTAATAGAGATGCTATAGTAACCATTGCCGCAAATCAGAGTGACTTTACCATAGATGCCGGATATTATCAAATACAGTCAGGTAATCTAAGATTGGGCAATCAGGTATGGAACGATTTTGATGGTGATGGAAAAAGAGACTCCAATGAGCCGGGTATTGGTAATGTTACGGTGAGTCTTTATACAGATAATGATGGTGATAATTTACCAGATGGTGCTGCTGTTGCTACTACTGTTACGGATCTATTCGGTAAATATATCTTTACTGGTCTTTCAGCAGGTCGCTATATTGCATCAATTCCATTATTGGCAGGTTATAGCCAAAGCCCAAATTCGAGTACACAGGCTACAAGTCCAAACCCTGATAATGATGTAGATAACGATAACAATATAGTTCACCTTGTAAATGGAGTATTATATACTAATGCAATTACACTTACCGATGGTGGTGAGCCAACAGTTGACGGTGATGATGCTAACGGCAATCTTACTTTTGATTTAGCGGAGTGCGGCAATTCATTTATTGGTGATTTTGTTTGGAATGACATAAACAGCAATGGTTTACAGGATGCAGGAGAACCTGGTATAAACGGGGCTGATGTTACTATCACTTTTGAAGATGGAACTATTGCCACAACCCAAACATTAAATTTTAATGGACGCGATGGATATTATGATTTTAAAAACCTTGGGCCAGGTACCTATAAAATATCCTTTGCTACTCCTGCAGGATATGCACCAACCACAGCCAATGTAGGAACTAATGATAGTATTGACAGTGACCCTATAAATGGAGATGCTTTTGTAACTATTGCTGCAAATCAAAGCGATTTCAGTATAGATGCAGGCTTTGTTTCAGGCACAGGTCTTAGATTAGGTAATCTGGTTTGGAATGATATAAACCTAAATGGAATAAAAGATACAGATGAACCAGGAATATCTAACGCTATTGTTTCATTGTATGAAGATAACAATGCGGATAATGTACCTGATGGTGCTGCAATTGCCACAACTACAACTGTAAATGGCCTTTATGGATTTTCAAACCTATTACCTGGAAAATATATTGTAGGTGTTACCATACCTGCGGGTTACACACCGGGTGCAAATACAGGTACCAGTGCAAACCCAGACAATGATGTGGACAGTGATAATAATGGTGTAAACTTATCTGCCGGCGAATTAAAAAGCAACTTCATTACACTTGCTACAGGCGCCGAACCAGTTACTGATGGTGATGATAGTAACAGCAATCAAACACTTGACTTTGCTCTTGTTGGTAATGCAGTAATCGGAGATTTTGTTTTCAACGATTTAAATGCCAATGGAATTCAGGATGCAAATGAAGTTGGTATAGCAAATGCAACCGTAAAACTTGTATTTAGCGATGGTACTGTTCGCACAACTTTTACAAACGCCATGGGTAAATATTCATTTACAAATCTTGGACCTGATAATTATTTGGTACAGTTCATTACTCCAATTAACAATACCCCTTCACCTGCCAATCAGGGTACAAATGATGCAAAAGACAGTGACCCTGTAAACGGAGAGGTAGCGGTTACCCTAACTGCCGGTCAAGTAAATAATACTATAGATGCGGGTTTTTATAAATCTAAATGTATAGCTACTACCAGTTCTTGCGGTGTTGGATACCTTACAGTTAGCACAGGGTTGGTAACTAATGGAGATTTCTCAACAGCTATAGTTTCACCAACTGCCGGCAATACTTTTACCGGTGATTATACCACACCAGGTATCGTTTACAATTTTGGTACAGGCACTTTTACTGCACAATCACAGTATGAAGGCGATAATTTAAAACCTGCGAGTGAAAGAGGATTCTCTATCATTAACACAACAGGTGCATTTGTATCTGCGGATTCAGTTAACCAATTACCTTTCCCCGGTGATGTTGCTAACGGAATACCTGCTACAAATTATTTCATGTTTCATAATGGTAATGATCTTGGAGGAAATGCAATTGTTTGGGAGCAAACAATAAATGGACTTGTACCGGGCAAAAATTACAGATTTAGGTTTTATGTAAGTAACATGGTAGAACCATCTGCAGGGTTAGCTAACCCGGTAGTGGAATTGATGGAAAACGGAAATGTTGTGCTTAGTCCTGTTACAATAGATGAAGCCGGTTCAGCGAATGCAACAGCGCTTAATGGATGGAAGCGTATTGAATATAGCTTTACGGCCACCGTATCATCTACAACCTTTAAAATTGTTAATAGCAGTCAGGGTATTTATGGAAATGATCTTGGTCTTACAGCCATTGGAATTGAAGCTTGTGAAAAGGATACTGACGGAGATTGTGTAGCTGATTTAGATGATATTGATGATGACAATGATGGTATTCTGGATGTTGTAGAAAACGGGGGTTATGATGCTTTACAGGATTGCGATAATGATGGAATAGCAAATTATAAGGATCAGACTCCGGGATGCGTTACTCCTGCAGGCAATGATATATACGGCCACCCATTTCAGCCACTTGTATGGATTGATTGCAATGGAGATGGTATAAATGATTTCTTTGATTGGGATAGAGATGGCATTATAAATGAACTTGATTTGGATAGTGATAATGACGGTATCATAGATATACAGGAAAGCCGTGATAGCCGTGCTACAGACAATAACTTTGATGGTATGGCTGATGGTATAGATGCCGACGGCGATGGTCTTATGTCAAGTGCTGACCGTGATGATAACAATCCATCAATTGCAGCAAGTATTGGACTTATTCCACAGGATTTAGATAGAGATACTCACCCTAACTATCTTGATATGGATAGCGATGGAGACGGTATTGTTGATCATAGAGAAGCATTGGAATTGGATGCATATGCTGCAGGATATACAGGACTTACAATGGGTATAAACGATGATGATAAGGACGGCGTAAGAACCGTTAATTATACTTCTAACAATAATGATGCTGACAACTTCCGTGGGTTTGGAGCAAAGGGTATAATTGTTAAAGATAACGACAATGATGGATTTCCTAACCCATACGACATTGATAGTGATAATGATGGGATTACAGATAATGTAGAAGGTCAACCAACATGTTCAGAAGTGCAACCATTTGGAATTGATGATGATGGAGATGGATTAGATGACGCTTATGATACTGATAAAAATATCTGTTTCAGAAGATCACCTGGAATTACTCCCTTTGATAAAGATGACGATGGAATACCTGATTACAGAGATTTAGATACAGATAATGACGGAGCACCGGATATTAATGAAGGTTCAGGCATCTATGGTAATTTTGTAACCGATTACAATGACACAGACGAAGATGGATTGATTGATCAGTTTGATATCTTCAACATTAAAACAGCAATAGACTCTTTAACACATAATGTAGCACATGGCAACATGGGACCAAATGGAAATTTTGATGGACCAATTCCTGCAGGTAGCAATGCACAGTTACCACAGCAGGCACCGGGTACATGTCCATTTGCTGATAGAGATTGGAGAGATGTAACCATACTTCCTCTTAGTCTTATTGAGTTCAAAGGAAGTTTGACTACTGCCAAAATAGCCAAGCTAAACTGGAAAGTAGCAAACGAAAGTAACATGAGTCATTACGTTGTTGAAAGAAGTATTAACGGTCGTGACTTTGCAGCTATTGGACAAATAACAGCAAGAGGAAACAGCAACAGCACTATCACATATGCATATGATGATAATGTTGCAGGCTTAGGAAGTGTAACTGTGTACTATCGTTTGAAAGAGGTAGAAAAAAGTGCAGATTTTAAAGTAAGTCATATACTAGCTTTCAAAATAACTGATAAAGCAAGTACAGATCTTTCAATTTATCCAAATCCTGCTAAAAACTTCTTTGTTTTAAAGATTAATGCAGTAAGAGATGCAAAGGCTGCAATCAGAATAATGGATATGGCCGGAAGAAATATTGTTAATCAAAGTAACAAAATAGTAAACGGTTCAAATGCACTTACTATTGGTATTCAACATTTAACTGCCGGAACTTACAATGTACAGGTTATTATAGATGGAGAAGTAACTAACCAAAAGTTAATCGTTACAAACTAATCCTACTCAAAATTAAAAACTGCAATCAAGGCTGTCCTTTTGGACAGCCTTGATTTTTTTATATTTTCGCCATTTGTTATAATACCAATGTGATTTTTATAATATGCCAATATTTATAAAATCTTACAGTGGTTTATACCGATGATATCAAACAAATGGTCAAATGAGGCGAAGCTGAATTGGACTACATTGTTTGTCCAATGGGTATAAATATTATTCCTACCTGAAATTGCTGTACAAACTTTTACCTTAATTTCTACAAAATATCTCCTGGAGTTTATTGTTGTCGGCTAAATTTTAATAATTTCAAAAACAGGTAATTTCTAAAAAAATATTGCTACATTTTTGATTTTGTATAATAAAAATTTGCATTGAAATCTATATGACTTTCCTTTTCAAATTTGGTTATTAGGTTTTCAATTGTTTCTCCCCATACAAAGATTAGTTGTTTACATACAAGAGTCTGTAGTTTATCCCACTCTGATTAAATAGCTAGTCTCATCTTATTTTTATTAACGGAAAATAAATAATTGGGTAAAAGGAAGTTGAAACTTTTTAAAATGACAAAACAATGGCTCACATTAATATTGTGGGGACTAAGCAAAAAGTTTGTGTAGCCTAAACAAAAAAAAGGAGATATCCACTACTCCTCTTTGGTTTGCCCTGAAGAGTTTAATTTTTGAATTAAATGATTCGGCATTGGCGTTAGTATTT
>JANPGE010000171.1:0-2255 GCA_031423805.1 Segetibacter sp. | reverse complement strand
CCCAAACCAAAGTACTGATTCTGATTTTTTTTATAAATCTTACTTTTTCCACAGTGGGATATACTGCTGCATCCATACTTTTATTTTAACTGAAAATAACATGCCATAATTTGGACAATAATAATTAAGAATTGGATGCGTAATACCAATTGGATAAACAAAATAGGCCAATGCTGCATCGCCTCATTAGACTCCTTGTTGAATTCCTTCGGTATAACCCAATGTAAGATTTTAAAAATATTGGCATATTTTAAAAATCACATTGGTATAACTACAATTCCTAAATAGAGAATATTTCCTCATCTAAAAACGTAAATTTTCATTTTGTTTATACAATGTTACCATTCTATTTTTTTGTTTTAAAGGTTTGAATACTTGTAAGGAGGCTGAAATATAATATAAAATATGCATAAATGACATTTAGCAATCACTTTTCACTTTTTTTCCCTCATTTTCCCCTACCTTTGCCATCCTTAAAAAATGACTATGAGCCACCGGAGAGCCTTTGATATAGCATTTGTAGGTTTAAAACCCGGCGAGCACCAATTTGTTTACCAGATTGACGATAAGTTTTTTGAGGATTTTCAACAGCAGGATTTTCAACATTGCAACGCAACGGTCAAGTTAACATTCGATAAGAAATCCGGATTTATGCTTTGCCGGTTTGACATAGATGGCAAAGTAGATGTATTGTGCGACAGATGTGGTAATAATCTGCAATTGCAACTGTGGGACGAGTTTAAAATAGTGGTGAAAATTGTAGATGATCCGGAAATAATGAACGAAGAGGAAGATGACCCCGATGTTTATTATATAGGAAAGGGAGAAAGCCACCTGAATGTTGCAGATTGGATTTATGAATTTATCAACTTAAGCATACCAATGCAGCGTATGTGTAAGGAAGATGAAAACGGAAAATCGCAATGCAACCCTGAAGTGTTGGAAAAGTTGAGAAAAATGGAAGAAGAAGCCAAATCATCCCAATCAAACACTGTTTGGAAAGGTTTGGATCAGTTTAAAGATTTGCAATAATTGTTTTAGATATTTTATAAATTTTAAGTTATGCCTAATCCCAAGCGGAGACACTCGCAACAGCGCAGTGCAAAGAGAAGAACACATTACAAAGCAGAAGCTGTTACATTAAGCAAGGATTCTGTTACAGGCGAATTGCATGTACGCCACCGTGCACATGTAAGCGAAGGAAAATTGTACTATAAAGGAAAAGTGGTTGCTGAAATCGCTCCTTTAAAAGCATAAGAATAGCGCAACAATTTTTATAGAATTATTCATGTCTGCAAAGGCGTGAATAATTTTTTATTTGTACCAGTTTATTATTTATACCGATTGCATATCCGTAATAGTCCAATTTCATTGGCCTAAACGGCTATAACAACTTGTACCGAGTTAACGGTATCGGCATTATACTAAAACCAGATTGGACTATTTATTTTTCCAAATGGTATTATTTAATAACAAGAACCTGCTATGAATATTGGAATAGATATGATGGGTGGCGATTTTGCGCCGGCTGAAGCAATCAAAGGGTTGCAAACATATTTATCAGATTCAACAGCTCCGGCTACTATATTTTGTATAGGTAATGAGGTACAAATAAACCAATTACTTGCCGAAAATAATATTTCATCTCCCCACATAAATGTTGTGCCTGCACCTGAAATTATTGGTATGCACGAACACCCGACAAAAGCGCTGAAAGAAAAACCAAAATCTTCCATTTCTGTTGGGTTTTACTTGTTGGCTTCAGGCAAGATTGATGCTTTTATAAGTGCAGGAAATACCGGTGCCATGTTGGTAGGTGCCATGTATAGTATAAAAGCAATACCGGGTGTACTAAGACCAACTATTTCTACTGTAATCCCAAAGTTAAATGGACAAACCGGTCTCTTACTCGACGTAGGCCTCAACGCAGATTGCAAACCCGAACATCTTAATCAATTTGCAATATTGGGTAGCTTATATGCCAATCATGTAATAGGAATACAAAACCCAAGAGTAGCTTTACTCAACGTAGGCGAAGAAGAAGGCAAAGGAAATATATTGGCCCAGGCTACCTATCCCCTGCTTAAGGAAAATAAACACATACATTTCGTTGGTAATATAGAAGGCCGGGACTTACTGTTGGATAAAGCCGATGTAATGGTTTGTGAAGGCTTCACCGGAAACATTGTACTTAAAATGGCTGAATCGGTTTATGATATAGCCCAACAAAGAGGACTTAGCGAAGACACTTACTT
>JANPGE010000170.1:0-11152 GCA_031423805.1 Segetibacter sp. | reverse complement strand
CACCTGTTGTTCAGACTTTTAGTAATAAAGGAATGATTAGAGTATTAAAATGCGAAGCTGAAAAACCTTCTTACAATATAAAGGCGCAGGATGGAAAAATAAACATTGGCCGTGAGAGCAAAACTGCAACAGCAGAAGGGTTTGTAAGAGAAAATCACATAGCTTTTTTAGCCGAAAGTACAGATGATGGCAACAGATTGGTAAGCCGGCAACACTGCCACATAGCGTGGGATAATGCAGTAAATAACTTTCTGCTTTTTGCAGATGAGGGTGGTATTCCCCCCAATAATAAAACCAAAATTAAATCAAAGAATGGCCAACCTGTAAAAATACAGACAACAGGTATTGGTTACAGATTGCAAGACGGTGATCAGATTATTTTAGGTGAATCTGCTGTGTTGGAATTCACTTTAGGGTAATAAATATGCCATTCAAGGGTTGGATGTATTCTTTGTGCCGTTAGGCACTAAATGTTGGTAGAGTAAGACCCAACCCATCAATTAAAGTCCCGTAGGGACGAAACAATTTATTTGGTCAACATTTTGTGCCTAAAGGCACTTTTTTAAAAAACGTTTTTTTACCAAAATGCTGTTCCAAATGGCATTGAAAACAAACATTTCAAGCCCTTGATTAGCATTAAATGGATATCCTTACAAAAATTATCAAACTGCGGAAAGAATAAAACGGGGAAAGTTTTAACTAAACGCTAAACCTTTTACACTCAAGCGGTTACTATGAAGCCTACAGCTTACTTTCGCTATAAATAGTATTCTTAGTAATCAAATAAATAAATGGCAAAGGTTTTTACCATAACACAAGGACTTGAAAATATGGGTGCGCTCAAAACGGGCGGGCAGGGCAGTGTGTACAAAGGCAGACGAATAGGGGAAATTATTACTGCCATAAAACTAATGCCTACACCTATTTACACAGAAAGTGTTGAAGATAAAAATTACCGCGATTTTCAAAATGAAGTACAAAAGTTAAAAGAGGTAAACAAAACCCCCAACCCTAACGTTGTAAAAATTTTGAGTTCGGGGCTTACCGAAACGGGCAATTTTCCATTTATAGAAATGGAATACATAGATGGGCCCGATTTAGAAGAGTTATTGGCACCACCTCTTGATCCTGTTTTTACCATAAAAGAAGTTATAAAAGTAGCAGAACAACTCTCACATGCACTTGCACACTGTCATCGCCACGATGTGAAACATGGCGATATAAAAAGTAACAACATAAAACTAAACCTGAACACAGGCAATTATGTACTGCTTGATTTTGGTCTTGCTATTATGAACGATGAACAGCGAAGGACAAGTCTTCGTAAAGCAGGAGCAGTTGAATTTATGGCACCGGAACAAGACAATGGTGAAATGATGTATCAAACTGATGTTTACAGCTTTGGCATTATCATTTACGAACTATTGGCCGGCCGGGTTCCTTTTCCCTTAACAGATAAAAGCGAATCAGCAAGAAACAATGTGCGGCTTGCACACATGGAAACTGTGCCACCTGATTTGTTGAATTTTAGAAGGACCTCATTACCAGCCACATGGTCGCAGGAAAAGAAAGACCGGGAAATACTTGTACCCGATTGGCTGCTAATCCTTACCTATACCTGCCTTAGAAAGAAACCTGATACACGTTTTGCAAATGGTATGGAACTGCATGATTTTATAATTTATCATGCTACACAATTAAACGCAAACCAATTGGCAACACCTTCATTTAGTAAGGTGAATAATGATATTGAAAAGGAGCAATTGAAGCAGCAATTAGCACAATACAAACAGCAGGTGTTGGTATTGCAACGTGAAAACGAAAGCCTGAAAGCGGTAAAGCCTGATAGCATAAATGCCACTTCCACAGTTGTAAGTAAGTTTGATTATAGTCAAGGGTATGATGCAAATTCCACAAAAAATAGAAATGAAAATGCAATTGTAAATGAAGTAGCCGATGTTCCCCAAAATAATAATAAATCGCAGTGGTGGTTTGTAATGGTGCTTTTAGCAATTTTGGCGGGTGCACTTTATATTGGCTATAATATGTTTTATAAACCAACTGCTAATAACATTCCTCCAGCAGATAGTACAAACACAGCCACACTCACCGATACAACTACTTTGCAACCGCCTTCGGCAAACGATTTGCCGGCAATGACTAAGCAACAAATAGAAATGCTAAGGCAGAAAAAAGCAGACTCGTTGAGAATTTTATTATTAGCAAAAATAGCTCAACAAAGGGCCAAAGATTCATTGGCAAAACTTGCGACAGATACCTCCGCCATCAACAATTCACCAACAGTTACCCCAAATGAAAAAAAAATAGTAAAAGGTGTACAATACATGGTGGTAAGCAAGGCGTATTTCTACAATGCACCAGATGAAGCCACAAAAAGAAATATTTACGTTGAGCCATCTAACAATGCAATTGTAAATGCTGAAGAAGAACAAGGTGATTTTGTTTTTGTATCGTTTACCAATACCAAAGGACAACCATCAAAAGGATGGCTTAGGAAGAAGGATTTGCAGCAGGTTTCTGATTAGTTTCGGTAATAGTTTTTTCTATAGCAAATCAGATGTAAGATCTTATAAATCATAATTGTATAGGATTGGGCGGCCTTGTTATTATGCAAATTTTTTAGTGACTATCAGCTACCATTTTCTTCCCAATATGTTTTTGGCATTTTGTTTTAAATCAAAACGTACTACTAATTGTCAAGGCTTCTTCCCGAAAAAAATCCGCTTAAAATGATATAAAATTATTTACTTAATTAAGGTTAATGCGCTTCTACCTTGTCCACATAAGCCGCATCTCTAAAACGCTTGTCTTTTAAAAAAGCAGAATCGGTGAGGGTATATAAAAATGCATTTAGCTGACCCATCTCAAAGTTGTTCAGGAATAGTTTATTTATAAGGGTATCAGTGGTTGCACTCTTGTTTGCTTTGGTGTTATAGTGCTCCATAACTGCATTAAGCGAATAAAAACGCCCATCATGCCCATAGGGGAAGGTAACCTGCACATTGCGTAAACTCGGCACTTTAAATCGCAAACTATCCCTGGCATTCCCTGTAGTTTTCATTCTGCCATAATCTTTTAAAAAGGTATCAAGGGGTAGGCCTGTATTTCTATAGCTGAAATCAGTAAACAATGGCTCGCTGTGACAGCTTGCGCATTTGTTTTTAAATATCTCATAGCCAAGTTGCTGTGGCAGGTTGAAGCTGTCCTCGCCACGCATTACCCGGTCATACTTGCTGTTTTTGCTGATAAGCATTACCAAAAATTGGCTAAGTGCTTTGCCCAATCTTTGTGTAGTAATAGTTTCGGAACCAAAGGCGGCTTTAAAAAGTTTTCTGTATGTCTTGTCGCCATTAAGTTTAAGAATAACAGAATCCATTGTTTCACCCATTTCGTTTGTAGCAGTAATAGGGGCTATAGGTTGAAGATCGAGATGATGAATACTGCCATCCCACATAAAATATTTTTGCCACGCCAGGTTAAAAAGCCCCGGTGCATTGCGGTTGGTAAGCCCATTGTTAATACCATGACTGAATGCATGGTCTAAGGTAGAAAATGCAGCAAACTGTTGGTGACAACTGGCACAGGCAAAATTTCCATCTTTACTTAGTCGCCCATCATAAAATAGTTTTTTCCCCAGTTCAAATCCTGCTTGTGTTACAGGATTCTTTTTGAAATCATAGTTAGGGGCAGGCCAACCTTTGGGTACTTTAAAATTAATTTGAGCAGCTTTGTTTTTTTGCCGCGGCGAAATGGGTTTAAATGCCTGAATAAGACACCATCCGGCAAAAACAAAAAGCAACAATAGTATAGTAGTAAACTTTTGCAAAATGAATAACTCATTGCAATTGTAAACATTTCTACTACAATAAACAAGTGGAAAATATTTGTGTAATCATTTTCAACTTTTATTTCAACATTGTTATTACACAACAAAGCACACAAAAGAAATCAAAATGAAATCCTCTGTGTGCTTTGTGAAAAACTTTGAGCTCTTTGTGGTTAATGCCTTTAATTGAACTTTATTTTTTCAGTATTTTCAATAACACCTTTGCCGCTTCTTCACTCGATGCAGGATTTTGTCCGGTAATCAATAAGCCATCCTGTACCACATATGATGACCAATTGGCAGCCTTGCTATACACGCCACCTTTTGCTTTCAATTCATCTTCTAATAAGTAGGGGACAACCTTTGTAAGCTGAACCGCTTCTTCTTCCTCATTGGTAAAGCCGGTAACTTTTTTACCATGAACCAAAGGCTGCCCGGCCTCATCTTTTACATTGAGCAATACTGCGGGTGCATGGCATACTGCGGCAACGGGTTTTTTATTTTTCCAGAAATCTTCTATTAGTTTTATCGAGTTTTCATCTTTGTTCAAATCCCATAACGGACCATGACCTCCGGGGTAAAATACAGCATCATAATCTGCTGCGGAAACCTTTGAAAGCAATACAGTGTTCGCCAGTTTTTGCTGAAGTGCTTCATCTGCTTTAAAACGTTTGGTTGCTTCGGTTTGGTTTTCAGGGGTATCGCTTTTAGGGTCAATGGGTGGCTGCCCGCCTTTTGGCGAAGCAAGAGTAATGTCAACACCTGCATCGCTTAAAACATAGTATGGCGCAGCAAATTCTTCAATCCAAAAACCGGTTTTTTCGCCGGTATTACCCAACTCACTGTGAGAGGTTAAAACGAACAATACTTTCATGATTTATAATTTTATAAAAAAGTAGATTGCAATAATCAGACCTTGTGAGTTATATCCTTTTGTTGAAATTAACCGCAGAGAAGATACAAGAGTTTTTCACAGAGAACACAGAACAGATCACTATTCCCTGTTTTAACTCTGTGCCACACTCCGTTTTTCTCTGTGGTAAAAAAATAAGTTATGAGTTTTCACCTTTTGTTGAATATAACCGCAGAGAAGATGCAGGAGTTTTTCACAGAGAACACAGAACAGATCACTATTCCCTGTTTTAACTCTGCGCCACACTCCGTTTTTCTCTGTGGTAAAAAAATAAGTTATGAGTTTTCACCTTTTGTTGAATATAACTGCAGAGAAGATGCAGTAGTTTTTCACAGAGAACACAGAGCAAATCACTATTCTCTCTTTTTAACTCTGTGCCACACTCCGTTTTTCTCTGTGGTAAAAAAATAAGTTATGAGTTCTCGTTTTTTGTTGAAATTAACCGCAGAGAAGATGCAGGATTTTTCACAGAGAACACAGAGCAAATCACTATTCTCTCTTTTTAACTTTGTGCCACACTCCATTTTCTCTGTGGTAAAAAAACCCCATTATTTATTGAAATAAAAAATGACTATTTTTATAATCGCATACAATATTTACAATAACCAAAACCAATCATTATGGCAACCTCAAAAAAGAATGTAAAAGAAGTTTCAAAAATTAAATTAGCCCCCAAAAAAGCTGTAAAGGCTGTAAAGAAGGCGGTGAAGCAACCCGAAAAAATATTGCATCTTAGCGATGATGACATAGATATTGAAGCCTTTGATAAAATGGTAAACGCAGAGGTCGCCGAACCAAAAGCCAAGGCGAAACCAAAAGTTGCCATGACTGCATTGGGCAATGTCTGTCCGCAATTCAAACAACCAAAAGTAATCCGTGACAATCCACACATGGGCGGCCCCGTTAATACCTCTAATTACATAACCGAACTAAGGGTTAAACTTTCTACACAAGACTTAAGGGTTACATGGTTAAACGGTACCGTAAATAATTGGCTTTGCTCACCCAACCCGAAGTTGACCCCAAAAGGAAGCGATGTGGTTGGCAACAAATGCGGCCCCAAACATACCAATTTCAAAAGAGATGGTATGGCATGGTTTACAGCTTTTAAAAGCCGGGGAATGGCTTTTGGCTTTCACAACTCACAAAGGGTTGGATTGGGTATAGTGTCGCACGGTTGTGTACGGGTAGCTTGTGAAAATGCTAAAACAATTAATCAGAATTCATGGTCGGGGGTTACAAAGATTGTCATAGTGCAGTAGGGCTTCTGAAGGTGATTTTTTAAAAATAATGGTAAATCCGGGGTATCAATTGCAAAATCAGATGATTCATTCCGAACTCCGGCGGAGTTCATTATTTGTAGCATCAATATTTGTAGCATCAATATTTGTAGAACAAATAACATTATGCGTTCCGAACTCCAGCGGAGTTCAATATTTGTAGCATTAATATTTGTAGATCAATATTTGTAGGTATCAATATTTGTAGAACAAATGACAAAATGCATTCCGAACTCCAACGGAGTTCAATATTTATAGGCAGTTCTCAAAAGACATTTGAGCTAAGATAGGATTTGGAAAGAAATTTTCAACGGCGTCTTTTCAAATGCCAGACACCGTCTGCATTATTATTCGCCTCCCTAGTCACAAACATACGCAAGGCTTTCATCGGTCTTTACTAATCTACGGAGGGCCGAAGCAGGAACTGAATCTTTTACGTAATCATAAAAGGTTTTTTCTTTCAATTTATCAAAGACCATTGCCGTTTCTTTATCCTGATAAGACTGCGCCAAAGCTACATACCTAAAAAAAGATTTGCTCATGGGTGAGTGGCCACTTATTTTTCTGACCAGGTGTTCGGGCATACCCAGGCAAAGCATTGTGGTAATGGCCGTTCTTCGCATGGTGTGCGTGGTTACCAAATCAGAAAAATCATAAGAACTTTTGTCATTGTTCTTTTAGTTGAAAATCTCTTTGGCTGCACCACGCTTGTTTCTTGTTTTGCGGAAAGGATACACAATACCTTTACCTTTAACTGCCCGGGGCTAACCTCCGCCACAGTTAGGCTCAAGAAAAATATCTTACCTTAAATTTTTGGAAGTGCCAAAACGTGAGGTTTCTTGAAGGAGTACCAAGGCTTACAAAAAGGTGGCAATTGATCGTAGCTTAATTCATTTAACTCGTTTTTATTTATACTTTTGTTCACTATGCTAAAACATATATTGATTGCAGGTTTATGCTTTATAAACCTTTCTGCGGTTTCATTTGCGCAAAAAAAAGACACAACAACACGCCCACCCGTGATTGAAAAACCTACACACTTAAAACCTGAAACATACAGTGCCCTATCTTTCAGAAGTATTGGACCGGCAGTTACTTCGGGCAGGATTGTTGACTTAGCTGTCAATCCAATCAACAAAAGCGAGTGGTACATTGTTGCCGGTGCAGGCGGTGTATTTAAAACCAAAAATGCCGGTGTTAGTTTTGAACCTATTGGTGATGACATGGGTGCTTACTCTATAGGATGTGTTACATTGGATAAAACAAACCCCAACATAGTGTGGGTAGGAAGCGGCGAAAACAATAACCAGCGGGCTGTGGGTTATGGCGATGGCATTTATAAAAGCGAAGATGCAGGCAAAACTTTTAAAAATGTAGGGCTTAGCAAATCAGAACACATTGGCATGATAGCCGCCGATCCAAATAATTCAGATGTCGTTTATGTAGCAGCGTATGGCCCTGTGTGGAAAAGCGGGGGAGAAAGAGGTATTTATAAAACAACCGATGGTGGCAAAACCTGGAAACAAATCTTAACCGTTAGCGATAATACAGGGTTCAACGAGATACATATTCACCCCAAAAACCCGAACGTATTATTTGCATGTGCACACCAACGCCGCCGGCACGAGTGGTCGTACATAAGCGGCGGACCTGAAAGTGCCATATATAAAAGTACAGATGCCGGTGCTACATGGACCAAACTTACCAACGGTTTACCCACCGGGGATGTAGGAAGAATCGCCTTGGCTATTCCACCAAGCAGTCCTGAAATAGTGTATGCCATGTGCGAAGGAAGGGACAATAAAGGTATTTATAAAAGCACAGACTATGGTGCCAGTTTTGAAAAACAAAGTGGCAAAGCCACCGATGGCAACTATTACCAGGAAATATTTGCAGACCCCCAAAATGCCGACAAAGTATTTGTAATGGATACTTGGCTAAATGTAACAACCGATGGCGGCAAAACATTTAAAGGTTTAGGCGAAAAAAACAAACACGTTGACAATCACGTAATCTGGATAGACCCTGACAATACCAAACACTATCTGGTAGGTTGCGATGGTGGGCTGTACGAAAGTTTTGATGGTGCTAATACCTGGCGCTTCTTTGGCAACTTACCTCTTACGCAGTTTTATAGGGTATGTGTAGATAATACCAAACCCTTTTACTACATCTATTCTGGTACACAAGACAACAATACACTGGGTGGACCAAGCCGCACCACTAGTGGCAGTGGCATTATCAATGCAGATTGGTATGTAACCACCGGTGGCGATGGCTTTCAAAGCAGGGTCGATCCTAAAGAACCAAACATCGTTTACAGCGAATCGCAGTATGGTGGTTTGGTAAGGTTTGATAAAAAATCAGGAGAAACGGTGGACATTCGTCCAATGGAAAAGGAAGGCGAACCTGCCTATCGCTTTAACTGGGATGCCCCCATCATCATCAGTAATTTTGACAATAAGCGAATTTATTTTGCCGCCAACAAAGTGTTTAGAAGCAACGACCGTGGCAATTCGTGGCAGGTCATCAGCCCTGATTTATCAAGACGACTGGATCGAAATAAATTTCCCGTGATGGGTAAAGTATGGAGTATGGATGCAGTAGCAAAAAATGCATCTACTTCCATATTTGGAAACATAACAGCATTAAGCGAGTCACCCAAAAATGAAAATATCATTTATGCAGGAACTGATGATGGCCTCATACAGGTGACAGACAATGGTGGCAGCAGTTGGACAAAAATTGACAATATTGCCGGCATACCCCAAATTCAGGCAGGGCCATACACTATGCAACCACTGGTAAATTATTTACTAACCTCTATGCACAATGAGGCAGTAGCTTATGCAGTGGTTAATAATCACAGGCAAGGCGATTTTAAACCGTACTTATTGAAAACAAGCAACAACGGGAAAACATGGACAAACATTGCCGGAACCTTACCAGAAAATGGTTCTGCATATTGCATTGCCGAAGACCATATCAATCCCGATTTGCTCTTTTGCGGAACTGAGTTTGGTTTTTATTTTAGCAATGACGGTGGCAAAAACTGGGTAGAAATAAAAGGAGGATTACCGGCTAGTATTTGTATAAAAGACATTACGATTCAACGAGAAGAAAACGATGTGGTGATAGCCACCTTTGGCCGTGGCCTTTTTGTGTTAGACAATTATACTTTGCTTCAAAACATAAAAAAAGAAGACCTTGATAAAAAAGCAATCATATTTCCAATAAAAGATGGTTTGGTGTTTAACGAAAATACTCCTTACGGGCACACCGGCAAATCGTTTCAGGGAGAAAGTTTTTTTACTGCCAAAAACCCCGAAATAGGTGCTACCATATATTACTACCTGAAAAATGATAGCAAAACATTAAAAGACCTGAGAACAGATGCCGAAAAGGAAAAAGTAAAGAAGAATCAAGATGTGTATTACCCAAGTTCCGATAGTATAAGAATGGAAGCAACAGAAGAGGCGCCTTTTGTTTTAGCGGTTATTACTGATGAGCAAGGCAATGAAATAAGAAAATACAGGCAGCCTGCAAAAAAAGGACTTACAAAACTGACATGGGACGGAAGATATGAATTAACTGTGCCCATTAATTTCAAAGAGCCCGACCTATCCAACCCCTATTATACGCCACCATTGGGTCATCCTGCCGTCCCTGGTAAATACTATGTACAATTAATACATGTAAAAGGCATAGTTACTGAAAACCTGACCGATAAAGTTGCCCTTAATATCAAAGTATTAAATCAAAGTACTCTGCCTGTACCTGACCAGGCAAGCAGGATAGCTTACAACAAAGAACTTGCAGGATTTAGAAGAGTTGCATTGGGTACTTTTGATTATTACAATGGATTAAAAGAAAGGGTAAAATATATAAAGAAAGGTGTGGTTTACGGAGGGGTAAACAGCCTTGGTCTATTAAAAGATGTAGGTGTGTGTGTGCAAAAAATAAATAGCCTCGATCATCAATTTAACGGAGATACAATTTTAGCAAAACGTGAATTTGAAACGCTCAGTGGGTTTATTAGCGCACTAGAAGCTTGTGTGGAAAATAGTTGGTACCAAAGTCTTGGAGCAACCCAAAGCCAGATAGACAAATTTACCCGATTAAAAACGGAGTTTAAAGAACTATATGCAAAAGTGGTTGATTTAAAAGCAAGCATAGAAAGCATAGAGCAAAGCGCCGAAATCATGAAGATGCCTGCGACTATAGGCAGATTGCCCAAATTAGAATAAGGGTATGACGCCTATTCTTTGTGGAATATTAGAAACTCTTAGTGCTTTCCAAAGTTGCAAGCTGCGGGGGTAAATTATTAACCCAGCCTGTTCTGTTATTCCAGGCTCAAAATGGTTAAAATACTAACCCGCCTGCTAGCGTAAGTGTTCTTTGTGTTTGTTGAAGTTTAAGCGTAGCGTAACTTCAATACAACATGAAAAGCAGGATTGCATCCGGTAAACTAACGAGAGCTTTATGAAATTCCAATATTCTACGAAGAGCGGTGGCCTGGAATTAAACGATGCACAATTTTTGTTTTGAAAGCTCAACTTTAAAATTCACTTTGGCATTGAGGGCATTGAAAACTTTGATTACTGTGTCAAACCGAGCATTTGTGAAGTTGTTTTCAAGTTTTTAAATTTGCGCTTTTTATACACCTACCATTTGTCCAAGTTGTTCTTGTGTCAAATTTTGATGTGTTCTTGCTTCTTTTATAGCACTACCTAATAATTCTAATTTTAATTCATACTCGAAAGCATCACGTTTTTTTGTACCAACCTTGCCAACGTGTTTGTCTATCATTGTGTCGAGTGAAACAGTTTTTAATTTTTTTGTTGACATTGTTTATTTATTTTTTTATTCAAAATATTGTTCTCTAATTCTTTCAGCTTTTTCAAGGTCGGTCGTTGGTGTTCCTTGTTCACGTGGGGTCTCCTGCAAGAGACCCTGCGCTGTTTACAAAAATTGCAACCTATCGCTAAATTAAGGCCTTTAATTGGTCGACGGCAAAATTTACATTTGCCTTATGTCCACCCGTACAACCCATAGCAATAATGCAGCACTTTATTACATCACCTTCACCTGCCACCAATGGCTGCCCCTTTT
>JANPGE010000169.1:0-1503 GCA_031423805.1 Segetibacter sp. | reverse complement strand
GTAAACGTAAAACTATTGTTCGTCAAACATTGGTTGCTGCTGGCTGCAAAGGCTGTCGTGGGTTTTGGATAAACCGTGACAGTCTTCGTTAAACTATCAGTGCAACCATTGTTGCTCGTAGTAATGAGCTTGACAGTGTATGTGCCCGCAGCTAAATAACTGTGCGTTGGACTTGTTGCAGTAGATGTTCCGCCATCGCCAAAAGTCCAGGCGTACGTTAAGGTTCCGCCCGTTATGTTAGATGTATTGGTAAACGTAAAACTATTGTTCGCCAAACATTGGTTGCTGCTGGCTGCAAAAGCGGTTGTGGGTTTGGGATAAACAGTGACGGGTTTAATGAGAGTATCCTTACATCCTTTGGTGTTGGTTGTAATTAGTTGTACGTTGTATGTGCCGGAAGCCGCATAGGTATGGGTAGGGTTGCGAATTCCTGCTATACCACCATCGCCGAAACTCCAGGCATAAATCAAGCTGTCTGTTGAAGTAGATGTGTTGGTAAACACAAAATTATTATTCACCAAACATTGGTTACCTGTGTTAAAATTAAATGACAAAGTAGGTGATGGCAGAAAAGAAATTGTAATTTTTCTGGTGCTGTCCTTACATGATCCATTTTTCAAAATTGCAAAATAAACCCCGCTGGTATTTGCTGTGTAACTTAACCCTGTTGCACCTGTTATTGCAACGCCATTCTGATACCATTGAATATTTGTAGGTCCTGTATTAACGGAGAATACAGTATTGGGATTAGTTCCCCTACAAAATGCAAGGCCTCCTACTACTTTTAATGAAGTATCTATTTTTATGGGCTGCACTTTTACAGTGTCCTTATTTTTACATCCGCTTGTATCATCTGTGACAGTAACAATATAATTTGTAAGTACTATAGGTGAAACTCCAATAGTAGAGGTTGCCTGATTTCCCGGCGACCATAAATAGCTATGTCCCACCTGTGGCGGAGAGCCAACATTGACAGTAGAACCAAAGCAAACCGAAGTATCAGGACCGGCATTTGCTAATGGAAGCGGGTTTTCTTTTAGCGTTGTAAAAATAGTATCTATACAACCAAAACCATTATAAGGTGTAATGACAAGGGCTACCGTAGTATTACCGACCGGATTGGTAATATTCAATGTTTGTTGTGAGCCAAGTAACTGCGTAAAATTTTGATTGTACCAGCTATAATTCTGAAAACCATTGGGCCCATTTAATGTAACCGAAGTAGCACCAGCACAAAACGAATTTCCTGTTATAGCAGAAGTACATCCTGTATTTACATCAATATACGCATACCCGAAGTGCTTTCCTTTTGTACAATCTGCAGTAGTGAACTCAAGCCTAATTTGGCGACCAACATAAGGACCCAAATTTATGGTTACAGGAACCCAGGGTTTATAGAGCACATTAGTGTCCTGTGGCCTTACCACATTTCCCGGAAGAAAACCTGGAAGGCTACTTGTGGAAATATACTCAAAAGAGGCACATGGTATGTAAGTATTTGCT
>JANPGE010000168.1:0-27048 GCA_031423805.1 Segetibacter sp. | reverse complement strand
AATGTTTGTAGTGCTTGCACTCACGGCTTTAACTGACAAAACCAATGTTGCAACCGAATCACAATTGACAGAGTTGATAAGTGTTACATTATATGTTCCTGCCACATTGTAAGCAGTTCCATTCCAGGTGTATGGAAGTTGTGCAGGGCAAACTGCAATGTTTGTTGTGCTTGTGCTAACGGCTTTTACAGATAATATAAGTGTTGCTACCGAATCACAATTGACAGAGTTGACAAGTGTTACATTATATGTTCCTGCTGTGTTGTAAGCATTACCATTCCATGAGTAGGGCAATTGTACAGGACAAACGGCAATGTTTGTTATGCTTGTACTAACTGCTTTCGCAGATAGTACCAATGTAGCAACAGAATCACATCCCACAGAGTTCATCAATGTCTTGGTGTAAGTTCCTGCTGCATTATAAGAAGTTCCATTCCATGTATAGGGAAGTTGCGCTGGACAAACTGCAATGTTTGTAGTGCTAGTGCTAACTGCTTTTACAGATAGTATAAGTGTTGCAACCGAGTCGCAGTTAACAGAATTAATGAGTGTTACATTGTATGTTCCCGCTGTGTTGTAAGCATTGCCATTCCATATGTATGGAAGTTGAGCAGGGCAAACAGCAATGTTTGTAGTGCTTGTAGTAGTAGGTTTAATTGTGACAGTAGTTGTAACAGTATTTGCACAACCATTAGCGTCATTATAATGATAGGTAATGGTGTATGTGCCGGGTGTACTTGAAGAAGGAATAATACTTCCATTTGCACCATTTATTGATAGTCCAGTTGCAGGAACGACTGTAAATGTTCCTCCTGTAGTACCTGTAATAGTTACATTTTGAGCAGTCGTCAATGAGGTGCAAAAGGGATTTCCCGTATAACTAATAGTTGTTTGTGGTGTAATTACAAACGTTGAAATATAGTTAGCTCCTCCATTATTTGCATATACTGTATCTCTACATAAGGATGTTGAATTATGATCTCCGTTTATTTCTACAAAGAGTTCCAATTTATATGCCCCCGGAGGCAAGGTTGTTAAATCAATATTTGCATTTGTTTTTTGCCATTTTTGATCACCATTAACGCAGGGGCCTCCTCCAGGGTCGGGGAAAGTAGTGCCACTGCAAGCAGTATAAAATGGAATTGAAATAGGAATGAATACAGGAGTTGCGGGTCGGGCACCGGAATAAATCGTATAGTAAATTTTACACCCACAAACGTTGGCAGTTGCAGGATTTTTAAATGTTTTTATTTCACCTCCTTCAAGTTTAAGAAGACCTGAATTTTGAATATAGGTACCCAGATTAGTGCTTGCAAATGGTAATGGACCAATAGTATTAGGCCCGGATCCGGTGGTATTATAGAATGTTGAGGTATTGGTGTTGCTGTTACATTTGGTTATGTAAGCTGCAGAAGCAAATTCCCCAAATTTGGGGCAGGGGTTTACAGTAATAGATAGGGTGGTAGTAGTAGCACACTGACCTGCATTCGGTGTAAAAGTATAAATGCCTGAAGTTGTATTGCTTATAGTTGCCGGGTTCCACGTTCCACTGATTCCATTATTTGATGTTAGTGGCAACACAGGTGCTGTTGTTCCATTGCAAAATGGGGCAATTGCAGTAAATGTCGGAACAGTTTTATTCGGCAATACAAAGTTTTTACACCCTGCAGCAGCTACATTTCCACAAAGGTCCTTTATGCCATTGCCAGCCACAAGACATAGTTGGTAGGTGCCCCCGTTAACCATGGAAGGACTAATATGGAGCGTGTATGTATTTCCATATGGTGCCCCTGTTGCACATGTTGTAGACGATAGTTGTGTTACTGAATAGGGTCCTCCAGGTCCTGTAACCGTGAAATCTGTATTTTGTACAGTGCTGCACAATACATTCTCTGTAAATATTACATTTATACTATCCGGACCGCAATTGGAAAGTGGATTTATAGTTTTAATTGCCGGTGCTAAATTATCAAAAATGCTTGCTGTTGAACCAGAAAAATCTATAACATAACCATTACTAGTAGATGCTGTATAATGGCTAACATTTATCACGTAAGTTTCCCCAATTATTACTGGAATTTTTGCATTAAATGGTGTTCCAATGGCCCCTTGATTTGTAAATACCGAACCCCCGGTTGGACCAGTTACGCCTGCCGTACCGGAATAATTGCAACTTACACTAAGTGCAGGATTAGTTTTTATATCAGAACAAGAAGCATTGGTTAAATTATAAACAGCCCAATCGTAATCTTCCGTTATTGTATTGGGGGTTATTATAAAATTTAAAAATCCAGAATTTTGTACAGTAAAAGTGTACCAGACATCAGCAATTTCGCCATCTTTAAGGCAACTTATAGCAGTATCTATTTCCTTAGGAATATTACCTGTTCCTCCATAAGCTATGGCTTGGTTATAAACATTTTGACAAATAGAAATTGCGGCAGGACAATCTTGTACTGTTGGGGGAAGTGTACCAAAGGTTAAAGTGAAATTATTTAATGTTCCAATGTCTCCGGCAAAATCATCCGTAATACATAAATTCCAAATGCCATTTGCATTTTGACCATTGTTCACATTAGTTATATTGCCTTCAGCTTTAAATGACCCGGTAAAAGGTGGAGTTGCATTTGTACTGGTAATAGCTGTAAGTGCTGCAGTGGTGAAACAAGTGTTTGTATAATTTTTACCAGAACCCCCATTATCGGTGGATAAATTTACCCTTGTGCCATCAGGGGCAAGTAAGAAAATATCTAAATCTCCGTCATAGGGATGTGTAATATTGATACATACAGAAACAAGTCCATTTGTTGCAGTGATATTTCCAATTCCGGAAACTGTTAAAGGAAAACAGGTTTCAACATTATTATCAGGTATAGCACCACCTGTAGAGTTGGTAAAAGTTTGTGCATTCGCAACGCCACAAAATAGCAAAAAAATAAAAGCAAAATGGCGAATAAATTTCACTTCAATTTTACCGTTTATGCAAACTTTTAGAAGTAGTTTTAAACAAAAATCAACCTTCTGTAAATTTGCAGAATTTATTTGACATTACATTTAAAAGAACATTAAAATATTTAAAAATTTTTCTTTAATAATGTCATTAAGCAAATAATATAATTTAATTATTATTATTTTACATTTTAGATGTTCACAAAATAATAAATTAATTTATTTCTAATTCCAAACATTCATTTCATTTTTACTGATTTTAATTAGTCTCAATATTTTAAATTTAGAAATAATCCAGGTTTCTTTTATAGAAGTAAATTGAAACTTTAAACAGTCAAAATCAAAAGCTATTCTGGAATATTTATTTTGTTCAATGCCATAGAAATAATCATGTAATTTTCGGGAACCCATTATGTTCATTAACGATTTTAATGAATGAGCAAGGGAAAATATTTTTTGATAATCTTTAATTTCAATTGAATAATTAAACATTTCTATCATTTCATCTGTATCAATAATTATACTGTTTAATATTTCTTTTTCAAAATCTAAATCTCCATTTGAAAATTCCTTCAAATAAGTAAGATCAATATCTAAAATATTACACTGGTCATCCTTAATATTATCGATCATTTATAATAAACTTTTTTCTATAATTTATAAATTAATTTAATGCAATAATGCTTTTATTTTCATTGGTTGTATATAGTTTGTTTTGTATTGTTTCATTTATACAATTTATTAAATCTTGCGATCTATATGGTTTTGACAGATAACCATTCATACCCGCATTGAAACAGATGCTTCGCTCACCTTTAAATGAATGGGCTGTAAGTGCTACTATGGGAATACTATTATATGATTGTTCAGAATTTCTGATTTTAACAGCAGTCTCTATTCCATCCATAATGCCCATCTGAACATCCATTAATATAATATCATAAGTGTTTCTTTTTAATTCATTCAAGACCTCGAGCCCATCATTTACATGCAATACCGAATGAGCTGTTTTCTTTAAAATTTGGATAGCAAGTTTTGCATTTGTAGTATTATCTTCTGCTAATAAAATCCTTAATGGCTTACAATCAAAAGAAATTGGCTTTAATTCCATGTCGTGGGCATTATTTGCAACTTCTGCTATCTCCAAAGGTAGAGTAAAACTAAAAGTGGTACCTACTCCTTTTTGGCTACTTAATTCTATAGCCCCACCTAATATTTCAATAAGGCTTTTTGAAATACTTAGTCCTAGTCCGGTACCGCCATATAATTTATGAAAATCTTTGTTTGCCTGTGCATATCGTTGGAATATTAAATCCAGTTTATCCTGTTCTATACCTATTCCGGAATCTTTAATCTGAAATTGTATATCTATATTTTTTGAGTTATAATTTTCCATTTTCATAACCAAAATTTCAACCTTGCCTTGATTGGTAAATTTTACTGCATTGCCAACAAAATTTATTAATATCTGATTAATTCTCATTTCATCGCCTAACATATAATCCGGAATGTTTTCCCCAATTAAAATGTTTAATTCTATTTGTTTCTCTAAAATTTTGGGTTCAAATAACTTCTTAACATTGCTAACTATTTCCTTAATATTTATTCTTTCTTTAGATAGTTGAATATTTCCCGATTCTAATTTTGATAAATCCAAAATATCATTAATAATGCCCAGGAGATTATGGCCTGCTATTTTTATAGTATTAAGATAATCAGTTTGTTGTTTGTCAAGAGCAGAATCCTGCAGTAATTCACTAAATCCAATAATAGCATTTAAAGGCGTTCTAATTTCATGGCTCATATTTACAATGAAATTTTCACGGGTTTTTAAAGAGTTTTCTAATTCCTGACTGGATTTTATCAATTCAAGATGCGTAGTGTGTATTTCTGAAATATCATTTGCTATAATTAATACACATTTGTTTTTATTATTGTTACTGAATAAAGTTTTTTGAACCTTAAACCATTTTGTTTTCCCGGTTTCAGCGTCTAGAATTTTACATTCATGAACACTAAATTTTGTAGAATTTTCATGTACAATATTTATTTGTCCCGTCAATTTGCTAAAGTCATTTGAGTAATGCATTAAATCCGAAATGGTTTTACAGGCCAAATCGTCTTTTATTTTAAAGAAAGATCTCAGCTTCTTATTTAAAAATATAATATTACCATTGCTATCATAAAGACATATTAAATCAGATGATTCATCTACAATCTGATTTAATATTTCAACCTGATTTTCTATTGCATCAATTGATTTATTAATATTATTGTTGCTATTAATATTGGCTAAAACATACGTTATATTTTGATCAGGGGTAGAATAGTAATTATAAAGTATATCATCAGATTCATACTCATTTAACGGCATTTTGGAGTGTGCAGTAGAGGTTATTTCTTTTTTTATTGGATTGTTACTTACATGGCCTTTGTAACCACTTATGAATGATTGTATAGAGTTGCCAATAATTGATTTGTTCTTTACTCCAAAATGTGAAAAACCGGCTTCATTAATATTTGTAATAATTCCTTTTGAATCGAGAGTGCAAAATAGATCAGTTGTATTTCCCTTTATAAATTCTAATTCTTTTTCTTTATTTTCCAATGCCCTAATCAGTTCCTTTTCTTTGGTAATATCATATTGCACTATCATGCAATCATTATGATTTGGATCCTGTTTAAGTGGAATGAAAACAGCCTTACAATAACAGGTAAAGTTATTTTTATAATATTCTATTTCACCTATCCATACGTTACCTTTTGCTATAGTAGTTTGTATGGCTTCTAATACTTCTGCTTTCTGAAATGATGAAGGAAAGCGCCACAACATTCTTCCTATTATTTCATCCCTACTATAGCCGGTAAAGCGTTCAAAATGCTCATTTACTTGCTTAATTTTTCCAGATTGATCAATTACCGTAATGATAGCAGTAGAATCAAGTGCTAATTGAAATTTATTGGCCCTGATTTTAAGTTTCCTATTTAAGTCTTCAGAAACTTTTAGTTTTTTAAAAAGAATTTGAAATTTATGAGTTATTTTAATTCCTACGTAACCTAACAGGAACAGTACAAAAATTATAGATATAGATAAAGAGGTATTATCTATATTTAGAAATAATTTCAATATTCTTTCATCATGATTGCTATTAAGATGAAGATATAAGGGTATTATCATTGTAGTTACCCCAAGCAGGAAACCTAAAATAATATTTCTAAACAGCAGCATTTTGCCGGTGTTATGCATGAGGTTTGGGGTTGATTGATTGTAAGGCTATAATTTTAATTATAAAAATTAACGCTGTTATAAATACGAATACCTTCCATTGTTTATTATATAATGTACATTTTTTTAAAAAACCTTTTGTGCTACAAAACTATTTTTACATTATGGAAAAAATAATACTGGCCTCAAAATCACCCAGGCGTAAGCAGCTATTAGAATGGGCAGAAGTGCCTTTTGAGATAATAGTTAGTGACACTGATGAGAGTTTTCCAGAACAATTAAGTTTGAACGAAATACCAATTTATATTGCACGTCAAAAAGCTATAGCAGTTAAAAAGCAACTTCAGCATACAAATGGTCTGAATCAGCAACTACCCATAATATTAGCCGCCGATACAGTTGTGGTTTTAGATAATGTTATTATAGGTAAACCACTTAATAAAACCGATGCAATAAAGATCTTAACTTCCCTTTCTTCAAAAGTGCATAAGGTTATAACCGGCGTAGTGATATTAAATGGTTATAAGGAAATTGCTTTTGAAGATATTACAACTGTTCAGTTTCATGCTCTAACCCAAGATCAAATTGAATATTACGTAGATAATTATAGACCTTATGATAAGGCAGGTGCTTATGCAATTCAGGAATGGATAGGAGTTGTTGGTATTAAGTCTGTAGAAGGAGATTTTTATAATGTTATGGGATTGCCTGTAAGCAGGGTTTTAAAACAATTACAGGCTTTTTAAAAATCTTGTATGGTTTATTAATGAAAAAATTTTCCATAATTGAAAAATAAACTAATATTCATCACTACATTTAAGTTCAAATTGAATTTCATTAAGTTTTATTTGCTATTTCCAATCACTAAAAACTAGTCGATTTAATTTCTGGTTTAAATTGGAAATTGTTACTAAAATGGAAATAATATAAAAAAAACAAAATTTCGTAAGTTTATTAAAATCATTTGCACATAGTGTGCAAAAAAATAATTTCTTTACATCTTTAACAATACCTATTTTCATTCCAATTATTTACTAAACATTGCCCCCATGAAAACAAAAACACTTAAAGTAGCAGTTCTAATAACCTGCATTTTTTACAGTATCAATTCTTTTGCACAATCAGCTACAATTAGTGGTACCGTTAAAAACAATCTCTCAAAAGAGAATATTTCTGCAGTATCAATTGTAGTAAAAGGTACTACACTTGGAACATTTACAGATGATAGAGGAAATTTTAAAGTTATAGGTAACCTAAATTTTCCTGTTATCCTTATTTTTTCATCAATTGGTTATGCATCAAAAGAAATTACAGTTTCCAGTGCATCAGAAATAATAAAAATAACTCTGGATCCCGCTTCTACACTTGCACAGGAAGTTATAGTCTCCGCATCCCGTCTACCGGAGCGTATATTGGAATCTCCCGTATCAATAGATAGGATAAGTAATGCAAATATTAGAAATTCATCTGCTTCTAATTACTATGATATGGTTGGTAATCTAAAGGGAGTAGATATGATTGCGTCAAGTCTAAATTTTAAAACCCCAAGTTCTCGTGGGTTTAATGGTAGTGGAAATTTGCGTTTAAACCAGTTGGTAGATGGTATGGATAATCAGGCACCTGGTTTAAACTTTGCTGTAGGAAGTATGATTGGCCCCAGCGAATTAGATATAGACAATCTTGAACTATTAAATGGCGCCTCCTCTGCGCTTTATGGCCCGGGGGGAATGAATGGAACTTTACTAATTAATAGCAAAAATCCATTTAAATATCAGGGTTTAAGTGTACAGGTAAGACAAGGTATCATGCACATTTCAGATGATGAAAGAAAATCCTCGGCTTACAATGATTTCTCTCTTCGTTATGGAAGAGCGTTGAATGATAAATTCGCTTTTAAAATAGCTGCACAGTATCTGAATGCAAAAGATTGGGTTGCCAAAGACTATAGAAACTTTAACAGAGGTACCAACCCTGCAAAAGGAGATATAATAGGTGGAGATAGAACTACAGATCAAAATTATAATGGGGTTAATGTTTATGGAGATGAAACTACAGCAGATATTCTGGCTCAACTAAAAGGATTAGTTGCTACTACTCCATATCTGGGTCAGATACCCTTACCTTCAGGACCGGCTTTGATTCCATCTGCAGCAGTTCTAGGTTCTTATACTTCAGGATCTGCATTAAATATCTCAAGAACCGGATATAAAGAATCAGAAATTATAGATCCAACAACTAAAAATTTACGTTTAACGGGTGGTTTGTATTATAAGTTAACACCCGGTATTGAAGCTTCTTTATCTTCAAATTGGGGATCAGGTACAACTGTCTATACAGGAAGTGACAGATACAATTTAAGAGATTTCAAAATGGCTCAGTACAAACTGGAAGTAAAACATAAAAACTGGTTTGTAAGAGCGTATACAACACAGGAAGATGCAGGCAAATCATTTAATGCAACAGCAACGTCACAACTTTTTAATGAAGCCTGGAAAGCAAGCCCCGGGGCTACTGGTTGGTATGCACAATATATAAAAGCACTTGTAACAAATTCTGCCGGCGTATATGCGCAGGCATATGTTCAGGCTTATACAAAAGCGTTGGGTATGGGTATGTCAGATGCTGATGCCCGTACATTTGCAGCAGCAGCAGCACCTACAGCTATTGCACCTAATCAAATGGCATTGTACAATGCTGCAAGAGATTCAGCTGATAGAGGCAGGCCTGTTGTTGGTTCTGCACAATTTAATAAGATCTTCGATTCTATAGCAGCAAGATCTATTTCAAACGGTGGCGGATTGTTTATTGACAAATCTAGTTTGTATATGACAGAAGCACAATACAACCTTTCAGACGTAGTAAAGGTAGCTGAAGTATTAGTTGGTGCAAATTATAAACAATATGTATTAAATTCTGACAATACTATCTTTTTTGAAAAAGATGGTAATATAAAAATAAATGAGCTTGGAGCTTATGCACTAGTTGCAAAAAAATTATTTAAAGATGTACTAAAACTTACGGCTTCTGGTAGGTATGATAAAAATACCAATTTTAAGGGTCGTTTTACTCCACGGTTTTCTGCTGTTGTAACAGTTGCAAAGAATAGCAATTTCAGACTTTCTTATCAGACAGCTTATCGTTTTCCATCAACTCAAAATCAATGGATAAACCTTGTTATAGGTGGTGGCGTAAGGCTTATTGGTGGATTGCCGCAGTTAAGAGATAATTATAATTTTAGTGGTAATCCGGTTTATACACCTGAAAGTGTGATTGCATTTAGTCAAAGCGCAGCAGGAGGAAATCCAAATCCGGGATTGCTTAAAAAACAAGATTTTGGAGAATACAAACCTGAAGCAGCTACCTCTTATGAATTAGGTTACAAAACTTTGATTAATAATAAATTATTGATTGACGTGTATGGCTACTATACAAAGTATCAAAACTTTATTGGTCGTACTACAGTTTTACAATCATCTGATGGTACATTAGCAGGATTGAGTTCCTATAAAATTTATTCAGTGTCTGTAAACACAACTGAAAAAGTAAATACACAGGGTTGGGGAATATCTACTGAGTATTTATTGCCAAGAAATTTTTCTGTTAATGGAAATTTATATATGGATGAGATTAAAAATGTTCCAACGGGTTTTGTAACCTATTACAACACTCCTAAGTTTCGCACTAATCTCGGATTTTCTAATTCAGGATTTTTGTATAAAAACAGGGTAGGGTTCTCGGTTCAATACAGGTATCAGGATGGATATAGATATGAAAGTGATTTTGGTAGTTCTTATGTTAATTCATTTGCTACAGTTGATGCACAGGTTAACTACAAATTCCCCTCTATTAGATCTTTAATTAAACTAGGTGGTACAAATTTAACCAACCATTATTATGTAAATGGTTATGGAATGCCATCTATTGGTGCATTATATTACATCTCATTTGGGTACAACGTTTTTTAAATTATAAATTTACCTAGCTAGGGTAAACCAAAAAGAGGGATAAGTCATCACTTACCCCTCTTTTTATTTTGGTTACATAAATAATAATAGTAGAATGAATGTTATTTTCATTTTGGTATTGTAATTCATAATCTTATATTTTTGCGCAGCTTACTACCCTTAAAAACTTTTTTAAAATAATAATTCGAAAAATATGCGACAAATTGCTTTCAGAGAAGCCCTAAGAGAAGCCATGAACGAAGAAATGCGAAGAGATGAAAAAGTCTTCTTAATGGGTGAGGAAGTAGCGGAATATAACGGTGCATATAAAGTAAGTCAGGGTATGTTGGCAGAGTTTGGAGCAAAAAGGGTTATTGATACACCTATTGCCGAGTTAGGGTTTACCGCTATAGCAGTAGGTGCAGCTCAAAATGGGCTTCGTCCAATTGTTGAATATATGACCTGGAACTTTGCAGTATTAGCTTTAGATCAAATTTTAAATACAGCCAGTAAAATGCTTGCTATGAGCGGTGGTCAGGTAGGATGCCCGATTGTATTTCGTGGGGCAAACGGAAGTGCAGGTCAGTTAGGGGCACAGCACTCTACTGCCTTTGAAAGTCTATATGCAAATATTCCCGGACTCAAGGTTATTAGTGTTTCTAATCCATACGATGCAAAAGGATTGCTAAAAAGTGCAATTCGAGACAATGACCCGGTTGTTTTCATGGAGAGCGAAGTGATGTATGGAGAAAAAGGAGAAGTGCCAGAGGAAGAGTATTTAATTCCAATAGGTAAGGCTGATATAAAAAGACCTGGTAAAGATGTAACTATAGTTTCTTTTAATAAAATGATGAAAGTGGCACTTGGTGCTGCAACTGAACTTGCAAAAGAGGGTATAGAAGCTGAAGTAATAGATCTAAGAACCATTCGTCCGCTTGATTGGTTTACTATATTAGAAAGCGTAAAGAAAACTAACCGACTTGTAATAGTTGAAGAACAATGGCCATTTGCTTCTGTAAGTTCTGAAATTACATATCGCATACAGAAAGAAGGTTTTGATTATCTTGATGCTCCAATAAGAAGAATAACAAGTGCAGATGCTCCAATGCATTATGCCCCTAATCTTGTTGAAGCATATCTTCCTGATGTACCACGTACTGTAAAGTTGGTGAAAGAGGTAATGTACTTGAGAAAATAAATTACATAAAAAAAGTGTGAATATATAAACCGGTATTTTGCCGGTTTTTTTTGTGCCCAAAAGCATTTTTTAAATACTCAAAAAGGACTTAAACTATTGTTTGATTTTCAACTTTCAAATCATTCAAACTACAAAACAAGTTATTGTTTACAGATTTTGTATCTAATTGAATAAAAATACAGGAATTTAGATAATAAAATAGTTCAGGCATTACTCTATAGGGCAATTGGGATATAGCAATATAAAACTTACAACCTCGTTATGTATTTTATAACTATAAAACTTATCAATATGGAAACATCAACCCTACAACCCATTCTACTGGTTCCACAAAATAGCCCACTCATAACTCAATGGGAGCAAGCTTTTGCATATTATGAATCTCCTGAAGTACATACTTTTAGTATTGATGTTCATGAGGATTTAGTAAAGCGAAAACAAGTTAACATGATTCAGGAAATGATCTCTGCTTTACAGCATTATCCACACCTGATTGAAAAAATGATATTCTCCCTTGAATTTAAATTTACCGAGGTTGAAGACAGTGATTTGTATATACCTGAAAATTGTTGGAAATTTGATAACAACTATTATACATGGTTTTCAGAGTTGAGCAAATTGCCCATAATGATATTTTTTATAAATGATGCAGATGCAAGATATTATGCACTTTTAGGTGATATGCTTGCCAATGGAAGTTTGCCCGTAACAACAATTGAAAATAATGAACGTTCAGAAATAAGCCTTGAAGGAGTAGAGTGGAAGAAATTTGTTGAACGTTTATTCAATAGTTGCTGGATGATGCTTTTGTATTGTCATAATACAGGTTTTAACCCCGAACCATATATTCAAAGCCTTCTTGCAGATATGGACGTATCAGGTTTATGGGATGATATCTATAAGAAGTATCAGGAAGATGTACGTAAAGATGTACGTTTCAGATCCATATCAAAAGCTGCTTAAATTTATATATACAAATTTTCACAACAATTGTATAAGTAGATTTGTTTGTAATGGTTTATGGACATTACTTTAATTTTCCCTCATCAGTTATTTAAAAATCATCCCTCGTTAGTAAAAGGCAGAAAAGTTGTTTTAATTGAAGAATGGCTTTTTTTTCATCAATATAGTTTTCATAAGCAAAAACTAGTACTACATCGTGCCAGCATGCAGTACTATAAAAAACTACTTACTCACAATGGTTACGAGGTAGATTATATAGCATCAACGGAGCCGCTAAATGATGTAAGAAACTTATTATCCTACTTTCAACAAAAGGGGGTTACAGCCATTTACTGTGCTGAAGTTGTCGATGATTGGTTACTTAAGAGATTGGCATCATCTTGTCAGAAATCTGATATTGCATTCCACGAAAATAAAACACCTGCATTCCTCAATACAATGCAGGAAGCAAATATTTATTTCGACAACCGGAAAACATATTTTCAGACAGATTTTTATATTGCTGAAAGAAAGAAACGAAACATTCTAATTGAGCATGATAAACATCCCTTTGGGGGTAAATGGT
Organism: Segetibacter sp.; assembly: GCA_031423805.1. Classification (GTDB taxonomy): domain Bacteria; phylum Bacteroidota; class Bacteroidia; order Chitinophagales; family Chitinophagaceae; genus Segetibacter. The sequence goes on along the minus strand of JANPGE010000168.1, from coordinate 14,203 downwards.
CTTTTGATGCAGACAACCGTAACAAATTCCCAAAAACAGAAGTTATCCCCCTACTACCGTTTCCTTCGGAAAATGAATATGTAATAGAAGCACAACTATACATAAATCAACATTTCAAAGACAATCCGGGAAGTATATCCAATCCATTTGGTGATAAAAACACATTTTATCCTACCACTCATAAAGAAGCAGAACAATGGCTGCAAACCTTTCTGGAACATCGGTTTGAAAAGTTTGGTGTATATGAAGATGCAATAGTTGCAGTTGAAAAAGTACTGTATCACAGTGTACTTAGTCCCATGCTAAACAATGGGTTGTTAGAACCTCAATACGTAATAGATAAAACACTGCTTTTTGCGTCGCAAAATGATGTGCCACTTAATTCTGTTGAAGGATTTATAAGGCAAATTATCGGTTGGCGGGAATTTATACGGATTGTTTACCAACGTGAAGGACGCAAACAACGCACTACCAACTTTTGGAATTTTACACGTAAAATCCCTGATAGTTTCTACACCGGCACTACAGGTATTACACCAATTGATATTGTCATCAAAAGGTTGCTGCAATGCAGTTACAACCATCACATAGAGCGGCTTATGGTTCTGGGAAATTTTATGTTACTCTGTGAGTTTGATCCAAATGAAGTACATCGTTGGTTTATGGAAATGTACATAGATGCCTATGATTGGGTCATGGTACCCAATGTGTATGGTATGACACAATTTGCTGATGGAGGTATTATGACTACCAAGCCTTATATCAGCAGCAGTAACTACATAAAAAAGATGAGTGACTTTCCAAAAGGAGAGTGGGAGAGTGTTTGGGATGCGTTATTTTGGCGTTTCATGGCGGTGCATCGTACTTTTTTTGAGAAGAATCCCCGTATTGGTATGTTACTGAAAACATGGGATAAAATGAGTGAAGAAAAAAAGGAAGGATATTTAAAAACAGCAGAAGGTTGGTTAGCAGGGTTGGATAGATAATTCTAATACATTTTACGGACAGGGCTTTGTGCAGGCAGGGCATTATTGTTTGTCCAGCCCGGAACTGAAGCTCAATAAAGAAATAAAAGTACAAGTTAACAACTAAAAGCTCAACAGAATTTCGTCCAGCCCGAACCAAAGTACAGCGATGCAAACAGCAGAAGTTTGAACGTCAAGTCCTGCTTGCTCAAAACTCATGTTGTGCGAAGTACTGTCAATATTTTACGGTTGCTGAAATCATTGCTGTCCAACTAAACGGTCGCCACTTGCCTGAATAGTCGAGTTGCCAACTCTTAAAGTCGTAATTGTCACTTGTTTTATCTTTAATAGCAAGCAAAGGGCTGAAAGTAGAGTATATCACTTTCTGCTGTCCACCAAACTTACTTTTGTTTTTTTCTTCATTCATTGGAATTCTTAACCATTCTACTGCGACAAAAAAGTCTCTGTCTTGAAGCATTATATTGTATTTCTCAAGATTAACTTTTATATGTCTTCCTGTAACATCAAGTTCAATAATACTATCACACAAATCTTTTAGAGGTTGATTGGTTATACTGTTCATTGAGTAAATTCTAATTCTGAATTTCGTTCTTGCTGGATCTATGATTGCAATCCCATATTTACATATTTCAATTTCTTTTAAAAGGGTATTTGCTGTGGGTGCTTTGAAATGTCGTGCTACTTGATTTATTGCATTACTTGTTGTATAAAAGTGGCTTCCACAATTTGAGTATTGTCCAAGTACAACAGTCTTCCAATTGTAGTTACTAACCATAATAACTTCCTTTAAGTTTTCGGTTTTGGGCTTTAGTTCAAATATTGCATTCGAGTTATTTTTATTTAAAGACACTTTTAATGTTTCATAGCCTATTGATGAGAAAATTAAAGTATCATTTGCAGTTGAAGATATGTAAAATGAAAAACTCCCTGTTTCGTCTGCATTTGTCCCAATATTTTGTTTCACAAGACCAACTGTCGCAAAAGCAACTCCCTGTCCAGTTTCTTTGTTAAGTACAACCCCCTTGAAAAGAATTTGTCCAAAAGAACTTAGGGGAATTAAAAAAAGCAGTATTAATCTCATGAGGTTGAAATGTATTTCGCACAACTTGTAGTCTTATCTAACCTTATCTAAACTTTTATTTTTCAAAATTATTTCATGACGGGTAATTCTTAGGAATACATATTATTTCACCATCCTGCAACTGCATCATCACCCCTGAAGTCAGCCACAGCTAACCGTTTTCCTTTATTAAACTGTATTGCTTCAACCCGGCCAATATTGGCGGCATAGCCGGCTATATTGTAGACAGCAACTGTATGTCCTAAAGCTTGTAATTGCTCTACAATATTTTGTGGAAATTCCTTTTCAACTTCAATTCTGTCGGGCAACCATTGGTGGTGAAATTTTGGTTTGTTGACGGCATCCCCAAGAGGCATATTAAAATCAACTACATCAACAATAGTTTGAAATACAGAAGTTGGTATAGTAGTACCACCGGGTGTGCCAACAACCAAAAAAGGCTTTGAATTTTTTAAAACAATAGTAGGTGTCATACTGCTTAACATTCTTTTTCCGGGGGCAATAGCATTGGCTTCTCCTCCTACAGCACCATACATGTTTGGTACACCGGGTTTAGTACTGAAATCATCCATTTCATTATTAAGAAAAAAACCTGCACCACCAACTACTGTCTTACTTCCAAATGTACCGTTGAGGGTAGTTGTAATCGAAACAACATTTCCCCATTGATCGCTGATACTTATGTGAGTAGTTTCAGTGCTTTCTATGTTTCCTGCTTTTATGTTTATGCTTTTACTTGCTTTTGTACTGTCGTAATCTATCATCCTTTTTTCAAGATAACTTTTGCTTATTAATTCATTTGTAGGAACGTTCCAAAAATCAGGATCACCCATGTGTTTGGCTCTGTCAGCAAAGGCTCTGCGTTCAACCTCTGCCATCAAGTGTACACTTTTAGCAGATTCAAATCCATAATCAGCTAAAGGATATTTGCTGACCATTTTCAGCATCTGGCAAAGCAGAATGCCTCCACTGCTTGGTGGTTGCATGGTAACTATCTCATAACCCTTATAGCTAAACTGCAATGGTTTTCTTACTACAGTAGTGTAGCTTTTCAAATCATTCATAGTCAGCAAACCTTTACCTCGCTGCATTTCAGCTAATAGCAGTTGAGCAGTCTTACCTTCATAAAATCCTTTTGCACCAAGATGCTTTATCCTTGTCAAGGTATTAGCAAGGTCATTTTGAATCAATGTGTCTCCACTTTTCCATCCACCTGTTTTTACAAAAACGGGTATTTGTGTATTGTATTTAATAAAGGCATCCTGCGCTTTGTTCAGTTTGGTGGCTTCGGCTTCAGTTAACACAAATCCTTTACGGGCAAGGGTTATAGCAGGTTGTATTAATGTGGCAAAAGGCAGTTTTGCGTAGCGCATACTTTCAAAAAACCCTTTTACAGTGCCGGGTACGCCACAGGCCAGGTGTCCATTTTGCGAAAGAGTAGTATTTGCTTTTCCTTGTTCGTCAATATACATATCCCTCGATGCTTTTTGAGGAGCAGTTTCCCTGAAATCAAGTGTAAACAATTTTCTATTTACACGTGCTACCATAAATCCACCACCCCCAATATTACCTGCGCCAGGATACACAACTGCCAATGCCAGTTGAACAGCAATAGCTGCATCAATTGCATTGCCGCCCATCTTCATTATTTGGGCACCCACTATAGCCGCCAATGGATGTGCACAGGCCACTGCAGCTTTGTCGAACTCCTTTTGCTTAGTTGTTGAATAGTGATATGGGTCAATTGTTTTTCCTGACCCAATATACGATTGGGCATTTGAACAAATGACTATTACAAACAGAGAAACTATACTAAGCAACTTTTTAACCATACAGCAATTTATAGTTTTTGTGCTGATAAGCCCAAACATATTTACCAGTTTTATACGGGTTTATTCTTACATTAATTAATTACGAAAACAAAACTGCCGCACTTTTGGGGTGCGGCAGCTGTAATTTTTTATTTAGAAAAATGCTTAAGCTAATTTAGCTTTTGCAGTTTCAGGTTTGTGCTCTGTTACTACAGTTGTGTCTGCTTTTCCCAAGGGTTTGTTTTTACCAAAATCCATAAGGATTGGGGCAGCAACAAATATTGAGGAGTAGGTACCTGTTACAACACCTATCAGCATTGCAAAGGCAAAACCACGGGTTACTTCACCACCAAAAATGAACAAAGACAGAATAGTAAGGAATACTGTCAAGGATGTCATAATGGTACGGCTAAGGGTTTCATTAATAGCTTTATTAATGATGGTTCCTTTGTCAGTATTCTTCATTATGCGACTGTCTTCTCTGATACGGTCAAATACAATTACTGTATCATTCATTGAGAAACCAATTACCGTAAGGATTGCAGCAATAAAGTGCTGATCTATCTCAAGTGGGAATGGTACTATACCTTTTAAGAAACTAAATACAGCAAGGGTTACAAATACGTCATGCAACAAGGCTACGATAGTTCCCAATGAATATCTCCAATCGCGGAAACGGATAAAGATGTACAAGCAGATTACCAATATTGCTACAATTGTAGCCGTTTTAGCTCCCGATTTCAAATCGTCTGAAATGGTTGGCAATACTGTCTGTGAACTTTGCTTATAGTTCTTATCAAACTCTTTGTAAGTAAGACCTGCAGGTAGAAATTTATTTAAACCCTGATACAATTTATATTCTACCAAAGAGTCAACATTATTACCTGTTTCTTTAATCATGTAGGAAGTGGTAATATTCAATTGTCTTGCCGAGCCTATTGTTTTAATAACAGGATATTCTCCGTAAGTAGCTTTCAGCGCATCACGAACTTCATCGTTACTCATTGGTTTATCAAAACGAATAGTGTAACTACGTCCACCACTAAATTCTACTCCTTCATCAAAGCCATTGAAGAATGATCCAACGCCCAATAATAGAACGATAACAGAAATACCATAAGCTACCTTTCTATACTCAACGAATTTATAAGCAGCATGCTTAAATACTTTGCGGCTAAGGCCGGTAAAATATTCAAAGTGGCGGTTTTTCTTAGTGTACCAATCAGAAACCAATCTTGATATAAGGATACCACAAAACAATGATAAAAGGATACCAAGTATCTGTGTAGTGGCAAAACCTAATACCGGTCCAAGTCCAAAATAGAACAAAATGATAGCCGTTAGTAAAGTGGTAACGTGACCATCTAATACAGGTGCCATAGCTCTGCGGTAACCATCGCTAACCGCTGTTTGGTAGTTTTTACCACGGGTAAGTTCTTCTTTTATTCTTTCAAAAATGATTACGTTAGTATCAACTGCAAGACCTACAGTAAGCACCAAACCTGCAATACCTGCTGCTGTAAGTGTTGCACCCAAAGCCGCAAGAATTCCGAAAGTGAACAAAAGGTTTAAGATAAGTGCAATGTTAGCTACCCATCCTGCGGTGTTGAAGTAAACAAGCATCAACACAAATATGATGATGAATGCCACCACAAATGCCATTGTACCACCTCTTACAGCATCTGCACCAAGGGTTGGTCCTACAACTTGTTCCTGTACAATTTTAGCAGGAGCCGGAAGCTTACCACTCTTTAATATATCAGATAAATCCTGTGCTTCTGTTAATGAATAGCTACCGGTTATTTCTGAACTACCGTTTGGAATAACACCGTTTACAAATGGAGCACTATAAACAGTTTCATCCATCACAATGGCAATTGGTTTACCAATATTGTCACCGGTCATTTTTGCCCAGATCTTTTCACCTACTTTGTCCATGTTCATTTTAATAGCAACACGTCCTCTTTCATCAAAATCCTGACGGGCATCACTTACGTGTTCACCTTCCAGTTTTGCCAGTGTTGCGCCTTCAACAGTTTTAACAGCGTATACGGGTAAAATACCTGCTGCTTTAGGATCTTCAGATTCCTGCTTTCCGAACATCCACATCAGATTAGCCGGAAATTTACTTTTAACCATCTCCATATTCATGTAGCTGTTAAAAGTACCGGTATCTTTAGTTTGAATATAACCTATCGCAGCAGGAAATTGTGTTTGACCATCCTTACCCTGCTGAGGTTGTAAAATCTGCATGATAGAACCAATAGGATTGTTGTTGGCACTTTTAGCATCAGCAGTAGTATTCTTTTTACCTGTATCAATGTCACTGATTTTTGCAGTTGTATTGCTATCTGCTTTTGTATTAGTAACAGTTCCCGATGTATCTTTTTTCGAACCTGTTGAATCTTCTACTTTAGTGCCGTTCAGATAAGCCGCAAGATTCTTTTCAGCTGCCTGATATCCGGTGTAGATATCACCAATATTATAAACTTCAAAAAACTGAAGGTTAGCAGTTGATTGTAAGTATTTACGAACTCTTTCAGGATCGGTTACACCTGCCAATTCAATGTTTATTGAACCTTTGTTTTCATCAAGGTTAATTGTAGGCTGTGCAACACCAAATTTATCTATACGTGTACGTAAGATGTTGTAAGTATTTTTAATGGCACCTTTTGCTTCGCTGCGTATGTAGTCAAGTACGGCTGCATCGCTGCTTTCGTAAGTGATACGCTTATTACTTGCTGCCGCAAAAATGGTGGCAAGTTTTGCATTTGGGTCAGCATTTTTAAATTCTTCTGAAAACAAAGTAATGAAATCTGCATTACTATTTGCCTTACGGGCATTTGCCTGTGCAATTGCTTTATTGAAATTAGCATCACGATTGTATCCTGAAAGCGACTTGATCAATCCATCAAGACCCACTTCCATTGTTACGTTCATACCGCCCTGCAAATCCAAACCAAGCATTAACTCCTGATTTTTAGCATATTGATAGCTACCAACACCTAAAACTATCTTATCACTTTTGGTACTATCAAGCAATCGCTGAAGGCGATTCTTTTTTAGTATATCAAGAGTATCCTGATAAAGTGCCATAAGATCGTTATTGCCGGCATACTTTTCCTGCGGAGTCTTATAGTTAGCTTTAAGCCATTTAGCGGCTCTTTCTTCCATATTGTTTTCATGGCTGCGTACAAACCATGTAAAACTTAGTTGGTATAAACAAATAATGATTAATGCTATCGCAAAAATCTTCACCAAACCTTTCAGTTGCATACGAGTGAGGGTTTACAAAATTTTTTAGAGCGGCAAAGATAGGGGTTTGAGTGTGAAAAATTTGGAGAAAATGAGGAGTTTCAAATTATCTGTAAAAGACTTGATAATCAAATATTTACAATCTAAAATTGAACATTTTAGTTCCCGTTATTTCATGTTCTTATAAAAAATAATCGTCATAATTATAAATCTTTACCCAATTATAAGTGCTTAAAAGCATTGAGAATTAACCCAAATGAGGAACACCGTTTAATGTTGAAAATTATAATCCGGCGAGCTATACTTTCAAAAAGTTTAATGTTTGTCATAAATAAACTTCCTTTGATTTTAGAACAACGCTAAAAGTCCGACATTACCAAATACAAGATTCGACTTTTTATAGAGTAGAAAAAACACTGGTAAAAGTAGGGTTCAGATATTCTATTTCAAGGGACGATAATTTGAACTTGCTTTCAAGTAGTTTATTATTCTTGGTAAGCATAATTGAAAAACCAAACTACTTCAAAATAATCAGAGCTTTTTGAACAAAACTGTCTGTTCTGTTCATGACCTCAAAGTAGCCTTCATATCTCCATCTTTGTCTTGCGATTGATCGGGGAATCTTTTCTAAAATTGCAGCCTTTTCTTTGTCATTTATTTTTTCTAAATTGATGGAATCCTTTGCAGCAAATGCTTTCAGCGCATTCCATTCCGGATCTCCCGCTTTGTATTTTTCAGCTAATTCAGCAATGGTCTTAAACTGCTGAAAGTATTTTTTATGACCAATGAAATACGTGTAAGTAAAATTATTGAACGATTCGTTCATATACAGTTTCATCACTTCTTTGCTCATTGTAGAAGTATCAAACGATACAAATACGTCAGGGGTAATACCGCCTCCGCCATAAACCATTCTTCCACTTTTTGTTTTATAAGCCTTGCCGGTTTTTTTAGTGGTATCGCCTTTTATTACCTCACCATCCTGAAACCTGTTACTCACCTCTGCTTCATACTTGTCGTATCCATCAGCATAAGGTTTTTGAATGTTTCTACCAAGCGGTGTATAATATCTTGCAACGGTTAGTCTCAAAGCCGATCCGTCATTCAGGCCAAATTGTTCCTGCACCAAACCCTTGCCAAATGTTCTGCGGCCAATAATTGTAGCCCGGTCCCAATCCTGCAAAGCACCGCTAAGCACTTCACTTGCACTTGCAGAACCTTCATCTACCAACAAAACAAGGTTGCCGGTTTCAAAAACCCCCGGCCGTTTGCAGCGGTATTCTGATTTTGGGGTATGTGCACCTTCAGTGTAAACAATCAGTTTGTCCTCGTCCAAAAATTCGTCGGCAATGTTTACTGCCTGATCCAATAATCCACCACCATTTCCACGCAAATCCAGTATGAGTTTTTTCATCTTTTGCGCCTGCAGTTTTTCCATGGTCTGCATAAACTCCCTATAGGTGGATTCTCCAAATTTGTTGAGGTGAATGAAACCTGTTTCGGGGTTTATCATATAGGCTGCATCTACTGTAGGCACCGGTATGTTGCCACGTTCTATACTTACCGAAACGGGTTGGTTATCCCTAAGCACGGTAAGTTTTACCGTAGTTCCTCTTTCGCCGCGAAGCAGTTTTCTGATATCATCGGGTTTCAGGTTTTTGCCAGCAATGGTAATACTATCGTTTACTTTTAAAAATTTGTCACCTACCTGCAGACCTGCTTTTTCCGAAGGGCCGCCGGGCAATACGTTCAGCACATTGACAGTATCATAAAATATTTGAAACTCAATGCCAATACCGCTAAAGTTTCCGCGTAGGTCATCATTTACATATTCAATATCGGTGGCGGGAATATAGACTGAATGTGGATCTAACTGATGCAACAAATTATTAATGGCCTGACTGCCGATTGAATCGGTTTTTACATTGTCAACATAGCGCAGCCTTACAAGATCCAAAACCTCCTGCATAGCACTTCTGCTGCCAAGCGAAAAGAAATTTTTTATACCCGAACTTTCACGCAGTTTATAACCAATGACCATACCCACCACCATTACCATAGAAAAAAGCAATGGAAACCAAACATGTAATTTATAATTCGTCTTATTCATTTAATGTACTATAAAAAATTGCTGCGAATTTCAGTCTTTTTTGAAGCATGAGCCATAAACTTTTTATAAAAGGCAAAATTTGGGGTCCTATTTGCTGAAAGAACAAGCTATTGATTTCAGATAATGTATTTATGGCAGCTTGTTTTGTTCATAGGTACCCCCTAAAAATTAATGTCCAATTTTTCGTGAAATTGGACGTCTTTATGTTGTTTCTCGAAAAACAGTATAGCGTCAACTTAATTAAAAATGAAATTGCAAAAATAACTTTTTGCTAAGGGTTTTAGACGTTTTTTACCCCAAGAGGGGAAACATTTAAATAGCCGTGGGTGAGACCCGCGGTAGTGGATTGCAGCATTATTTGGTTACAACCCCAACGGGGTTGAACTAATTGTACGTTTTGAATTGTGCAACCCCGTTGTGGTTGTAAATAAAACTGGTTATTTCACTCCACGGGTTGCACCCGTGGCTAATAAAGTGAAAGCCTGAAAGGCTTTTAAGTTTCGGTAATGTGAACAATGGGATAGACTTTCGTAAACAGTTTTATCTTGTGTTGATTTTGGAGGTGAAATAATCCCCTTCATTGGAATATACCTTCCTAAGAAACAAAAACGGATCTTTAATAATGATGCCATTTTTATAAAAGAGAAAATAATGGATGTAAGTTTAAACAAGTACATAAGCGATTCAGGTTTTTGCAGCAGGAGAGAAGCCAATAAATACATTGAAGAATGTCGTGTAACAATAAATGGACAAGATGCAGACAAAGGCAACCGTGTAAGACCCGGTGATATTGTAAAAGTAGATGGGGAGCCGTTAAAAAAGAAAACAGCGCCAGTTTATATTATGCTGCATAAGCCAAAAGGCGTGACCTGCACTACAGATACAAAAGATAAAACCAACATAATTGATTACCTGAATTTTAAAACCCGCATTTTCCCGATAGGCAGGTTGGATAAGCTTTCTGAAGGATTGATTTTTCTTACCAATGACGGCGATATTGTAAATAAAATCTTGAGGGCGGGCAATGGGCATGAGAAAGAATACATGGTGACTACCGATAAAAAATTTGACCATGAATTTATAAACGCCATGCGAAAAGGGGTCAGAATTATAAACACCACCACCAAACCTTGTTTTGTACAGCAGGAAGGGGATATGCGTTTCCGTATTATACTTACACAGGGGCTTAACAGGCAGATACGCCGTATGTGTGAGGCTTTAGGTTATAGGGTTACCTCCCTTAAAAGGGTACGCATTATGAACTTTACCCTAAAAGGAATAGAACCCGGTAGATGGAGATATTTTTCACCCGTTGAAATAAATTTGCTTACTGAATTGCTAAAGAATAGTAGCAAAACAGAAGGGGAGGATGGGATGGGGGAGTGAGGATTGGGGAAATGAAATAATGCAATATGTCGACAGTTTTAATTTTTAATTCAATTTTTTTTAGAATTTAAAATTTTTCGCAAAATGATTTGACCTTAAATTCCCAACACCCAATTTCCTCCCCCCAACCCTTTATCTTACCTTTGTGTTTTAATAAATAGTAGCAATGAAGTATCAGGTGGGAGATGAGATTATAGTTGTACTTAGCAACGATGAGGGCAGGGTGTTGGAGATTATCAATGACAAAATGGTTTTAATACAGGTGAAGGGGGTTAAGTTTCCGGCTTATATGGATCAGATTGATTTTCCTTATTTCAAGCGGTTTACTGAAAAGAAATTGTTTCCTGATAAGGTAAAAACCAAAACCTATGTGGATCAGGTGCCAAAAGAAAAACGGAGAGATGAGGTTAAGGTTGCTGATGGTATTTGGATTACATTGTTTCCAAAATTTGATACCGATGTTTTTGGAGATGACCTGGTAGATAAACTAAAAATTTACCTGATCAACAAAACAGAATATACTTATGAGTTTACTTATACACTTAACTATCAAGGCAGAAATGATTTTGAAATTACAAGTGATATAGGCCCTTTCAAAGATTTCTATCTGAACGACTTACCTTTTGAAAATCTGAACGATGGCCCATCATTTGATTTTGTTTTCCGGTTGCTAAAGGCGGACAAAAAGAAAGCTGATTTTTGCGAAGCGCATTTTAAAATAAAAGCGAAACAAATGTTTCAAAAGATAGAGGAACTAAAGGAGAAAAACCTGCCGTCTATCAATCATCAGTTGTTGGAAAAATATCCTGACAGGCCACACGAAGCACCACCTGTATTGGATATGTCTAAGCTATCAACCGCAGGTTTTAAAGTGTATGATGCCGGCAAAGCAAGACAATACCTTGACCCCGCAAGAAGTGTCATAGATCTTCATATAGAGAAACTAACCGATGATTATCAGTCGTTGAATTCTTTTGAAATGATTACGCTTCAACTGAAAGAATTTGAAAAATGGTATCATCTTGCAGTTGTTCACCGGGAGCCAACTTTAATTGTCATTCATGGTATTGGAAAGGGGAGGCTCAAAGAAGAGATACATGAAATACTGAAGACCAAGAAGGATGTAAAGTACTTTGTAAATCAGTACGACCAACGGTTTGGTTACGGCGCTACAGAAATTGTATTTCAATATCAATAAACAATATTAACTACCAACCAGGCTATCGCCATTGTGCAAACAAGGGAGGAAAGTCCGGACAGCATAGGGCAGACCCACCGGTGAATAGCCGGCTTCAAACCCTTAGGGGCGTGAAAGAGACAGTGCCACAGAAAATAACTACCCTGCCAAAAGTGGGGAAAAGGTGAAAATGTAGGGTAAAAGCCTACGGTATAGACAGGTGACTGTGTATGCGGGTAAACCTTGGGTGCTGAAATGCCATGTAAAGGATTGGTCAGAGAGCGGCCCGTTCGATTCCGGTTAATCCGGGAACCATCCAGGGTAGGCAGCTACATCCCTACAGTAATGTCGGGAGCAGATAAATGATAGCCACATTTGCCGTAAGGCAGGTGTACAGAATCCGGCTTATCGGTTGGTAGTTTTTTGTTTTTTTATGAATATATCATCTTTCAATCCGTCTTTTTGTGGATTGTGTATTAAGGAAAACCTGCACTCCACTGCAATGCAATCATGGTTTTCAGGTATTTGGTTTTAAGTTCTATTAATTTTTCATAAGCTTCAAGCGCCTTGGTTTCACGGCTGTTGATGAGGAATAATGAGCTTTCACCATTTTCGAGACGGGTTTGTTCCGCAGTAACCAGGCGCTGGTAATTGTTGTAATTGCTTTTCTGTAAAGCCACCTGTTTTTGAAGCGTCAAAATCTCATTGTAATAGCTTCGGATTTTTATTTTTATTTCTACTGCTTTTTGGTTTTGGTCTAATCGTGTTTCTTCAATTTTAAGTTTGGCTTTTTTATATTCTCCGCGGCCTTTTGATAATCTTAAAGGCATTTCAAATTTAAAACCGTACAAATAGTTGTTCTCAAACAAAGGTGCATTTCGGGTGGTTTTTATAACATCATATCCTTTGCCAAGCATGTTGTAGTTGAAATCTAGTTTGGGTAAGAGTTCCTGAAATTTCAATTTCTTTTCTATGTCTAATGTGCTCAACTTAAGGTTGTACATCAATAGGTCAGGATGGTTTTTTGACGCTGCATTTTCTAAGTCAGGTAATGATATGTTTGCTATATATCCTTTGCTTTCCAGCTCCCATTCAGGATTGGGTTTTATGGAGTCAGGTAGAAAATAAGGTTCATTGTTTGGTGTCCATAAATAGGCTGATAATTGGAGAGCAGCATTTTGAAAGGCCAGCAAACTATTGTTGAGTTCATATTGAAATGACTGTAGTTGCGCCAATGCTTCTACCGTATCTATGGCGGGTCTTTCTCCATTTGCAACTATTTTTTTTACAAAGTCTAAGCGCTTTTCATTTATCAAAACAGTATTGCGGATAATGCCATACACTTCGTATGCTTTTACCCATTGCCAATACGCATCCATAGCATCCTTAATAAGGGTATTGACAATTGACTTTTGTTCGGCCTCGGCTAATAGTTTAAATATTTTTGCCTGTTGTAAAGCAGAGCGTCTTTTGTCTATAACCAGATCTTTGAGTAGTGGTACACTTATGCCAATGTAGTTGGTTTGCCCGGCTGTTTCTGTCGGGTCTAAGCGGTTGCCTGATAAACTTTCTAATCCGCTATATACTTCTATGCCATACCATGTCGGTACAGTTATATTGGGCGATACATAATTGTAGTAATCAAGGCCGTTAAATGTTTTGCTACCGGTAGAAGTGGTGACAAAGGGATCAAAAGCTCCACGGGAAATTAAGATGTCAGTTTGTGATTTTTTTATGTTGATATTGGCCTGTTTTGCCACAGGATGATATTGCTGAACAATCTTAATCACCTCTTTGGAAGAAAGGGATTTTAAAGAATCTTGGGCATAGTTAGGACATGAAGCAATCAAAAGGAAAAATAGAAATAAATATCTGTTCATTGCTTTTGTTTTTTGCAAATAAGCGTGTTTCTTATTGCTTATATCCATCTTTTGATTCTGTCTTATTTAACTGATAATAATCCGGCGGAAATCCGTTGATGTTTCTCCATACTTCATACCATATCGGCACATCTTTAAGTAGTGCTATAGCTTGTGCACCACCGCCAATTCTGATCTGTTCCGGCCATTTTTTATCTGTACTATCGGGTGCTACCAATACCCGGAAAAGCCCATTGGGACTAATTGCATTTTCAAAAGCAACAATTTTTCCGCCAAAGGTTCCGTAAGAATTATTGGGCCATCCACTAAAAATAATTGCAGGGAATCCATCAAACGTAAAGCGTACTTTTTGTCCTTTACTGATTAGGGGTAAATCGATTGGTCTTACAAACATTTCAACCGCATAATCAGTCTTTTCAGGAACTATGGTACTGATTATTTCACCCTCTTTTACAATCTCACCCAAACCCGATTTTTTAGCCTGAACAAACTGACCGCTCTGTGGAGCAAGCAAAAT
>JANPGE010000167.1:0-35521 GCA_031423805.1 Segetibacter sp. | reverse complement strand
GGTTTTTCGAAATCATGGGATAAATCCTTTCCTGCTGGTACTGAACTTTTTTCTTTTGACCTCTCCGAATATAATGATGAGGTGTCTGACTTTATAGATAACATTGGATATAGCAGTTTTGATACAAATTTCACCTTTTCGACATTTAAAGACATAGCTTATCAATTAAGTATGCAGAAGAAGTATTCTTCCATTCGGAGTCGATACATTGACTTGTACAATTTGAATATTGTTGAAAATAGTATCAATGCGGCAATCACTAAGCGGTTCAAGGAAATAGTACCGCTGAATTACATAAAAAATGCTACTGAAAAACTTAATCTTACGCCAACACCGTCAGACAGTCAGAAACAAATAGTTAAGTTTTTTCGTTGGCTTCACGAGCAAAGCACAGGAGATACAGATGAAATACCTGAAGGAGTAAGAATGCACTATATTACTACGAACTATGATTTTTTAATTGAATCAATTTTAGATGAAATCTTAGCTCCTGACGATACTCATTTACTTTATACATACAGAGGTTTTACACCGATTAAGACAAATGGAGTAAAAACACCTAGAACTGTTTTTAAACATTGGTTGGTTCAATCTTTAATTAAAATCAATGGAGGCTTTGAAATTTTCAAAAACGGGGAGAATAACTTTTGTGTGGATTACACTTCTAAAAGTGAAACTGACCTTCTTAACAATGCTCCCGTACTAATTGTTCCAAATCGAGAGCAAGATTATACGGGCAATTATTTTCAAACTATTTTTCCTAAAGCGATACGAATTCTGCAAGAGACAAACATTTTAGTAGTTGTTGGTTATAGCCTTCCAGAAGAAGATGCTCTTCTAAGAATTTTGCTAAGACAGTTTGCAGAAGAGAATGTAGACGGAACTCACAAAATTATATTTTTCATCAATCCTATGTCAGAGAATGAACAACTCGAAAAATTAGAGTCTGTATTTCCTTATCATAAAAGGACAAGAGAGCGGTATAACCTTATACCTTATTCAGGGACTTTTAACGATTGGGTAAAAGGTGTAATGGGAAAAATCTAACTACAGGCAACAAGAGTATGCTATATATATATAGTTTTTAAAGGAGATTGCAGTAAAGGTTTAAATTTCTTTTGAAAGCAAGGAGCAAACAATGTTTTAATTTTATTTTCGTCCCGTTGGGGTCTCCTGTAAGGGACCCCGACGTTCGCTCCGGTCAAAAAATCTATAAGCCTCCCTGCTAGACTAAGTGTTCGTTCCGTTTGTTGAGTTTTGCGAAGCGTAACTTCAAAACAATATGAAAAGCATGTCTCCCTACTGAAGAATCGGGACTATTTTTGAATGGTAAACTAAAGACTGATTAGCTATAGTTTAGTACTTTCTTTTACCGTCATAGAATCCAATGAAAGAGAGCCCTCAATTTTGCACTAATGCAGGGTCAATAAAAAAATAAAAGTGTTTGTAGCAAGAGGTTGAAATCGCAGTAATGATGCTATTATTTTTTCTTAGTATCTGCATGTACCAGTTTGTTGTAATCTATAAAATAAACAAACTTCACACTTACTTCATTGCTGTGGGGTTGGGTTAGTACCTGGCCAATGTTTTGGGTCAGCTTGGTATATCGGTTTAAGTCAATGTTAACGTCGGGGCCGAGGGCATTTTTCCATGCGGCTATGAAACGGCAACCGGGCTTGAAATCCCATGTGTAAAACATATCGAGATTAAAGGTGTTGAAATTTTCATCACTGTCTGTATTAAAAGCTATTTCGCTGTTGCGCCATTCTCCGGTTTTATCTACATGGTACAGGTTGGTATAGTTAACCCTGCTCCAATAATGCCTTGCCCTGAAGGTGAGGTTCATTCGTGCTTTAAAATTATATTGTCCGTTTAGTATTGTATTTACATTGAGCACCCGTCTTCTTCCAACAACGGATTCATCATTACTGTCTTTATAGGCAAACCCATTATTAGCTTTATCCAGTTCACGGTTGCTGCTTAATTCCAGGCTAAACTTTGGACTAAAGCGATATCGGGCACCCGTTCTTATCAGGAGAAACGGATCTTTTGGCAACGGCGATTCTGCAAAACCTAATCCATAATAAATAAACAATCTTTTACGGCTGTCTGTGCTACCAAACAAACCCGCAAATACATAAGGTGCTTTTTTTACTTTGCGTCCGTCGGTACGTAAATCAAAATAATCATTTACCCAAAACGGGCTACTGTTAAACTCAAGGCTAAGGTCCCAAAAGTTTTTAAACAGGTGAAAAAAGCTGACGTTGGCTTCTACCTCCTGATAAGCAAAAGGCTCTAATAAACTGGTATGCCTGATGTTGAAACTATAATTGCGATAGTTGAAATGTTTGTTGGGGGCAAACTGTTGGTAAGATGCATAACCACCAACTGTAAACTCATTGGGCGAACGAAGAATACCTAAGTCGTTTGGGTCGTAGTATTTGCTTTCAATATTGTTGTAAAAACCTCCCTGCCATTTACCGCTTACTTTTTCAAATTGCAGATATGTTTTATAACCATTGTGCGGATCGTTACCGGTTACATGACTGTAGCGTCCACTTGCTTTTAGGTTGTAGTTATTTTTTTTGTCGAAAAATGAAAGATCTATTGCACTTACATTGGCATCTCTTGCAGTTCCGTTTCTTAATACATTTGTATTAGTAAATGAAATGCTGCTTCTATTCTTGAGTGCCTGATCAAGCACTATAATGTTGTAGTTGGTTAGTGGCTCTGTCTGGAATTTTAAAATGTCACCACGGCTGTTTTCAAATGTAGCGTAAGTAGGAGCGGTAACTGCATTGAAAATACCAATGCCAAGGTTTTTGCGGGTTCGGCCAGAAAATTTGGTGGCATTATACAATTGTGTACTGCCGGGATTTTTAATAATTCTGTATGCACTGTCGTTTGCTAATTGTTGTGCTTGGTAATAGCCGGCAGGTGTTCTGCCGATTCTTCTTGAATAAAATATGCCAGCTTTATTAAAAAGTTCTGTGCCTTCTGTAAAGAATGGCCGGTTTTCGTTGAATTGTTGCTCAAAGGCAGACAGGTTTAAAACTACATTGTCACTTACGGTTTGCCCAAAATCGGGTATCAGGGTCATGTCCATGGTAAAGCTTTCGTTTATGCCCCATTTAACATCCATACCACCATTTTGAAGAAAGTTGTTTACTCGTCCATTATTTGTAGGAATTGTTCTAAAGCCTGTAGAAACATAGGGAAGTAATGACAACCGTAGGGGAGGGTTGAGGTTTTTTAAGCCTTTCAGTTCTCCAAACTGATTGATGAGTCCGCTGACCTTGGGGTCAACAGGGTTCCAATAACTGCTTTCATTGCTACGGCGTATAAAGCGAAAGAAGTTTACGCCCCAATCCTGAACATCTTTTTTGGCAAACCTTAAACTCATGTAAGGGATTTTCATTTCAACAATCCATCCATTGCTTACCATTTTTACTTCGCTGTCCCATACTGCATCCCAGTTTCTGTCTGTTCCGTCATTGTCTCCACCTGATGGTGAAATACGTGCATCGCTCTGTACATTAGCCGATGTAACACCAAACTGAAAGGCATTTTGTTTGTCTTTATAGGTATCAAAAGTGACATAAAAAAAATCAACGTCCTGCCTTTGTTCGTTATCTCTTGAAGTAAGCTGTTTTCGAATTAAATGACTGCTGTCATACAAGTATGCACTTATAAAAATAGCTTCATCGGTATACACCAGTTTTACTTCTGTTTTTTGTGAGGAAGGTAAGCCATAGGTTGGTTGAAATACTATAAAATCAGTAGCTATTTCAGCTGATTTCCAGGCTTCGTCATCTAATTTGCCATCTATTTTGGGTGGTATAGTTTGAGAGGTTGCATGTAGTATTTTTTGTCCTTTCACAAACTGATGTAAGAACAAAACAAAAAGAATCAAAGCAAATATTTTTTTTATCATTTTCCCTGGTCACATTTTCAACACGCAATAAAGCAATTTTTATTGAAGTTGTGTTATTGTTTATGATGAATGGGTATAATTGAAAGATTGGTGGATATTTTCATTCATAAAAAAAATAGTGTTGATCTGTCAACACTATTTTTTTAAACATTTCAATTGTTAATACAATTGAACCCCCATTTCTCAAGTTAAGATGCAGTTAGTCAATTTTTGGTTTTTTTAAAATGCAGTCGGTTTTGGTTTAATCCTCTTAGCACATATGCTTTGACATAACAAATATGGCTCAAGAAATAAGAATTTCCTACGGGAAATTTCCCCTTTTTTGACGGGAAATTTCCCCTTTTTTTGAGAACCCATAAAATAATCCGGGATTACATATAAAATACTCACATAGTTATTGCTGTAGTGTGGTAACTTTAGATTTAATTTATAGCGTTTATGAACTATTGATTTTAAAATTGGTTATAAATAAATCTATCAATAGGGTTAAATTTATGAACTTATAAAAAAATTATTTATGGGAGTTTTAAAACAGTTAGCAGAATATTTATACATAAAGAAGAGGGATCCAAATGATGAGCGTACCCAATGGATGAAATATATGCATGGAATGAACCGGATTTCTTTGCTTATGTTTCTGATTGCGTTAATATTTATGATTATCAGATTAGTTTTTCGTAAGTAAAATTGAGTTTTTAAAATGCTACTAAACTAATTGATTCATATAACAATTCCATTATTTCAATCAGTATAGTCCTTTGATTTTTTGGATAGAAAATTATTTATTGAAATTGCAGCTATCAGTAAAATAGTTGCAGTAATTGCCACCCATGCTATACTATTAATTTTACCCCAATGTCTTACCGCGATTGCTGTAAATGCCCATACACCCACTAATGTAGTGCTTATTAAATTATATTTTCTTATTAAAATAAGATATAAACCACATCCTATAAAAATCATCATAATTGTCAGATTCTCTTCAGTTAATTTACCAACGTTGCAACCCAGGTATACTAACCATGCTGCTACACAGGCAACTGTCGCAACTATAATCCACCCCAGATAGATAGTTACAGGCCACCAAACCAACAGCCTGGTTTTTAAGTTTTTGTTGTCATTTAAGGAAAAATAGTTCAACATAAGCTTCACCAAACTTATTAACAAAATAAAAATAAGAACAACTGCATAGCCCAACATTTCGTTGGTCCAGCAATACACCCATAATGCATTTGATAAATTACCTATACTGAACCATATTCCGGTTCGTAAAATAAATTGATTGGGATCAATTGTTTGTAATAAATGAAACTGGTACACAACAAAGCCAATACAAAAGGTAAAAATTATACTCCAAATAGAAAATGCATAGCCTGCGGGAGCAAACATTGTGTTGTATTTGTAACTAATACTTGCAACTGTTTCATTAGAGAAGATTTTTACAAAGGATCCAAAGTTTGCATAAAGCATCAACAATAACGTAAAAGTATTAAGTAGTACAAGAAGTTTTTTATTCATGTGCAAATTAGTTAAGTTACTGAATGAAAAAGTTCTAATTAGGTTTACCTATGCCAGACTTAAAGTAAGCAGTATTAATATTCCATTTTCTTAAGCGTTGGGGCTTTAACCCATGTAATTACAACCACCAACAAAGTCATTGCCCCACCGAAAATAACTGATGGTACAACACCAAACATTTTGGCTGCCAAACCGCTTTCAAACTGTCCCAATTCATTACTACTATTTATAAACATTGAGTTAACGCTCATAACCCTTCCCCGCATTTCATTGGGTGTTTTTAATTGTACAATAGTTCCTCTAACCACCATACTTATACCATCTAATACCCCGCTCAACAGCAATGCAGTAAAAGAAAGCCAGAAAAGTTGTGAAATGCCAAATATTATAATACACAGCCCAAACCCGGCAACAACAAAAAGGAGTGTTCTCCCTTGATTTTTTCTCAATGGAAATACTGCAAGTATAACCACAATAAGAATACTACCAATATCTGCAGCACCATTTAGCCATCCAAAACCTATAGGTCCAACCTTAAGAATATCTTTTGCATAAACAGGAACCATAGCCACAGCGCCACCAAATAATACAGCAAACAAATCAAGACATAGCGAACCTAAAAGTTCTTTAGTTTTAAAAACAAATTTCAATCCTTCCTTTACACTTTCCCAGGTTTTTTTGTCTCCTGTATTAACTGCTGCTGGTTTTCGCTTTATACTGGTTAGCAGCAAAAATGCTAATGCCATAAGTAGACTTACAACTACCAATGTGCCGGAGTTGTTGATGTAAGCAATACAAAATCCGGCAAGAGCATGGCCAAATACAGAGGCAGTCAGCCATGTACCCTGATTCCAGGTTATGGCATTTTGCAATGTTTCTTTGGGAATCATTTGTCCTACAATAGCATTGAATACAGGTCCGGCAAAGGATCGAATGATTCCTGTAAAAAAAATAATGGTGTAGATACCTCCAATAACAAAAAATTTATTTGAATTTATTTTAAAATAGGAAGTAGAAAGAAATAACAATATGATACTGCAAATAAAAAATGCGAAGACCCCCTTTAGTAACAAACTTTTTTTCTCACTTATATCAATCACATGACCGGCATAGAGGGCTAGGGACAAGGCCGGTATAACCTCTGCAAGTCCAATAAGGCCAATGGCAAATGGTGCATTAGTAAGCTCATAAACCCACCAACCAACAAGTGTCCCCATCATACGCAAACCTAGTACAAAGCAAAACCTACCTGCAAGCAAACCCCTGAATTCTGAAATTTGCATAGCGGCCATTGGGTTGTTCCTGGTTAGGGTCTCGTTCAATAAGTATCTATTTAGGGTAATGAAAAGTAATGTTGCCCGTGTGGGAAATCCTGTTCAAGCGCATTCAGTATAACATTTACATGCTGCTCATTGTTTATAAAATCAGCATTGGATGCATCAATAAAAAGGGTCTTCATATTATGCTGTTTTATATAGCTGGTATAGGTTTCCTGAATATTAAATAAATAATCATCTGCAATGGATTGCTCATAATCCCGTTGCCTTTTTTTAATATTTTCCTGAAGTTTTTTTACTGGGGCATGTAGATAGATCAAAATATCAGGGTGAAGTAATTGTTGGTGAATAATGTCAAATAGTTTTTGATATAGTCTGAATTCCTCTGAAGGTAAATTAACCTTGGCAAATAACAGGCATTTGGTAAATAAATAATCGCTAATGGTTACACTTTGAAACATGTCGTTGGTATGTAACAAGTCTTTTAATTGTTTATAGCGTTCAGCCATAAAAAAAAGCTCCAATGGAAATGCATATTGTTCCGGACTTTCATAAAATTTAGGAAGAAAAGGGTTATCAGCAAACTCTTCCAAAACCAATCTTGCATTCATTCTTTTTGCAAGTATGTTTGCCAAAGTGGTTTTACCCGCTCCAATATTCCCCTCAATAGTAATAAATTTATAATTCATGAAATGTCGAAAACTTGGGTCAAACCTACATCAAAAACCCAAGACCTTTTTACATTCAGCAGTGTTATTATAAACAGTACAAATTTATTATGTTGAAAAAATAATTAGGAATGTTGGGATAGATAATATTGCACTATAGAAATATAAATTATCACTGAAATTTGCCGGTTCTCTTTTTATCTTCCAGATAAATTAAAACAAAAAACTTTTGTTCGGTAGTTGTTACGTTGAATGTTGGGATATCATTTAGGGATCTTGTATTATTGTAAAAATGCTGTTCAAGACCGATGCTGGTATTACCCATAATTCTAACCGTAAGCCGCGGTTTTAATATAGCGACCTGACTAAACCCCGGGTTGCCATGATATGTGGTAAGCCAATAATAATAGGCAGAAAAACCAATGCTTGCCCAATTGTTTAGATTCAAAGTTTCATCAATTTTTGCTTCAAACCCACCACCATAATTGTATTGTCTAAGTTTGGCATCCAAATCAACACTTGTGTGTGTACTATTGCCTGCAAGGGGTACTGCAGCAAAATGAAGAGCGGAATATAAATTAGAATGTTTGCGTAAAGGTAAATGCGAAATAATACCCGGTCCAAATCCAATAGAACCCAGTTCAAACAAGTTATTATCCCAATAATCAAAATGCTGAAACAATCCTAACATGACATCATTATTTTTAACTTTCACATTTTTACTTATCAATACTCCATAACCTGTAACATTTTCTACTAATTTTCTGTTAGAGTTAAAAGTCAATTCAGTTCTTAGTTTAAAATAATCAAATGGTTTGCGATGCCTGTCCTCAAAAGGATTGCCATAATCAAATTGTAGATTCAATAAAGTATTGGTAATTCCTGTCCCAAATTTTCTATCCTCATTTACTTTATGAATACCTGCAAATAATGTGACATTAAGCGGTTCTTTCTGATAAACTTCGGTGGGTGTAATTCTGCTGGTTTTACCCTGTATTAATCTGTTGAACGCCCTGGCTGGATTTAAAATGCCTGCTGCAATTTCTCTGAAAACCCTATTGCTGCCTCTTCGGCGATCATCCAATAGATTAGAGCTTAACCTGTAAAATATTTCCCCGATAAATGCACCGCTTACGGGAGTGTTTACTATATCATTATAAGAAGGACGGGTATTTTCTCCAAGAAATTCCCATACAAGGCTACCACCTAAGGCAAAAGGAAAAGATTGCCAATAATTATAACCATTGCTTCTGGCAACATTAAAATAAAAATTTCCGGTATAAGGGTGACCTACAAAGTTGACTCCAAAGGGGTCATTATCCCATTCAAATCCATTTTTAAAACTATTACTCCAGGTTGATGGCCCAACATGTGCAAAATCAAAATTAAAAATATATCGGTCAATGCCCCAAAGCATAGCATTGGCAACTAAAACACGGGAGGCAGGTTTCCACCATGGATATTTAAGATTATAGGTAGGATCATCATTAAGCAAATCGCCATACATATTTAATCCAGGGCTAACTCTATAAGGTTCTCTTTTTTCAACATAATTATTTGGTTCAGATTTTTGAATAGGGGAATAATCGAAAGTGCTATCTTGATTATTATTGGTGTGAACCAAATCTTTTTGACCATAAGATTTAAATATAAATAAACACAAGCATGCAGAAATGAATATTTTTCTCATAATGATTTGGGACTGTTATGATTATCCCAATTAATTATAGTAATAAAAGCATGCCACCATGTATAAAATGTTAAAGGTTTTTATTTAAGAAATATCTGCATGGCATTTGATTTAACTGAATCAAATAAATCAATCAGCCATGAAAAAAATATTATTCACTTTCGCAGTTGCAGCCACCTTGGTAGCTTGTAGCAATAAAAAAGAAGAAAGCACAGGAACCATATCTACACAAAATATGTTGACCTCCGATACAGCCGGACTTGCTGAATACCAGGCATGGAGACAACAAAAAGATCAAATGCAACCTATAGATATGAATGGAGTAGGTGGTGTAGTTAGTGCACAACCTAATACTTCTATTCCCATAGCAGCAGAAACCCCAAAACCTGTAACAAAAATTATTTACAGGGATAGAATTGTAAAATCCAAACGGATAGTACCAAATACTGAAACGGATAATCAATCTGGGGAATTTCCCAACAACTATCCTAAACCTGTGGGTCAAACCAGAGAGGCAGTTTCAAGGAATGATGCAGGAGTTGGTAACAATGGTACACAGGCAGGTAATACCACAGGAACCGGAAATACAGAGGGCGGAGTTGTTGTAAACAAACCAACCGAAGTTCCCCCTAAAAAAGAAGGCTGGAGCAAGGCGGCAAAAGGTGCAGCTATCGGTGCGGCAGGTGGTGCCGTTGTTGGTGCTGTTATAAGTAAAAATAAAGGCCTCGGAGCAGTAATTGGCGGAGTAGCGGGTGGATTAGGAGGATATGCTATTGGTAGATCAAAGGACAAAAAAGATGGGAGATATTTGATTGAAAATTAAGTATGTTTTCGGGGTCATGTTGCAGAAAGCACGGGTTAGTAACCTGTGCTTTTTGATTTAAATTATAAGGTTACTTTTTATAGTATTGTGGTTTTCAATCTCGAAACAAAAACATTGTTATGCTGTTAGTTGAACTTGTTGTGTTGGCAGAGTTTTTTTAAAAGTAACTTCATACAAACCTATTTTCATTTTGTCATTAATAGAATTTACAGATAAAGGTCTTTTTTGTCCACAGGGCGGTTTTTATATAGACCCATGGAAACCCGTTGATAGGGCGCTAATAACACATGCACACAGCGATCATGCACGGTGGGGTAGCAAATCATATTTGTGCCACAAAGATTCTTTACCCATCCTTCAATTGAGATTAGGAGTTAATCAATACGAAACTGTTGAATGGGGTCAAGTCATTTTTATAAATGGTGTAAAAGTATCTTTTCACCCGGCAGGTCATGTTATAGGTTCTTCCCAGATAAGGGTAGAGTATAAAGGCGAGGTGTGGGTTATTAGTGGTGATTATAAATTAGATGATGATGGCATTAGTGGTGCTTTTGAAGTAGTTCCTTGTCATACTTTTATTACCGAATCAACATTTGGATTACCCATTTATAAATGGAAATCGCCCAAACAAATTGATACAGACATCCAAAACTGGATTTTGCAAAATATTTTGGAAGGAAACACAAGTGTTCTTATTGCATATAGTTTGGGTAAGGCTCAAAGGGTTATTAAAGCAGCATCGCAAATAACAGATAAAATATATGCCCACGGGGCAGTTTATAATGTTCAACAAGCTTTTATAAATGCAGGCATTAGCCTTCCGGCAATAAAAAAAATTACTACAGAAACAACTAAAGGTGAAACAGCAGGCGGTGTTATCATTGCCCCACCAAGTGCTGATGGTACATCATGGATGAAAAGATTTTCTCCATCGGTTACAGGTGTTTGTAGCGGATGGATGCAGGTACGGGGCAATGCACGCCGACGTAACGTGGATGCAGGTTTTGCTATGAGTGATCACGCAGATTGGCCAGGTCTTATTCAGGCGGTAAAAGCCACAGGGGCACAAAAGGTTTTTGTTACACATGGTTTTCAGGCAGTCTTTAGCAGATACTTAAATGAAATAGGAATTGAAGCAGCGGAAGTAAAAACGCAATTTGGTAATGATGATGAAGAAACGCTGAATGAGACACCTGCTGAACAGACTTTAACTATTGAATAATCAGGAGTAACCCATGGATAACCTTCCTCTAAATATAGACGATAATACAACAGCTTCAATTGATGGACTTGGTATGTTTGCTGATTTGGTTTCCCTATTGGGTACAAGCACCAAGACCAATGATAAATTACGGGCATTGGTAAATTATTTTACCAATGCAGATGATAAAGATAAGGTGTGGGTTATTGCATTGTTTACAGGCCGCAAACCCAAACGGGTTATTAATACCAAACTATTAGCAGAGTGGTGTGTAGAAATAGCCGGCCTGCCGGGATGGTTATTTGGCGAAAGCTATCATACTGTAGGTGATTTAGCAGAAACAATTGCGCTTTTACTTCCCGATCCAGAACCCACGAATAGCGACATTTTGCATCCTTTGCATTTTTATATAGAGCAGTTTCAAAAAATTGAAAAACAGGATGAGGCCATAAAGAAAAAATTTGTGGTAGAAAGCTGGAGTCAGATGAACCAAAGTCAACGATTTGTATTTAATAAATTAATTACCGGAGCTTTTAGAATTGGGGTTTCACAAAAAATGATGGTGAATGCAATTGCTAAATTTACAAGTCTTGAACCATCAGTTATAGCACACCGCATAAGTGGAAAGTGGGATCCGCAAACTACCTATTTTAATGATTTACTTGAAGAGGCAAATGGTGCAACAGACTATTCAAAACCCTATCCATTTTATCTTGCTTATGCCCTTAATCATGAACCATCAGAATTGGGAAATATAGAAGATTGGCAGGCAGAGTGGAAGTGGGATGGCATACGGGGGCAATTAATAAAACGAAACAATGAATTATTTGTATGGAGCCGTGGCGAGGAATTGATTACTGATAAGTTTCCGGAATATCAGGTGTTGAATAACCTTTTGCCAAACGGAATAGTATTGGATGGTGAAATTATACCGAGTATAAATAAAAGCCCTTTACCCTTTTCATTATTGCAAACAAGAATAGGACGAAAAAATATTACCAAAAAAAATTTGCAGGAAACCCCAATAACCTTTTTTGCCTACGACCTTTTAGAATATAATTATGAAGATTGGCGTTCACGGCCGCTTTCAGAAAGAAGAAGCAAATTAGAAGAAATAATAAATGCCTTAGAATCAGAAGTTATTATTTTATCAGATGCGGTACAGGTTACAGATTGGGAGCACTTAAAATCGCTTAGACTTACATCCCGGGAAATGGGAGCGGAGGGGCTTATGCTAAAACGTAAATCTAGCATGTATCAGGTTGGCCGAAAAGTTGGAGATTGGTGGAAATGGAAAGTAGAACCTATGGTCATTGATTGTGTAATGATCTATGCAGAAAAAGGATCGGGAAGAAGGAGCAATCTCTATACGGCCTATACTTTTGCAGTTAAAGATGGAGAAAAATTAGTTCCTTTTACCAGGGCATATAGCGGACTTACAGATAAGGAGTTTAATGAAGTAGATGCCTTTGTAAAACGTAATTCGTTAGAGAAATTTGGACCGGTAAGAACCGTAAAACCAGAATTAGTTTTTGAAATTGCTTTTGAAGGGATAGCAGCCAGCAACAGGCATAAAAGCGGCGTTGCACTTAGGTTTCCCAGAATAAACCGTTGGCGAAAAGATAAAAAAGCTGATGAAATAAACACACTTGATGATTTGAAAAAAATGCTTGAAGTATATAAGTGATTTACTTAAAGGAGATTTACTTAAAATAAAATCCAAATTATTTAATTTTATAAAAACCTCTCTTTACACATTCTAAGGCTAACCCAACTCTTGTACTAACCTTAAGTTTATGAAATAGTGATTCTCTGTACCCATCAATTGTTCTCTCACTCATAAACATTTTTTCGGCAATTTGTTTATAGGTAAAATCACTACAGGCAAGTTGTAAAAATTCCATTTCTTTATCACTTATTGCTATTTGTATTTCTTCATGCTGATTTTGCAAAAGCCTGCGGTAATTTATGTTGATTGCATCACTGTTGTAATGTCCTTTATCGTAAATTTCTAACAAAGCAATTTCCAAATCATTCGGATGGGAATCTTTGAGCAAATAAGCGCAGCATCCGGCTTTTATCATGCTGATTACAAATTTGTCTGCATCTTCCATAGATAATGCAACAAGTTTCATTATTGGATAATTATCTTTAAGCCATTCAGCCGTTGCCGCTCCATTCATGATAGGCATATTTACATCTATAAGCATAATGGCAGGAGTAACGTTTTTGTTGTTACTTAATTTTTGCATCAAATCCTTACCATTGAGTGCTTCTATTACAACATTAAAATTACCAAACCCGGAAATCAACATGCTTACGGATTTTAAGAATAGCTGATGATCGTCAACAATGCCTATTGGTATTTTCATGCAATTGTAGTTTTTATTGTAATTTCTATTTCTATAGTGCACCCATTATTTTCTGTTGAATCCCATTTTATGGTACCCCCAAGTAATTGTGTACGTTGCCTCATATTTGTTAGTCCAAGGCCACTACTCTGTTTTGGTATATTAAAACCTTTGCCATCGTCTATTATTTTTAATACTAAGGATGTATCTGATGTTGAAATTATCACATGAATATTTGAGGCATTTGCATGCTTAATAGTATTCTGAATAGCTTCCTGTATTATTCTAAAAAGGATAATTTGTTTTTCATTGGTTAAAGCAATTTCCTCGGGTGTTGAGAGGTGAATATATAAATCATGTGTGGCATTTATTCTAGCCACTTCGGTTCTTAAGTTTTGAATCAGATTAAATTGAATAAGCCAGTCCTGACTCAATGATTTGGAAAGTGCCCTTAGTTCGTTTATGGCCTTAGCCAATGTTTCCTCCGCAGCGTACATGGTTTCAGGCACTTGTTCAAGATTTTTTTGAGTTATACCCAAAAGAATTTTTGTACTGCTAAGTAGTTGCCCAATATTATCATGTAATTCTCTACCCAGGTGGGTCATAGTATTTTCCTGTACTTCAATCTGCGATTGCTTTAAAACTTCATCAAAATTTTTGTGCAAGACTTCTTTTTCTTCAATAAAAGTATTTTGTCTTCTTTGGTAAAAGAAAATATAAACAATGAGTAAGGTTGCCAGAAACAGGATAGATGCTGTGCCAGCTATTAAAACTATTATTAAGTCCTGGGCACTGCTGTGCATAAAAATATTAGGGTATAACCTGTATATTGAAACAGGTTTAAAAAATGATTGATTGTCATGAATTTTTCTGCCAACTCATGATTTGTCTGATTTAAGTAATAATAGAAACCCATTACAAATATGACTCCACCATAAAAAATGAGATGAACACCATTCAGCCAGAAAATTGTATAGTAACGTAATTCAATTTTATAATTGACCTTAAGCATTTCTATATAAAGTAAAATTACTAAAAAACATATCAAAAAACACTCTATGGTAAAATCTATAAAGTGTTTTTCTCCCAAAGCATTTTTATTTTTTAAGAAATAAGAAAATATTACTAGGAAATATATAAAAAAGCTCGCCAACGCTACATTCTTAGTTAAAGACCTTTTAAATACATTGATATATAATAAGAACATAAAAACTCCATCAATAAAAAGATAAAGATGGAATAAATAAAAAGAATTTATGTTGTACTTCTCCATGACTTCTTCAACTAATTGAGTAAATAATGATAAAGGCAATAACGCCATTAACCATACACAATAAGTTGGAAGTCTTTTTCTATTTATAAAAAGTGTAATAAAACTTAGTAATATTAGAAAAAAATAAAAATGTTTTAAGCTGAACAAAGTATTTGGTATATAAATCGAAAATGAAAGTTAAGGGAGGTAGTTATTAATACCGTTCGGAAAATTTACCACAGATTCTTTAGGCCAGGCTTCTTCACCGTCGGCAGTTGTAATAATTTTTTTGTTGCTATCTAATGGTAAAAAACTAACCGTAAAATTATTTCCGGCATCAATACCAAATACAGCTAATATAGAACCTCCGGATGCTTGAATTACTTTACCTAATTCTAAATCAGGATTGTTAGCTGATAATTCTATTACAGAAGGAAATGCAGATAATCCAAAAGGATTTCCAGTACTTAATGCTTGTTTTAATGAGTCATTATACTGACTAATTTCCTCAAATGAAGTGTTGGCCATAATTTTTATTATTTGGGTTTAAGAATACTTGCGAATATCTGAATAAATATTGATTATAAATACGGGAAATTTCCCGTAAAAAAAACGGGAAATTTCCCGTATGCTGGGTTAAATAATTTATTCAACTTTACATTATTGAAGGAAGGTTAAATGGGGGGATTTTAAAAACCGGGCTTCCTTAGGGAAGCCCACCTTTGATGGGAAATAATAATATTGATTAAATATCTTATTATTTCTAAACACTACGTTCTTAGGGGGATTTATAAATATACGGGCTTCCTGTTTAGGAGGCCCTCTTTATTTGATAACCTTATTCCGGGTAGTATTTAGTTTCTTAAATTAAAATATTGATATAAGCATTGATTTATATAGCTTGTCTTTCATCTGATTCAAGGTTTTTAATAGCAGGAAATGAATTGTTGTTTAAACCAATATTACCGGTCAACAATACTATAAGGCTAATAATTGCACACAATGCCATAACACCGGTCATTGGCAAAGCACTGCCATTATTAAAATAACTAACCATAGCCGAAGAAAAAGCCCCAATAGCCATTTGAATACTACCTAACAATGCTGAAGCACAACCTGCAGTTTTGGTAAAGGGAGAAAGCGACAATGCTGTAGTATTAGGAAAAATGAACCCCTGACAGCTT
This sequence comes from Segetibacter sp., assembly GCA_031423805.1. Classification (GTDB taxonomy): domain Bacteria; phylum Bacteroidota; class Bacteroidia; order Chitinophagales; family Chitinophagaceae; genus Segetibacter. The sequence continues at coordinate 19,623 of JANPGE010000167.1, read as the reverse complement.
AGGAAAATCAGACACAAAGCTATAGTTCCAAAAACATTGAGAAGGCCCCAAAGACTTCCGGCAAATAAACATAACCCTGCTAATGATTGAAAAATCAGGGCAATCTTAATCACTTGTTGGCTTTTATATTTTCTTAGTAAAAAAGAGTTAATCTGACTGCTTGTAATAAGTCCTGCCGCAACAAAAGCAAATATCCATCCGTATTGTTTTTCAGAAACATTAAATAGCTCCATAAATACTGCAGGAGATCCTGCAATATAAGCATACAATCCTGCTGCAGCTATTGAACCGGTAAGGCAATAAATGTAGAATTGTGGTTCTTTTATTACATTTTTATAGCCATTCAATATATATAACGGCCTTAATGAAAAAGCAGGATCCGGTTTATAGCTGTCGGGTAATAGGTAATGAACGCCTGTTAAAATGCATAAGCACATAAAGGCTAAAAAAATAAATATTGAATGCCAGCCAAAAGCTGCTGTAAAATATCCCCCAAGTGTAGGTGCTATAATGGGAGAAACCCCTACCACTAACATTAAGGAAGAAAAGACTTTTGCATTATCTTCTACAGGAAAAAGATCTCTCACCATTGCACGTGCTGCTACCAATCCAGAACAGCTACCCAATGCCTGTAATAATCTTAGCCATATCAACTGATCTGAATTAATTGCTAATGCACAACCCAATGATGCAATTATATACACCATTAGTCCTAAATACAATGGTTTTTTGCGTCCAAATTTGTCAAGTAATGGGCCATAAAACATTTGTCCAAAGGCAATGCCTACAAAAAAACTACTCAATGATAAAGTTATACGGGCAACAGAAGTATGAAGTGATGCTGCAATACCGGGAAAAGAGGGCAGATACATATCAATTGAAAAAGGACCCACTGCAGTTAACATTCCCAGAAGCAAAACAAGTTTGAATTTTTTTGAAGGACTCATAAAATTATACTTACAAAACTATGCTATTTGAAATGAACCTTTTTCGTGAGGATAATAGAATGCTATGTCTAATTGTTCATTTCGTAAAATTTTATAAGTATCTATAGGATGTGATTTATATAAATGACCCTTATAATTAAATGTCAATTTTAAAAAGTGTAAATTGATAAGTAATAGAGTGTTATAGTTCTCTTAGCAAATCCTCTATATCTAAGGCTTTTGTGTACATATCCAAAGACCCATCAGATTTTTTGGGCCAGGCCTCCATAGGCCTGTCATAGTATAATTCTACACCATTGTTATCAGGGTCATGTAAATACAAAGCTTCTGAAACACCATGGTCGGCAGTTCCTGTAAGTGGATATTGTGCTGCTTGCAATCTTTGATAAATTACTGCTAAATCTTTGCGGGTAGAATATAGGATGGCAGTATGAAATAACCCTGCAGCATGTAATGGGGCAGGAGGTCCGTTTTTACTGTACCATGTATTTAAACCAATATGATGATGGTAGCCACCTGCAGATATAAATACAGCATCATTACCATAATGCATTGTAATTTCAAAACCAAGTAACCCGCAATAAAAATTAATAGACCGCTCAAGGTCTGCAACTTTCAGATGCACATGACCTATACGGGTTTGTTCAGGAATTTTATAATCGGACATTTAGATAGGGTTAAATTAATAAAATGGAAAGAAAAGCCGAACAATTGAATTATTAATTTTTCTGCTAGTCATTGGACAAAAAGTCGCCATCAACAATAAACAGTTTAACTCCTTGTTCAGAATAGGATCGGTGCGAACTTAATTCATCTGATACCACATAAGTCATTCCTGCTGAAAGATAAACCGAATCTCCATTTTCAAATTCACTGATAAAACTTCCTTCAAGACAATGAACTATGTGACCTTTATGGCACCAATGATCGGCCAAATAACCAGGTTTGTAAATCACTATTCTTACCCTTAAACCATCATACTGTACAGTCTGCCAAAATGATGTACCCTTTTCGCCTTTATGTTCTGTTGGTGGAATTTCCTTCCAATTAATTATTTCAAAGGGTATTTGAGACATAGTGAAGTGTGTAAAGTATAAATGTATTTATTATTCATTAAACAGTTAAAAATGCTTTTTAGTAATGTTTAATGATTTGGATAAATGAATGAATAATGTGTAGGCATTTGCAAAAATGAAAAAAGTAAAACAAAAACACTCATTTCTGTTCATTCTTATAATTTGTAATATCCATAATGTTTCCAATATGCTTCAATGATTTTCAAGCATTATCTTTGCATCCTTAAAAAAACTTGTCATATATGAGCTTAGGATATTTTAGTTACCCCAATCCTGCAAACGAACCTGTACTGAATTATGCACCGGGAAGTGCAGAAAGAGCCGCTCTTAAAAAAGTTATTGCTGAACTGAAAAATAAAACAGCAGACATACCAATGTACATAGGCAGTAAAGAGGTTCGGACAGGACAAACAAAAGAACTTCGTCCTCCCCATGAAACCGGACATTTATTAGGTACATTTCATAAAGGAACTGAAGAACATGCCATGCAGGCGATTGATGCAGCATTGGCAGTAAGAGAAACATGGTCAAATACAAGTTGGCAGGAAAGGGCCCATATTTTTCTAAAGGCTGCAGAATTATTGGCTACAAAATACAGGCCTTATATAAATGCAGCAACTATGCTTGGGCAAAGCAAAACTGCCTATCAGGCAGAAATAGACAGTGCCTGCGAACTCATAGATTTTTTAAGGTTCAATGTTTATTTTCTTACAGAAATTTATAAGCAACAGCCCATTAGCAGCCCCGGTGTACACAACCGCACAGAGTGGCGTGGATTAGAAGGATTCGTTTTGGCGGTAACACCTTTTAATTTTACTGCTATCGCAGGAAATTTACCTACAAGTGCCGCTATGTGTGGCAATGTAGTAGTATGGAAACCTGCAGATACACAGGTTTTTGGGGCAAACATGATAATGAAGGTTTTAAAAGAAGCAGGTTTGCCGGATGGTGTCATTAACCTTGTATATATAGATGGCGCTACACTTGGTAAAGTTTGTTTTACGCATCGCGATTTTGCCGGAGTTCACTTTACAGGTTCTACAGGAGTGTTTAATGGTATGTGGAAAACCATCGGGGAGAATATTCCTAAGTATAAAAGCTATCCGCGTATAGTAGGAGAGACCGGTGGAAAAGATTTTGTTATGGTACATAAAAGTGCACAGGTAGATGTTGTTGTTACTGCATTAGCACGTGGTGCTTTTGAGTATCAGGGTCAAAAATGTTCTGCTGCATCCCGGGCATATATTCCCAGTAATCTTGCTGAAGAAATAAAGCGAAAACTGGTAGCAGAAATTAAGTCTATGAAAATGGGTAATGTAGAAGACTTTACCAACTTTGTTGGTGCAGTAATAGATGAAAAAAGTTTTGAGAACATAAAGAAATACATCGATAATTTAGATAGTAAAACTGCAAGTATATTGGTTGGCGGCAAGTGTGATAAAAGCAAAGGATGGTTTGTAGAACCAACAGTAATTGAAACTACCGATCCAAAAAGTGTTACCATGTGTGAAGAAATTTTTGGCCCTGTACTTACTATTTATATCTACGATGCTGATAAATTTGAAGAGGCATTAGATTTAGTTGATACTACATCTCCTTATGCACTTACCGGTTGTGTTATTTCGCAGGACCGTAATGCAGTAGAATTGGCTACTCACAAGTTAAGACATAGCGCAGGAAACTTTTACATTAATGATAAACCTACCGGTGCTGTAGTGGGTCAGCAGCCTTTTGGTGGGGCAAGAGGTAGTGGTACAAATGATAAAGCAGGCAGTATGATCAATTTATATCGTTGGTTAAGTGCAAGAACAATTAAAGAAACATTCAATCCGCCTACAGATTATAAGTATCCGTTTTTACAAGAAGCTTAATTTGAAAATGTTACTGATTTATGATGCCGTTCTAGTAGAGCGGCATTATTTTTTTTAGTACCATAATTTTAATAAAAATAGAAATGAGCTTGTATTCTTTTATCAAAATATTATGAATGAATAAGAAATGGATGCTTTTAACTTATTATCTTGTTGTCTCTCATTGACCTATTAATTTTATGCAATCAAAAATAAAACCTGGAATAAAAAGACCTTCTAAAATTGCAAAATTTTGGAAACTATTAGGTCCGGGATTAGTAACCGGTGCAAGTGATGACGATCCATCAGGAATTGCCACCTATTCACAAGCCGGTGCAGCTTATGGGTTATCTACCTTGTGGACTTCTATTGTTGCATTTCCCCTTATGGCTGCAATACAACAGATGTGTGCTAGAATTGGTTTGGTAACTTCTCAAGGGCTTACGGGAACATTGAAAAAACATTACCCAAGACCAGTTTTATACCTGATGTTGCTGTTTAGCTTCCCTGCAATTGTAATGAATATAGGAGCAGATATTGCCGGTATGGGGGCAGTTGGCAATCTTTTATTTCCATCAATCAATGCTACTATTTTCAGCGTGTTTTTTACCTTGTTGTTGTTAGGCTTAATTATTTATTTACCCTATCAAAAAATTGCAGCAGTGCTTAAGTATCTATGCATTGTTATGTTGGTTTACTTTATTGTTCCATTTCTTTATAAACAGGATTTTGGTGAAATTCTTCATTCCACATTTATACCAACCATAAAGTTTGACAAGAGTTTTATTGCCATTTTGGTTGGCATTCTTGGTACAACCATTTCTCCCTACCTATTCTTTTGGCAGGCCTCTGTAGAAGTAGAGGAAATGAAACATAAAAAGCATCATTTGGTGGTGAACAAAAAGATCATTCACGAAATGAATCAGGATGTAGATTTTGGAATGACCTTTTCTGCATTTGTTATGTACTTTATCATTCTTACAACAGGTACTGTTTTATTTAAGGGTGGTGTACATCAGATAGATACAGTGGAACAGGCCGCTATGGCATTAAAACCCTTAGCAGGTAAAATGGCCTATCTGTTATTTGCTGTGGGGGTTATTGGTACAGGTCTTATTGCTATACCGGTTTTAAGTGGCTCTCTCTCTTATATCTTTAGTGAAACATTTGGATGGGAACAAGGTCTTGATAAGAAATTTCATGAAGCGAAAGGCTTTTATATCATTATAGCCATTTCCCTTATTCTAGGACTTTCGTTAAATTATATAGGAATAACCCCAATACAGTCCTTAATTTATACGGCAATACTTTATGGCATTACAGCACCTGTTTTGATAGCTATTATTCTGCACATTTCTAACAATAAAAAAATAATGGGTGAAAATGTAAATGGCAAAATCAGCAATATTCTAGGTTTTGCAGCATTAATTATTATGACAGTAGCAGCGGGTCTTTTAATATATTTACAATTGAATGGGTAACAAGTGTTTTTATTTTTGAAAACAAAAAAGTGAAAATGAAAATTGTAAAGCAATTTCTTGGGGTTATTATTTCAATACTTTTATTCTCCTGCAATAATAATAGCAATCTTAAACCCCCCAATAATAATAAAACACAACAATCTTTTGAGTTTCCTGCACCAAAGGGATGGACTACCGAAAAGATTGAATTCCCTATCTCTTTTGCCCCTCAAATACCATATAGCGGCTATGAATCACTTTGCTTTTCACCCGAATGGGAATATGTAAAAAGTGACCAACATTGGGCTTATGCTTTTGTATGGTGGCTAAATGATAACCCTGATATAAATGCCGAAAGCCTTCAGCAAAATATGAGTTTATACTATACCGGCCTGTTACACAGTAACATTGAAAAACGAAACATACCACAAGCAGATTTGATAACTCCCACAGCCACTATTACTAAAATTGCTACCGCACCGGGAGATAAAGAAACATATAGCGGCAGTATACAAATGCTTGATTACTTAGACTTACTTCATCCTGCCATTTTATTAAACTGCCTTATTCACAAAAAGGATTGTAGCAACCATGTTGCACTGCTTTTTCAGATTTCTCCCAAACCATTTAATCATAGCGTTTGGAGCCAGTTGAATGAATTAAATAAAAGTTTTAGCTGCAGGTAGGTGGGGAGTTATGAGTTATGAATTTAGAGTTATGAGTTAAGAGTTATGAATGTAGAGTTATTGGCTATGAAGTGTTAAGTGTAATGTTTGATCTAATATCTAATATCTAACCCTTCTGGAGTAATTGTTCGTAGTGCCAGTTTAAGTCTTGCAAAGCACACTTAAATTTCAAATCAAACTAGTCTACGATTGGTCAGCAAGCATCTCCAAACCTTCTTTGGTTAAATCCGCCAACCGGTTAGTTTAATATTATTTTAATTTTACAGACTGTTAGTTAGTGTAATTTCGGAAACTGAACGTTTACCAAAATTCTCTTTATGAAACCTCGCTACTCAAAACTGCTGCTTCAGATTACTCTATTTGTTGCTATTAGCTTTTGTTCATTAAGAAGTTATGCCACCATCAATCCGGGAACCATTCAGGGGGCCGGAGGCACATGGCCTTACTATTGTCCTTATTCCTACGTATCCATCTACAATACACAATTACCCACGGGTGGGTCAGGCCGTTATATTTATAAATGGCAGAAAAGAATAGATACATTCAATCCATGGCAGCCTTTCCCGGTAAACGCGATTCTTGACTCAACTTCTTTACAATATACCAAACCAAAATCTGATTATTGGGATGGTATTTATATGCGGAGAATAGTTTATGACTATTACAACCCCAATGATAGCGCCATTTCCAATGAAGTGGCAATAATAAGCTTTCAGGCATATCCAGGTCAACTTGTTTTTATGTATGGTTATCCCAACTACCAAGAGTTTTTCCTGAATATCCCTGTAGGAACTACGCCTCCGGTTATTCAAAGCCCCCCCAGTTACCAACCACACATAGACTATAATAACGGGTCATTATACATGGATTGGTACTACCGCTACGATACCAGTGCCTATTGGCAGACGCTTAATATGCCCTCTGCTTCTAGTTCTTATTATCAGCCGCCCACCAAAAATACACCTGTTAAAATATGGTATAAACGAGAAGTCTACGATGATTGCTTTACTACCTATCCGGATGGAATGTCTGATTCTATTTACCTGAACTTCTACATTCCTATTGTTTTTGACCCGGGTACCATTTCTTCCGATACCAACAATGTTTGCCCCAGCGACACTGTCCGCCTGGTAAGTACGCCTACAACAGCACCCTTACCCCGTACTTACAGGTGGGAATCCTCCCCCGATAGCGTAAATTGGTATTCTATTGGGTTTGCTGATTCTTTAAAACTCACCAACTTCCAATCCGATGGTTTTTATAGAAGAGCAGTTACCTCTAGTTCAGTAACAATTAACAGTAATGTAATCAAAATAAAACTAACTCCTTCCTGCAATCCAACCGTTTTTGATCCCGGCACTATTTATACAGATTCCCTGATGGTTTGTGCCGGCGCTTCTGTAAAGTTGAAAAGCACTGCAACAACGGCTATAAGTCCTTTTACGGTTGCATGGCAGCAATCGACAGACAGCCTTTACTGGTCTTATTTGGCAGCTACCGATTCTGTTATAGTCAACAATTTTTCGGTTAACCGATATTACCGCAAGGTTGTTACAAAAGGCTCAACTTCCAGGTATTCTAATATTCTTAAAATAACTGTTATCACGCCTGGCAATCCATCCGTTTTTGGCAATAAACAATGGAATATCTATGCATATAACGGTAAAAGCATTACCACTACAGGTATTACTTACACAGGTTTTTATTCAAGAAATAACCAAAACATCAACACCCTTCATGACTGGGCCGATTCACTTTCACCCTCGGCTGCCATTGGCTATCTTGGATGCCCTGTTAATAATGACAATTTTACTATTGCTGCAAGAAGAATAGGCTTTGACAGTGGCATCTACCAACTACAGATACCGCTTAACAACGATGTTGTTCAAATAAAATTAAATGGAAATAGTGTTTATGTAGCCGCTTGCTGCAATATTAATACTGCCAATCTAAATATCGGCAAACTTGACTCATTGAGTAAAATGGAAATAGTACAAACAACTGGCTCGTCTCATGCCGCTTTGCAGGTAAACTTTATTAAAATTGATACTGCAAATACAAGTACTTATACTGATTCTTTATGCAACACATTCAATGTAAGAAATCCGGCTTACAATCAATTCGTACCTCTTGTTGATTCAACAGGACAAATGGTAGCTGCAGTAAATCCCAGTTATGTTTCTATGGGAACTGTAACAGTTGCAATGAAACATTCAGCACCGGGTGCCGCAAACATGCCGATTGGCAACTTTGGTGTATTAAACATGCCACGGTATTTCAATTTTAGTGCAAGCAATTACATCAATACCCCTTTTCCAAACCCAGTAACGGTGCGGTTATACTACCTTAACAGTGAATTTGATGATTATAAAATAGCCACCAATCAACCATCGCTAACCATAAACGATTTGCGGGTTGCGCATTATGATGGTGTCAATCAGGATTGTAGCGTTAACAACAATGGTTCAGCAGGTGACACCCTTGTTCCGATTGGTTCAGGACCGTTTGGCACTAATGCTTTTTACATTGATGTTTTAGCAACAAGATTTTCAGAATTTGGGGTCAATGGTTCTTTAAGTACACTTCCGGTAAAATGGCTTTCTGCCAATGCTGCTGCACGTAAAAATGAAGTGTTGCTACAATGGAGGGTAGCCAACGAAATGAACAATAACGGTTTTGAAATACAGCGCAGTAACGATGGAATTTCATATACTACTATTGGCAAAGTTGCAAGCAGAGGCAATTCTGAAACGGCTGTAGCCTATTCATTTATCGATAAAACAATGGTTGAAAACAGCACACTTTACTACCGAATAAAACAAGTAGATAAAGACAATCGCTACAGCCTAAGTAAGGTGATGAAAGTGAACCTGGTCAATAGCGGACACCTGGTGGTTCAACCCAACCCGGTTAACGATTTTGCCATAGTCAAATCCGGAGCAATCATTAAAATGTTATGTCTTACTGATGTTTCCGGCAGGTTATTGTACTGCATACACCCGTTAGCCAACCAGGCAACGATAAATGTTTCAAGACTTTCCAAAGGAATATACATGGTTAAAGCCCTGCTAACAAACGGAGAGGAACAAGTGATAAAATTAGTAAAGCAATAATGGGGAACTGTTTTCTTGTCCCAGCGGCGCCTTTTTCCCTGCTAGCCTAAATGTTCGTTATGCTTTTTGTTTAAGCGTAACTTCAATACAATATTAAAAGCAGGTCTTTTACATCGTTAAATCAAATTGAATGAATTGTGAGGTAGTTGTGATTTGCTTTCAACTTCTTTTGTAACTTGGTTCTTTGACATCAGCTTATGCTCAAACCCTGCTGTGTATAATGGATATCTGTTGGTGGTCCAGAATCATAAGCCCAATGTCTTCTATTGGCACTTGCTTTTCTTCGCCGCTTTCCAGCATATTCACCACCATTTGTTCGTGGGTGGTTTTAAGATAAGCAGGGTTGCCCAAGTAGAGGGTGCGCTTAATCATACCATAATGTCATTTAGTCAATAGTCATTACTGGTAAGCAACTATTCATTGTTCATTATTTATTGTTCACTGTTTCTGTGTTTATTTATCTGTTGCAGTTTTTCAATATCAGCCAGGTCTTGAGGTCGTCCCGTAAATTGTTTGCTTAGAATGAGATGGTGATATTGTATGATTGGTATAGCAACTCCATCCAGCAAAAAGTGACTGGCTTGTAAAAATGCTTCTTTGAAAGTTACACGCTGAATTAATGAGATAAAGTCGATCCTTCTGGGCCTTTGCCCAAAAAAAAATACGGGAAAGGGTTTACTAAAATCAACCTTGCCAACATGCTCCATGCCCTCGTCGGTAATACCAAAATCCCGGAGGGCTTTCAAAAAGCAAGCTTTGTTGTCTTCAGATGTTTCCAGCCATACATCCATGTCTCCCGTACTACGTTCATAGCCATAGTGGATTACTGCATAACCGCCAATCAACATAAAACGAACCTTGTTATGCACCATCATTTTTAGAAGCGTTCTATGTTCTTCAAAAAAAATGTCCATGAACTATCTTGTTTTAATTGTTTTGTCAAAAGGTTCTTTCAACGCTTCTTTGAAAATGGCACAAATAAGCAGGTGGGCATTGGCAAAATGTTCTTGGCCTGTCAGGGCAGCCATTTCTTTTGCATCTGCTTCGTCAGCTTCTTCAAAAGAATTGAAAAATCGAAGACCTGTTCTTTTATAAACCGCCTGCGGCTCGTTTAAATGGTTATCTTCTTTATCGCCTTTGATCATGACTTGGTATTAATATTTAAAGATAGGCAATTGTTTTATGCAAGTTACTACAACCCATCTAGCGCAAGTGTTCGTTGCGTTTGTTTGAAGTTTGAGCAAAGCGTAACTTTAATACAACATGAAAAGCGGTTCTCCCTACTGAAGCACTATCATGTGGACACATTTATGGTGTATGTGGTTTTCGCTCCTCTTGGAGTGTTCTAAAAGATGTGTCCAGACGAAACTACTGAAGCAAGAACACGGTTTGACCGGTAGAAGAGTAGTATGTTGGTCTTTTATTTCTTATCTTGTACTTTTAAATCTTTATTGAGTCCCTACAATGTGTAGGGATTCCATGCAGGACAAGCAATGAATTCCACACCTGCAGCAATACCTGTTCGTTGTGATCGGCAATTTTTATTTGTTTTAAAAGATAGTAAACAACTTGATTCTCTACCAGACACACCGTATCCCGAACTTCAGTCGGGAGTCCTTTATTTTATGGGAAATTGAAGTTATGCTGCGTTTAAACTTCAACTAGCGGGGAACACTTACGCCAGCCGGGGAGTAGGAGTGTAAATTGGTAGTCCATATATTTATTGATTATTCTTCTTAAAATTCTCCGCCTGTTCAAATATTTCTGTGTACACTTCATCACGTTCTACGGGAGGGTAGTTGAAATCATCTAACAACAAAATCAATCCTACTTTAAGGGCAGATTTAATGTCGTCTCTTTTGTTCCAGTCTGGAAATTTAGCTTGGCCTTCCACCAGTTCTTTCACTGCTTTTGCAAGATCTATTAATTTATCCTCGGGATAATTGAAATCATATTTAATACACAATTCTTTCAGGATGTCGTAAAAGGCTTTTTCTTCAAAGTCAATACCCAAGGCATCACCGGCTGAAAACTCTTTGTGTACTTCCCAAATCATATTGGTCAGTGCTTCTGCCATTTCTTCATACACCTCACTGCGTAAAATATCATTTTCATCACGTTGGTTGTATCGTTCTACCAGGGCCTGCATTTTTTTAGTAAAATCAATACCTTTTATCTTATTTACCTTTTTTATTTCACCAATCACTTTTGCAAGTAACTGTTGAAGCAGTTTAATCTTTGTATTGGGCAATTTGATTTTTTCAATTTTTGCCAGGTAGTTCTCATCAAATAAGTCTTGCTCTTTTTCTGATTCATCCCCCATTTTAAACAACTCTTCCACACCATCGCTTTGCAATGCATCTTTTATCATTTCTCTTACCCTTGCATTCATCTGTGCTGTGTCAGGGGCATTGCCCTTGGTCAGTTTAAACACAATGGAGCGAACGGCTAAATAAAAATGTGTGTAATCCCTTTCGGACTGTGTCAGCTTTTCACTACCTGCGCAGATATCATAAGCAGCTTTAAGCCGTTTGACCAACCCCATAAATCTGGTCTCAAATTCTTTTGTTTGCTGTGCAAATTCTGCAGCTAGGTTCAGGGTGTGTAACTGCTCCAAGGTGTTGCCTTTAAAATATCCGTTGCTCTCAAACGTATGAAACAGTTTAGCCAGCAGATCAAGATGATCTTTTACAATCACCAGCGATGTTGCAATGTCTTCAAAGTTGTCTTTATCCCCTTCGCTGTATTGCTTCAGGGCAAGGTTCATTTGCTTTTTGATGCCTATGTAATCCACCACCAGCCCTTTGTTTTTACCCTCAAACTTTCGGTTTACTCTTGAAATGGTCTGTATCAGGTTGTGTTGCCTGATTGGTTTGTCAATGTAGATGCTGTCAAGGAATGGCACATCAAAGCCAGTCAGCCACATGTCTACCACTATTGCAATCTTAAAGTTGGATTGTTCATTTTTAAACTCCTTGTCCAAGGTCTTTCTATAGTCAGAAGTGCCGAGCAGATTATACAATATTTTATCATCGTCTTTGTCACGGGTCATTATCATTTTGATCCGCTCCAAAGGCTTTATCTTTTGCCGTTCTTCTTCGCTAAGGCTTTCAACATCTGCTGTTACTTTTTTCTCTTCCCATTCCGGTCTTAACTCAATCACGTTTTTGTAAAAATCGTAGGCAATCTCACGACTGCTGCATACAAACATGGCTTTGCCTATCACCGTGGCGCCCTCGCTTACGCGCTGTTCGTAGTGCTTCACAAAATCTGCTGCCAATAACTTTAGCCGCTTGGGGTCGCCAAGGATGGCGTTCATTTTAGCAGTTTCTTCTTTGCTTTGTTCTATTTGGTACTCGTTAGCTCCTTCTGCTGCAACGGATTCATAGTATTGCTCTATTTTTTCCAGTTCACCGTTGTCTAGTGCCACTTTTGCTGCCCTGCCTTCATACACAATTCTTACCGTTATTTCATCCTTTACAGATTCGGTCATGGTGTAGGCATCCACTACTTTGCCAAACACATCCAATGTGGCATCTATAGGCGTTCCCGTGAAGCCTACAAAAGTGGCCTTGGGTAGTGAGTCGTGCAGGTATTTGGCAAAGCCAAAAGTCTTTGTAACACCTTTTTCAGTCGTTTTTATTTTTTGATCCAAATTGATTTGGCTGCGGTGGGCTTCATCAGATATGCAAATGACATTGTTGCGCCGGCTCAGTTCTTCTGTGCCTTCGGTAAATTTGTGAATGGTGGTCAGAAACACCCCGCCACTTTGCCTGCCTTGTAGTAATTCTCTTAAATGTGCACGGCTTTCTACACTCACCACTGTATTGTCGCCTATGAACTTTTTGGCGTTGGTAAATTGACCCGCTAGCTGATCGTCTAAGTCAGTACGGTCCGTTATCATTACGATGGTGGGGCTTTCAAAGTGTTCACTTTTCATTAGCAGCCTTGCCAGGTATAGCATGGTGTAGCTTTTGCCGCAACCGGTTGCACCAAAATAAGTGCCTCCTTTTCCATCACCCTGTGGTTGTTGAGCCCTTTTAATGCTATCGTACAGCCGCTTGGCAGCGTAGTATTGTGGATAGCGACACACAATCTTTTCATTCTTCTTAGACGTATCGGGTATATAAATGAAATTGCGAATTATATCCCGCAACCGGTGTTGGTTGCACATACCTTGTATGAGGGTGTACATGCTGTCTATACCATCTACATCTTTTGCCAAACCTGCAACCCTACGCCATGCATAGAAAAAATCGTAAGGCGCAAAAAATGACCCTGCTTTGTTGTTGACACCGTCGCTTAGTACGCAAAAGGCATTGTATTTAAACAGTTCAGGAATGTCACGCTGATACCTTACAGTAAGTTGTTTAAACGCATCATGTATGGTGCAGTCTGTTTTGATGGCGCTTTTAAACTCAAACACCACAACCGGCAAACCGTTGATGTAAAGGATACCATCGGGTATCCGCTTTTCTGTACCCTGAATTTCTAACTGGTTGACAAATTTGTAAATGTTGTAGTCTGTGCCGTAAGTAGCACCGGGGTCAGCAAGCGTTAGCGTATCAAGGTCTGGACTTACAAGGTGGGCTTCGAGGCCATTGTAATCAATCAATTCTATGTGAACATCTTTTTGGTTGCGGTCTTCCCGTTTCAAAATAAAGCCATCACTTAACCACCGCAAAATAGTTTTATTGGTTTCATACAGGTCGCTTGCAGGCAAAGCTTTTAGTTGTAGCACTATAGACCTTGCTTCCGATACCGTTAATTTGTTGCTTTGGTATTTGCTTAGCAGGTACTTCATTAAATCCGCATCTATCAACACTTCGTCTGCTGCTCTTACAATGGCATGGCCGGGGCAATGAGGAAAACCCTCTTTGCCCAGCAGCTCTGTAAAAACGCTTTCTAGTTTTACTTCGGTGAATTTCATTGATTATAAAATTTATCCTCTTTCCATTTTGCCGGATTATTTATGATATAATTGGATATGGTTTCATACGATTGTTCGTTGCGGATAATGTGTTCATGGTAATTACGTTGCCAAAATTTCCCCATTGTTGGAACAACCCGTGCAGTTACCCCATCATTTTCCCCTGCCCATTTTAATTTCCAAATTTTTAAACATTCATTTGCCACCAATGATTTATATGCACCCACAATATCCGATACCGTTGTTGTAGGGGCGCCCCTTGCGGTCGCCCCTGTTTCATCCATTGATTCCCGCCGTTGCGGCAACCGTTGGGGCAACCCTTGCGGTTGCCCTTCCTGCGATTGCGGTTGCCCCGTATTTTTGTACGGTTGTTCCTGGGTGTTTTGGGCAGGGGTGTTTTGGGCAGGGGTGAACCCCGCCCCTACGGATTTATCTGTGGATTCATTTTGGGCTGGGGTAAACCCTGCCCCTACATTCTTCAATGCAATAATGCCGTGCATATGGTTGGGCATTATTTGAAACACATCCAATTCAAAATTTGGGAATCGTTCTGCTAATTTTCCCCATTCATTGTATGCAATCTGTCCAAATTCATTCAATACCATGTGGGCATCCGTTGGGGCAATCCGTTGGGGCAATCCTTGCGGTTGCCCTATAATGTTATTGGGTTGTCCATTTTGTTCAAGGGCAGGGGCGAGCCCAGCCCCTACGACGTTTCCGAACCGGCAGATTCTATCTTCGCAACATATCGTTATAAAATACAAACCCGCCTGCGAATAATCATATCCTTTTAAACGGATTGACCGGCGGTGGTGGATTTGTGGATTGTATTTGTTCATTGTTTTCTGTTTAAAAACATTTATTCCACGGCGGCAAATTTCCATAAACATCAAAATATCGTTGCATCAACAGACCTTCTACATATCCCGGCAAATCCCTGTTTTCATTGTCCATGGTTACAAACCAATAAATATCCAATGCCTCAATATTTTCCTCCGTCATTTTTTGTTCAAAATACAATTGACGTTTCATGCCGTTCTGTTTGTTGTTGATACGACCATTTAATGTTTGTTCTTTCAATTTTCCTGATTGTGTGATGCTACCCGATCTGCCAACATACACCAAATCAATTTTGCCATTTGCCAGGCGCATGATATAATACACACCATGCAAATCAGGCACATCACTGCTTTGCGCTGTTAAACTGTTTCCTTTCTGAAAAAAGAAATGTCCTTGCTGTTTGTATTTGTTTGTTTCGGTAAACATTTTCCTAATTTTCTATGGTTGCAAGTTTTGAAAGAAGCAAATCTTTCATTTCTGTCAACTGTCGGTTTTGTCGATTTTTTAATTCAATCATCTTTGCAATTGGGTTTGTGCTCTTATTAAATCTTGATTCAATTGGATTTTCAGGAATCAAAATATTTAGTTTCCTTAATTCTGATAGTTTAATACCAAAAACAGTTGTTCCAGAAGAACGTCCTTCCAATTCCTGCTTTGCAAAACGCGTATTTAACCACAAATACAAAAACCATCCTGATAATTTCTCCTTTTTTGTTCTTATTGCAAAAAGTCTTTGACTTAAAGCGAAATTTGCATTAATAGCTAGGTAGTATGTTTCCCCTAATGGTGCTTCAGAAGTTAACAGAACATCATCAATTTCAAGTTTGGGATTCATCCATTCATTATAATCCTCGGCATTAACATAAGGAATAGTTTCATGTTTAACAATTTTTCCATTGTTTATATTCATTGCAGAAATAACAGGAAATTTAAATTCTTGGCTGTATTCACGTAAATTCATTGTTGACTTACTTTTCCCCCTCTTTGAAATAAAACATTTTACAACTTCACCTAGACTTCCAACTTTCCACCCCTTCGGAATTTCCTTCCCCAAATCCTCATTCCAAACCATCTCCCCACCACTACTTTTATAAGGCTTCCCATTTTCATCAGGAAATTCAAAGTCCACAAACCACTCCCTATAAACCGCCTGTGCCGTCTCCTCCAGTTTTTGTATCAGTTGTTGGTTTAGAGCTACGCGGTTTTGGATAACGTTGTATTCTTTTACTATTTCCCGCTGCTTTTCTATGTGAAGAACGGGGAGTTGTAATTCCAAAAAGTCTTCCCACGGCAAATTCCCTCTAACACCTCCCACCGCATAATAGGATGCCTGTCTGTCAAATTCGGCACGTTCAAACCACATCATCAGGTACTCGGGTAGCAGTACCTTTGTATCCTTGACTTCAAAAATGGGATAAGCAGGAGACATAATGGCCTTGTCCCCTTTGTACATGGCTATAGGTATCTTTTCATCGCGACTAACCTGCATTAAACTACAGGAAAACTGATTTCTCCGAATGATTTTGTAGTTGGATAAATCCGTTCCTATGATGTTGGCAACAGAGTTAATGAATCGCTTGGCAATACTCAATCCCACCAAAGGCAAATCTTCTAAAGTAGTGTTGCGTTCATCCACCGGCTGTATGTATTTCCCGAGCGGTTGGTAGTTTTGTCTCATAGGCCAAGCTGTTGTTTAATGATCCATTTTTCTCTTTCTATCTCCGCTACCAGTTCTGCTTCGGTGGGCAAGTAGGGTAAGTATTTGCTGGCAAATAACTGCTGACTGTCGCTAAGCACAGAGTATTTGGCTATTGTGCTATCTGTTTCGGTGCAAAGCAATATACCCAACGTTGGGTTGTCGCCCTTTGGGCGTTCCAAATCGTCGAACATGCGCACATACATATCCAGTTGTCCAATATCCTGATGGGTTAGCCGGTGCGTTTTTAACTCCACAATCACAAAGCATTTGAGCACATAGTTGTAAAACACCAGGTCTATAAAGAAATCTGCAGTTTCGGTGCGAATGTGTTTTTGGCGGGCAACGAATGAGAAACCCTTTCCGAGTTCCAATAAGAATTGCTGCAGATTATCAATCAGCGCCTGTTCAAATTCCTGCTCGGTGTAGCCCTTGTTGGTTGGTAGTTTCAGGAACTCCAGCACCGCCGGATTCCTGATGAAATCATCTGGGTTGTAGGCGGAAGCCCCGGTTTTTTCTGCCATTTCCTGTTGAACAACTTCTTTTTTTTGCGAAGCAACCAGTCGTTGATAATACAGCGTAGAAATGTTGCGGTCGAGCGTTCGCACCGACCAGTTTTGTTCAGCGGCCTCTTTTAAGTAATAATTGCGGGCTTGTTCGTCTTCTACCCTTATCAGCCGCTCAAAATGCGACCAACTCAATTTGGCAGACAGTGTCTGCCCAATTGGGCTGTTTGATTGGTCCGACACTGTCTGACCAATCGGCAATGAACTGAAAACGATATAAAACTTTCGAATGTTCTTAAGGTGCGTTGGCGAAAACCCTTTGCCGAAATCGGTTGTCAGGGCTTTGGACAACGTTTGGATGAGTTCTTCACCATATTTTGCCCGGTTGCTGCCTTGTTGTTCCTCTTCCACAATGCGCTTGCCTATTAGCCAGTAGGCCTCTACCATGGCATTATTTACGGCGGTGTAGGCCTTTTGTCTTGCCTGCGCCAGTATCTGTGCGATCTCACCAATGTAGCCGGCTGCCTTATTCAATTCCATACCCCAGTTCTTTAAACACGTTCAATAAATCATTTTTACTCTGCGCCTCGGCCTGCAGCAGTTTTGCAAATTCCTGTTGCAGCGTCTGCATTTTTTCGTCAAAGTCTATGTTTTCATCACGGTTTACAAACGCTATGTATTTACTAGGTACAAGCGAGTAATCCTTTTTGACCACTTCATCCAGGGTGGCCGAGTAAGAAAATTCCGGTTCAGATAGAAAGTTTTTAGCCCCTTCTGTTTGCCATTGGTGGTAGGTGTTGGCTACCTTCGTTATGTCATCGTGGTTAAACTGCGTGAACTTTTTTTCAAATGGTTCACCCAGTTGGCGCAAATCCATAAACAGGATTTCCTTTTCGCGATTGCGCAATCGACGTTGTTCGTCCCCTATGTTTTTGGTTTGTGCTTTTTTGTTTTTGTTCAGTATCCAAAGGGTGACACTAATATCTGTGGTATAAAACAAATTTCGGGGCAATACCAAAATGGCCTCTACCAGATTATTTTCCACCAGTTTTCGGCGTATTTTATATTCTTCGCCGCCCCCGCTTAGCGCACCATTGGCCAATATGAAACCAGCTACACCGTTGTCGCTTAGCTTGCTCACAATGTTCAGTATCCATGCATAGTTGGCGTTGCTTTTTGGCGGCACATCGTAGCCCCGCCACCGTGGGTCGGTTAACAGTTCTTTGTCGCCCCGCCAGTCTTTTTGGTTAAAGGGCGGGTTGGCCATGATGTAGTCTGCTTTCAGGTCTTTGTGTTGGTCGTCGGCAAAGGTGTCTGCCGCCTTTTCACCCAGGTTGCCGCTGATGCCCCTGATGGCAAGGTTCATCTTTGCCAGTTTGTAAGTGGTGTTGGTGTATTCCTGTCCGTAAATGGCTATTTCTTTTTTGTTGCCGTGGTGGCTTTCTATAAACTTAATGGACTGCACAAACATGCCGCCACTGCCACAGGCAGGGTCATAGATGATGCCTTTGTACGGCTCTATCATTTCAGCAATCAGGTTTACAATACTTTTAGGCGTGTAAAATTCTCCTTTGCCTTTTCCCTCTGCCAGTGCAAACTTGCTTAAGAAATATTCATACACCCGGCCAACAATATCATGCGCTTTGTCTTTCAGGGTGTCAATGTCATTAATGGTGTCAAGCAGGCTTGATAGTTTGGTAATATCCAAACCCAAACGGGAGAAATAATTATCAGGCAAAGCGCCTTTCAGCACCTTGTTGTTTTTCTCAATATTGTGCAGGGCCGTGTCAATCTTCAGGGCAATGTCATTCTGCTTGGAGTTTTTAATAATGTAGCTCCACCGGCTCACTTCATCCAAAAAGAACACATTGTTTTGGTTATAAAACTCGGGCATTTCAATATACTTTTCCTGCCCTTTTGCTTCAAGTGTTTTGCGGTGTTCTTCAAACTTGTCGCTGGCAAATTTTAAGAATATCAGCCCAAGCACCACATGTTTGTATTCCGCGGATTCTACACTGCCCCTTAGCTTGTTCGCACTATCCCAAAGCGTTACTTCTATTGGTATTTCTTTTAGCTCTTTCTTTTGTTTAGCCATTAATTGGTATGAAATGTTATTTACACGTTATCAGCAAAATGAGTTGTTATGTTACTTAAATAGAAGGGTATCATTTGATAATGGTACCGATATTCAAATAAGATAAAAAGTTGTTTCCAAAAATATACGCATCTATTCATCATACCAAATGTTTATTAATATTTATGTTCATTATTTGGTACATATTGAACTCCTAACGGAGTTCTTATTATTTCGAGATGATTTAGTGGGTTACAAATATTTATCTCCTCCGGAGAATTAATACTTATAGACATTTCAGGTGTTTTTATATTTCATCCCTGTTTCAGCAGTTCAAAGTGTCATCACCAACAACCAAATAATCAATACCCAACAAAACACAAATTGAAAAACCACAGTCCAGTTTACACCCTGTCTTGCCTCGGCGGGTGTGCCACAAAATCCA
>JANPGE010000166.1:0-25609 GCA_031423805.1 Segetibacter sp. | reverse complement strand
TATTTATATCAACCTTCATTTACCCAACAGTTGGGTGTTTATGCTAAACAAGGTATTGAGATACCTGTAAATGAAATTATTAGTTGGTTGAAAGCTAAATTTAGTTTTTGGGAAATAAGTTGGAATAAATCAACAGCTTCATTTGTGGACGATGAAAAAATAATTACTACATCAGCTACAAATTATATTTTGGATCTTTCTAAAGGTTATGATAGCATTACCAAAAACTACCACCATGACCTTGTGAAAAACCTGAAGAAAAGCTCACAGTTTTCGATGCACTATCAACCTTCAAAAGATTACAAAACCTGCATTGATTTGTATGTTGAACATTATGCTAACCGCACCCCAAATATTTCCAAAAATGATTACGCCAATTTCAGCAAACTATGTCATTTTGCGGAGCAAAATAATATGTTGCTGTGCCGTGATGCAGTAAATGAAAAAGGAGAAATCCTTTCTACAGCTCTGCTATTATTCGATGGGAAACGATTGTACAACATGATGAACACAACGACAGATGAAGGTCGAAAAATGTCTTCAAACCACTTTTTAATGAATTGCATCATCAGGGAGTTTGAAGGGCAGCCTTATATCTTCGATTTTGAAGGAAGCGACTTGCCCGGAGTGAAATCATTTTATGAAAATTTCGGCGCAACCAATGAACCTTATTTTCATATAAAATATAATAACCTGCCTTGGCCCGCAAAGCTGATTAAAAAGTAGCTTCTTCCATTAGTTTTTCTGCAACAAGAAGGTCTATAGGTCGTGTTATTTTAAGGTTATTATATTCTCCTTCAATTAAACAAACGTTTTGCCCTAATAATTCTACTACAGTTGCCTCATCTGAAAAAGCCTCATTATAATCCTGTTGAAAGGCCGGAAGCAATAATTCAGATTTAAATGTTTGTGGAGTTTGAATAATTTTTACGCTATTTCTGTCCATGGATTTGTTTCCAACTTCTGTTTCTAATCTGATACTGTCAGTAGAAGCAACTGCGGGTACCGCACTCCCCTTGATTACGGCCTGTTCATAACAACGTTTTATTAAATTGCTGCTAATTAAACATCTTACTGCATCATGTACAAATACAATAGAAGGATTGGTAACAAGTGATAGCCCGTTTTTTACAGAATGAAACCTTGTTATTCCACCTGCTATAAAATTAAATTTATTGCTCAATTGCAAATCACTCACCATTTTTTCTCCGGTTGACAAATGTGATTGTGGTAATACAACTATGATTTCAATATCTGCAAATGTATGGGCAAAGGCAAGTACGGTATGCTGAAGTAATGTTAGACCTTTTAACAACAAAAATTGTTTTGGGGTTTCTGTTCCCATGCGCTGTCCGCTTCCCCCTGCAACTATAACAGCGTACTTTTTCATACAAGCAAAGGAAATATAATTTGCGAATAAAGTTTAAGGAATTATGAATACAGGAATATAAATCGGTTAAATAATTAGAAAGGAAGGAAATGAATGAAGCAAAAAGCCAAAGTTGAAATTAAAGCGTAAAAAAAAGGGCTGGATAGAAATCCTGCCCCGTTTTATCCAATATTCTATGAAAAACCAAGTGTAAGATAGATTGTAAAACAAAATGGTTGCTTTTTGCTATTTTTTTTAAGCTAGAATTAATCTGTTTAAACAATATTTCAGGAAATTTCGACACCGTCTTTTTTAGATGGGAAAATGAATGTTAAAAGCCAAAAAGAAAAAGTAAGCCATACCATACTTAGACAAAACCCCGCAATGGCATCACTTGCAAAATGTACCCTTAGGTAAACCCTGCTTAATGCAATAAGAAATGCTACTAAAAAAGTTAATAAAGACAAAAGCCATTTACCTGAAATAGAAATAGTTGACATTGCAATAATATATATTATAATTCCGCATAAAATAAAAGATGAAAAGGAATGACCACTCGGAAAACTAAAACCACTAACATTGTTTATAAGTGGGTTTATTGGTCGCTGCCGATGAAAATAAAACTTAGTTGTAGATAAGAGAATAGTGCTGCTAAGTCCAATTATTGTAATCTTTATGGATCGTCTTACGTTTTTTGAGAAAAATATATAAAAAGAAATTATTAACAAATAAGCAGGTAACAGAAAGGTTCCCGATCCAAAGAAGGTAAAAAAAGTAAAAATCTTAGTTGCTGTTTCAGACTTATATCTCATTAAAAAATTAAAAACCCCCTCATCAAAAGCGGTTTCATTTTCTAAAACTATTTCATTGGTAATAAGGGCAAAAATGCCAACCATGAAAAAAAACATCAATAGAATAATGAATATTCGAGGGGTGATTACATCAAGAATCTTCTTGTTTTGAATATTCACTTTCATTAACGTATATACCTGATACAGATTAAATTACCTTATGCAATGATTATACCCTTATATACCCTAATCCTAATTGGATAAAGCTATTTATAAATGGCAACTTCATTTGTTCCATCGCTACTTTTTACACCCCTATACATGCCGGCACTATTTAAAACCATAGCATAATTGCCCTTAGCGTCTACTCCTATAAGTCCACCTTCCCCATTCATTTTTACAAGTTTTTCTAATACTACCTGTTCGGCAGCAGCTTTTAGGGAAAGGCCTTTGTATTCCATCAAAGCACTTACATCATATGCTGCTACCGCTTGTATAAATATTTCACCATGTCCGGTACAACTAATAGCACACGTATTGTTATTAGCATAAGTACCACAGCCAATTAATGGGCTATCCCCTATTCTGCCATATTTTTTATTGGTCATTCCTCCGGTACTTGTAGCAGCGGCAATATTGCCATCCTTATCGCAGGCTACGGCACCAATAGTTCCAAACTTTTTATCTTTTATCTCACTGATATCATTGTGGGTATGGTCGAGCATATAATTGTCAGAATCCCTTACTGCCCTCCACTGATCGTATCTGAATTGTGAGAAAAAATATTCATCAGGTTCAAGTTTTATACCCTGTTTTATAGCAAAATCATTCGCACCCTTTCCACTTAAGAAAACATGATTACTGTTTCGAAGCACTTCTGTTGCCAGTTCTATCGGGTTTCTGACATTTCTTATTCCTGCTACTGCACCTGCATCAAGCGTTTCGCCGTCCATAATGGCGGCATCCATTTCCTGTACTCCTTTTTTGGTAAAAACAGATCCACGTCCAGCGTTGAACAACATATTATCTTCCATAACTACCGATGCAGCCTTTACTGCATTAACGGCAGAACCACCTTCTTCCAATACAGCATAGCCTGCATCTAATCCATCCTGCAAGGCTTTGAGATATGCCTTTTCAAGCTCGGGTGTCATTTCGTCTTTAGTAATAGTACCCGCTCCTCCATGTATTACAAGTGTTAGCTTCTGCATAGTTGTAAAGAAAATTAATTGTTGCGAAAATAGGGAGTATTAAGTAATGGTAAAATAGTAAGTAAATCCGATTATGTTCAAATGATAAAAATATAAACAATATCCATGCTTTGTATTAGGAAAATACAGCCTGACATTCTTTTAACAACTTTTGCTTGTTAATGGCCACGGTGCCTACTTCTTCGCATACAAGCCCACCCGCCATATTGGCTATTTTGGCTGATAATTCTATATCTTTTGTAACAGCATATACCAACGAAGTCACAGCGATTACCGTATCACCCGCCCCACTTACATCCGCTATTTTTCTAACGTATGTAGGTATTATATCTGCATGATTAGCATCTTCATAAAATATACCCTTTTCCGATAACGTAATTAGCGATATTGTATGGTGAAGATGTTCTCTTAATTTTTGATGTATATCCTTTAAAAAGTTCTCGTTTACATCATCTAACAATACATTTAGAGCGTCTTTTACTTCCTTTAGATTTGGTTTAAAAATGGTTACTCCTCTAAAAGCAAAAAAGTTTTTCTTTTTTGGATCAACTGTAGTAATTATTTTTTTTGCATTGCAAATGCCTACCATTTTTTCTATTACATTTTCTGTAAGTACCCCTTTATTATAATCCTCAAATACAACTACAGCAGGTTGTTCATTATCAAGAAAAAGCTGAAAGGCATTTACCAAAGCATGCTGTTCACTATCATTTATGTCGCTTGTCATTTCTGCATCTAAGCGCATCATTTGCTGATTGCGGCTTATGATACGGGTTTTGTTAGTGGTAATTCTATCCGGACTAAAAATCAGATAGGAAGTATCCACATTATTCTGATTAAGCAGCATTGTAAGCGTTTTGCCGTCGTCATCATTGCCTATTACGGAAAACAAAACTGTTGATGCACCTAATGCAACTGTATTAAGCGCAACATTGCCTGCACCACCAATTCGCAATTCTTTTTTATTGAGCGCAACTACAGGTACAGGCGCCTCGGGGGATATTCTTTCTACATGACCCCACCAATAGGTATCTAACATTATGTCGCCTACTACGGCAACTTTTAAATTATTAAATGCGGAAAAAAGCTGATCGAAATCCATACTTACACGGTTTCTTTATTTGTTGATTTTCGGGATAAAAAATAAATAGGAATACCAATCAATACTATGATAAATCCCGGCCAGGTGTACAAAGGTTTATAAATAATGAGTGCGATACAAAATAAAGTTGCCATTATAATATATATGGCAGGTAATACCGGGTATCCAAATGCTTTGTAAGGCCGCTCTGCCTGTGGCATTTTTTTGCGTAAAATAAATATTCCTGCAATTGTAAGAATGTAAAATAATACTACAACAAATGAAATCATATCGAGCAAGTCGCCATACTTTCCACTTAGGCATAAAATACCAGCAACTATACACTGCACCCAAAGCGCATATTCGGGAACAGCATTTTTATTGAGGGTACCGGTCTTTTTAAAAAAGAGGCCATCCTTTGCCATAGTATAGTATACCCGTGCCCCGGCTAATATCAATCCATTGTTACAACCGAATGTAGATACCATAATCATAAGTGCAATAATAACAGTTCCTACATGACCAAAAATAACATTAGATGCAGTTACAGCTACCCGGTCATTTTCAGCATGTGCAATAAAATTTAGTGGAAGTACTGCTAAGTACATAAGGTTGACTGTAACATAAATAATGGTCACTATCAAAGTGCCTAAGAAAAGACTCAATCCAATATTACGTTTGGGATTTTTTACTTCGCCGGCAATAAAAGTTATGTTGTTCCAGGCATCGCTGCTAAAAATAGAACCCACCATAGCTGCAGCTATTCCTCCTAATAATGCCCCACCGGCAATAGGTGTAATACTAAATCCTGAAGCAGGGTTACAGTCGTCAATCAGATG
The DNA here is from genome assembly GCA_031423805.1 of Segetibacter sp. Taxonomy (GTDB): domain Bacteria; phylum Bacteroidota; class Bacteroidia; order Chitinophagales; family Chitinophagaceae; genus Segetibacter. Next base: position 20,318 of record JANPGE010000166.1, on the reverse strand, counting down.
CGTTTTGGCAGCATGCCACATGTCTGCCCAATTTGCATTCCATATAGAAGCTTTAGCTGATAAAACGAACCCAAATATGATTAGACCAAACAACGAAAGCAGTTTTGTGGCCGTGAAAATAGTTTGTATGTATTTGCCACTTTTTACCCCTTTGGTATTAATGTAGGTAAGAAAAATGATGATACAAATAGCCACCAACTGCGCTGAACTAATGGTAAAATAAGATGGATTACCACAGGAGTTGGTTCCGGTTGTTAATTGCCACAAGATGTTTTTTTCGCTCAATGAAGGAATAAGGTATGCTGCAAATTTTGAAAACGCAACCCCTACCGCAGCAATGGTTCCGGTTTGAATTACTGCAAAAAAACTCCAGCCATATAGAAAACCAACAAGTGGGTTAAAGGCTTCTTTAAGGTAAACATACTGACCACCTGCCTTAGGAAACATAGCACTCAACTCTCCATAACTTAATGCTGCAGTAAGGGTCATAAAACCGGTAATTAACCAAACAAATATTAACCATCCTGCACTGCCAACATTGCGGGTAATGTCTGCACTAACAATAAATATTCCGGAACCAATCATGCTACCGGCTACCAACATTGTAGCATCTAAAAGACCAAGCGAAGGCTTAAAGTTTGAAGCTGAAATTTCACTCATATAAAAACCGCCCCGGGTTACAGGGCGGCATGAAGATAATCAAAACACTATTTAGTGTAGTTGTTGTTTATTATTTCTTTTTATAACGCTCATTAAGACCTTCCAATACAGGTGCAGTAATATCGAAACGAGGATCTTTGTAATAAATCTGCCCCGATTGGTAGCCTAAAATGTAGGAGTAGCCTTTGTTTTTATTATACTCCTGTAGAAAGTCTTCAATGGTTTTGTTAACCACCTGCAATTTTTTAAATGATTCATCCTGTAATTCAGCACCCATAGCCTGTTCTTTGTTCTGTAGCATTTTTTGTTCATTCAATAAATCATTCTGCATTGAACTTTGCTTTTCCTGACTCATGGTTTGGGCTTCCTGTTGAAATTTATTAACCTTTTCCATATACCTGTTTTTCAAAGCTGTCAACTGACCGGTTAGTTCAGTTTCCCTTGACTTTAATTGATTTTTTACATCTTTCAGGTATTCATAATTATTTTCTATACTATCCATTTCAAAGTATGCTATTTTGAAATTACCCTCACCGGTATTAGATGAAACTATAGCAGCACCGGTAGTTATTTTTTCTTTGGGTTTAGAAAAATGCAAGTAATATAATATACCCACCATCACTAATAATACAACGTTAAATGCTAATAATAAATTCCTATTCATATATAATTTTTGAAGCGGCAAAGTAAAAGCAAACTAAACAATAAAAGTGTTAAAAGGAAGGTCTTATAACTGATTAAAAAGACAACTTAAAATTATACCTGTAAACGGGATAATAATAATTACCATAATTATATTAAGTAACCAAAATGATTAGAATAAATAATTCATATTGAAATGCCAGAAAAATAAATTGAAGCTAATTTTAAAATGTATATGGTGATTAAATAATTACCAGACATTTTCATCTCAAAAATCATAATATTATTTAGGTTCACAATATTGTTTCTTTTGAATTAACTTGAAATTAAAATTATATATATATTTTAGAAATAATTTTATGAAATAAAAGTTTCCTTCGTAGCCATTTAAATTTTTTTACTAATTGCATTATACCAAAACCAAAAAAATTCAGTTATACTATTTAACAGAAATCATGATAAATGACATTTTACCTATAATTTTATATCTTTTATTAAACCAATAACTTGAAAATGATGGAAGTTTTAATAAATTTTCTATCTTACCGCCCAAATTCTATGGGGACGAAAAAAATTGTTCATGATTAAGCGACCATTTTTTACCATTATATTCTTTTTATTTTTTGCCACTTCCGCTTTCTCGCAGGAATTATTTCATAGCGGGGGTATCAGTGGTTCTATTATGCGTGCCACCCTTAAGGGTCCTCTCGGTAAATCAGGCCGTTTTGGAATGACGCATTTACATTTGAATTACTTTCCACGTGTAAGTTTTCCGTTAAATTATTATTCTACCCTTAGTGCAGGAATTTTATTTGGGGTAGGTGGAGGATTTATTAATAATGATTTTCTTTCTGTGAAAGGAAATTATTTATCTTACGACATTCCTTTAGTAATTGATTATAATGTAGGTTATAAAGCATCTGAACCTGGTGATGATCATATTGGATTTTATTTTGGGTTTGGTGGTGGATACACTGCAACACAAAGGGATACATTAGGAGTAACGAGTTTCAAAGCTAATAGCTTTGGAATACTAGCCCGTGCAGGTATAAGATTAGATTTAGAAATACCTGAAAAATATACCGGTATTTCTATTGGGTTCTTTCATAAAATAGGAATGGGAGAAGAGAAATATAAAACAAGCGGTATCAATGTTATGATTGATTTCTAAAAAATTATTTTCCTGATCTATATTACTCTTTCAGATTATTCTTGTATCTGTCTTTTTTTATGTTTTCTATATCCTTCTATAATTTCTTTTTCACTTTTCAAAACTTCCTCGGTATTATTTTTTTTCAAATATACTATTACTGTTTTGCTGATTTGAGGCCTTGATTTTAATGATGCTGTAATAGTCACTCTATCTAATTTTACAGAGGTATCTAATATAAGATTATTACCCTGCCAGGTTCCACAGGAACTAGAGAAATTTAATTCATTGGCCATTAATGGTATATAAGCACCTGTACTTAGCAGCCCATCAACATTAATATAATTGAACACTCCCTTTTTTAGACTATCAGTATATAGATTGAAGTATATACTATCTACTTTTTGCGCATGAGAGGCTGTGTTAAAAAATAAACCTAATAATATTGCTAATTTCTTCATCGGTTAAAATCTAAACGTCTGCTACCTAAAGAATTAACGGTAGAAAATCCAATCAATTCGTCATGCCTTCCGGATAGAGAACGATAGTAAATTAGTACGGTATAATCATTTTCTGTTTCCCAATAATTACCATCGGTTAATTCTGTTTGAGATGTGCTTTTTTTAAGCTTGCTATCTTTGGTAACATAGTTATAGGAATAATATCCCTGTTTAAGATACATTGTTTTTTCATAAACACCATCAGTGCTGTTATAGGTCATTGCACTTGTATCCCTAGTATTATATTCATTCATTTCACCAACAACAAATATCTTTTTGTCCGCAAATGGTTGATTTCCTTTTGGTACAAAGGTAAAATGAACCGTTGCATAGTCAGATTGCCACCATGGATTAGAAACCTCTCTGGACTCAACAAAATAAAATCCATTATAATCAGTAAAATTAATGAACCGTTGCTGCGTTCTTTCTGCATCAGGTTGCAAATATAATTGTATGTTTCCCGGGGTAGATTCTGCCTTAGCCACTCTTTCGGTCTGTAATCTGAAGCTTCGCAAATCTGCCCAACGATATTCTTTACCGGCTGGAAAGACCAAAGTATTTTCGTCATTAAACTCCATGGTATTGTTACGAATAAAGGTTGGAGAAATATTCAATTTTGCGTTGTCCCAACGATAATTTTGTAATACAACAGCTTTTACCTGTTGTACAGGATTAACCACATTTAATTGAGCCTTATCTACCTGAAATACTACTTTTTGATGTGTTCTAAAAATTTCAGTATTAAAAGGCTGAACAACCTGCATGCCAACATCGGCTAATTTATCAAACACCAAAATACGTCGGGTAAATGCAATTTTTTCCTGATCACCATCCAAAAAAACTTTCAACATATAGTTGCCGCTTTTTACAGGAACACAGTTTCTGTCGGGAATAATTGCCTGATAATGTACATATTTTGTTTGCGAAATAGAGGATTGGCGGTATTGATTAATTCTAATCTGGCTAAAACCTTTGAGATAATCAAAAGTACTTAGATTTACAGGTGTCCAATCGGCATTACATAGCTGAAAGGTGTAATAATAATTTTTTACCCTTCCTTCCATATCGTCAAAATGCAGTTCAAGCAGCGAACTACTGTTCAATGCAATAATTGGGTATCCTAATTGATTACCCTGTATGTATAACTTAATACCCTGTATATTAGGCATATAGGTTACATCTGGTTCTTGTGCATTTACACTAAAACTAAATAATAAAAGGAAAATGTAAGTAAGCGTCCTGAGCATTGTTTATAATAATTGAGACCTCTAACCTACAACATTTCCAATTCATTTTGTTGTATTGGTGGCATCAATGTAGATTTGACAAATAACTAAAATCATGCCGATTGAATGTAGCAGTATTTATAGCAGGACGCATAGCCTTTAATGCTCATCAGTCGTTTTCGCGTTTTATAATAAGGTTGGCTGTTACAGCCACCGCTGTAAGTGTGGCCGCAATGATCATTACATTGGCATTTGTTAATGGATTTCAGGAAACGGTAAGTCAAAAAGTATTTAGTTTTTGGGGGCATATCAGGTTGCAACAGTATGAACCTGCCAAAGCTTTGGTTGCAGAAGAATCACCTTTAACCAAAAATGATACGGTAATTTCAGAATTAAAACATTTTACTCAAATTGAAACCATACAGCCTTTTGCAACTAAGAGTGCTGTGCTACAACAACAGACTAATATTGAAGGTATCTTATTCAAAGGTGTTGAATCAGGTTATAATTTTTCGCACATTAATAAATTTTTAGTACAGGGTAAATGGCCAGATTTTAATGACACCCTTTATAGCAGGCAAATAGTTGTTTCTGAACCTATAGCCAAACAATTGCAGCTTAAATTGAATGATAGTCTAAAAATTCATTTCATAGATGCTATGGGTGGCAAAAGCAGATTCAGAAGACTAAAAGTATGTGGTATATACAAAACCGGTATAGAGGAATATGACAAACTATTTGCAATTGGTGATGTAAGACTGGTTCAAAAATTAAACAACTGGGCACCCCACCAAATAGGAGGTTATGAAATTTTTTTAAAAGATTACCGGGATATGGATACGGTTAATCTTGCCTTTGATGAAAATAAGGCAATGCCCCCAAATTGGATCAGTAAAACTGTGAGACAGGTTTATCCAAACATTTTTGACTGGCTCAATATTCAGGATGTAAACCGTGATGTTATATTTATAGTAATGGCTATAGTAGCTATAATCAATCTGGTTACCTGTTTACTTATTCTGGTTTTAGAACGAACCCGTATGGTGGGTATTCTTAAAGCAGTGGGCAGTCCTGATGCTACTATACAGCAGATCTTTCTTATTCATGCTACATATATTACCCTTACCGGGGTGGCTTTAGGTCTTTTATTTGGAGTTGGCTTGTGCATACTTCAAAGTTCAACAGGATTTATCAAGTTAGATGAATCAGCATATTATGTATCGGTTGCCCCTGTAAAAATTATATGGTGGCAGGTTTGGGCAGTGTGTGCAGGAACTGTTGTTGTTTGTTTTGCCTCTCTTATTCTTCCTACCTTTATTGTGAAAAAAATAAGTCCTGTTAAGGCTATACAGTTTAGATAATACGTTTTTATACAATGCACTTTGCCCTTGCAGTTTTGCATTACAGATAATCTCTTTGAATATTAAATTAAGACTTTAGACTTGAATTGTAAAAATTTTCAGTATAATTACGGTTCAATTTCACAATGATGAAATGATGAAGCCTGTTCAAAAAATTAATTTAAGAAAGTTTATTAAAAGAGCTGCCTTCATTACATTAATCCTGGCATCATTAGAGGTATTGGTGTTTTTATTTTTATTATCTGAAAAAAATCAAAATAATACATCTAAGGATCCCGAAAAAACATCAAAGCATCAACCGGTAAAACCACTCAATTATGAAACAGATAAAAGTTCATTTATTGATACCCCCCAAAATTTAACACCTGCAGTTTCTAAATTATCCTTAGATCCTGTGCAAAATCTGGATTCCTCAAATTCTTTGGATAATACTTCTTCTACCCATAGTAACTCTATTATTAAGTTGCCGAATGAAAAGGTAAAGCAGCCAATAAGTAGTCAAACATTATTACCCATTCAACTTTCAAATCAAAGAATGTTGCTGATCATAAAAAGGATAGGAACAGAAAAAAAACGTACCCACAATAAACTAAACTGTGTACAAATACGCAAAACCAGTAACAGCAATGTAACAAATGCCTTTAAAATTGCAGAATTACTTAAAGCACGGGGGTATATAATATCTGGTAGAATTGTAATACCGGGTAATCTGAAAGGGATGAAAATTACAACCCAATCGGGTTGTATACAGTTAACAATTGGTAATTTCTTTACATAATTTAATCCATTTTTTTGAATAATAAAATCCTACCCCAGAAATGATTCAAGGAAAGGATACAACAAAAATGGAAAGGGAAGTATCATAATAATATACCCAAAGTTTTCACACGGGATTCATTGAATTATTTTCAGTTATTTATTTTGTTATTAGGAAGTATCGTAAAAGAGTCAATTAAATAACATAAGTATTAGGGATATATCCCCCATACTAACAGGAACTTCTTGCTATTTATTGTATTACTTTTACTCATCCATATTTTAAAAAATCACCCAATCCAAAAAATTTATGAAAAAATAGGCAACTATTAAAAAAGTTGTCCCAGAGTTTTATTTCCCAAACAATAATTAATTAACGATTATTTTTTAACAAAAAACCAGACTAATGAACACGCTAATTAAAGTTTTTAGAACAAACTTTTGGGTTGTTTGCTTTGCATTAGTATCACTGCTAACAGTGGTAAATGTAAAAGCGCAAAATAACTTAGAAAGCAAACAAGCATTAAGCCTTGTACAAAGAAATGCTGCAGCAATCGGCATTTCAAATACGCACTTGAAGGATGTTATGATTTCAAAAGCCTATCATGACCCAACACTGGATGCTGATCTTATTTACTTACAACAATCTTATCTCGGACTTCCGGTTTTTAACAGCATTAAATCAATTGCTTTTAAAGCCGACAAAGTAACCTCGGCTACAGGTTCCTTTATATCTACAACTGCTAACAAAGCACCCAAAAGTGCAAATGCAACTGTAAAGCCAAATGAGGCTATTTTATTTGCGGCTAAATATGTAAACCTTTCAGCACCACAAAACAAAGCTGCAATAAAATCTGAAGCAAATGGTCAAAAAGCGGAGTTTGATGGCTTAGGAATATCGCAGGAAAATATTACTACAGAATTGATGTGGGTAGCAACAAGTGAAAATCAATTAGAATTAAGTTGGCAGGTAAAAATTGTCCCCTTTAAAACTTCTGATTATTGGCTAATCAATGTTAACGCAATCACTGGCAAAGTATCAGGAAAAATAAACCTTACCGTTAATTGTAGCTGGGACAAAGATGTAGAACATGAAGGTGAATATTTGAGCGAAAATATTGAACCAAATCAATTTCAAAAACTGGCTCCTCCCCCTGCTATTAGCAGTGCTGCATACAGGGTACTGCCTTTCCCAATTGAAAGCCCTACCTATGGTTCTTTTTCTTTGGTAAATGATCCATGGCTATTGGCTGGTGCAGGTAACAATTCCGGCAGCCTTGGCTGGCACAACGATGGCGCCACAGAATACAACATAACCCGTGGAAACAATGTATGGTCAAAAGAAGACAGGGCGGGTGACAACGAAACAACGATTGGTGTTTCTACCACTTCATCAACGGCAGCACCTAATTATACTTTCAATGACATTTTTAATCCTACAACTTCGGTTGTTGGTTCCGCCAACCAGAAAGCTGCGATTACCAACCTGTTTTACTGGAACAACATTGTACACGATATTACTTACCAATACGGCTTTGACGAAGTATCCGGTAACTTCCAAAATGATAACCAAAGCCGCGGTGGCACAGGTGGAGATTATGTGTTGGCTGATGCACAGGATGGCTCCGGGAGCAACAATGCCAACTTTAACACCCCGGTGGATGGCAGTAGGCCAAGAATGCAGATGTTTTTATTTAGCCCTAGCCCAAATACTGCTTTAAAGATTAACTCTCCGGCCGGTTCAGCCGGATTTGTACAAGCTTATGAAGTGCTTGTGAGTGCCAATAACAAGCTGAACGATGTAGGACCCGTGACAGCCGATCTGGTATTGTATGACAATAGCACCAATCTGGGATGTACTGCTGCGGCTGCAAATGCGTTTGCTGGTAAAATTGTATTGGTTGGCAGGGGCGGCTCTTGCAATTCACAAGCTAAAATAAAGAATTCACAAAATGGAGGCGCAGTGGGTGTTCTTCTGTACATGGCAGATGCCAGTCCAGCGGGTACTTTGACAACAACAACAGATAATACGGTTACCATACCCGCAGTATTGATGACGTTGGCAAATGCACAAGCAATAGCCAGTGCTATGAGTGCAGGCACTGTTAATGTAACACTGTCAGGTTCCAACCTTGACGGCGACTTTGACAATGGTGTAATCGTACATGAATATGGTCATGGCATTTCAAACCGACTTACAGGTGGACCTGCGAATGTTTCATGCTTGCAAAACAAAGAACAAATGGGCGAAGGCTGGAGCGATTACTACGGACTAATGCTGACTACTAATTGGGCAACTGCTACTACTACAGACGGTCCCAACAAGCGTCCGCTTGGTAACTATGTGATTGGTCAAGATGCTACCGGTGGCGGTATCAGAAGATATCCCTACACTACGAATATGACTATTAATCCATGGACTTATGGCATGATGGCAACTGGTACCACCAATCAAGGCGTCCCAGGTGAAGTACACCTGACAGGTGAAATTTGGGCTGCAACACTGTGGGATATGACCTGGAACATAATAGGTATTGATGGCATCAACACCAACCTGTACAATGCAGGAGGTGCAGGTGGCAATTCTGTTTCCATGAAACTTGTAACCCAAGGCATGAAACTGCAGCCTTGCTCCCCGGGATTCCTTGATGGAAGAGATGGAATTTTAAAAGCCGATACACTCCTTTATGGTGGCCGTTATAGCTGCGCCATCTGGACTGCTTTTGCAAGAAGAGGCATGGGTAAAAATGCAGTGGAGGGAAGTTCAAACTCGGTTCTTGACCAGACTGAAGACTTTACATTGCCTTCATTTAATTATGACACAACTGTAAGTATTTGTAACATCTTTACCTGGTATGATACTACTATCAAAGTTTCCGGTACCTATACGCATACTTATTTGTTGCCCGGCGGTTGCAGTAGAACAATCACATTGCACCTGACTATTCTTTCTGTTTCATCAACATTTACTAAAACAGATGCAGGTTGTTTTGGATCTGCTACAGGTTCTATAACTGTAACCCCAACAAGCGGTGTTGCACCTTATACTTACAGAATTGGAACAACTGGTGTTTACGGCAGTTCTAATACATTTATTAATCTAAAAGCCGGCAACTACAGGGTATCAATATTAGATGCAAATGGTTGTGCAGGCATTACTGCCCAAATAACCATAGGACAGCAAGCCGCAATTACAGGCACTTTTACCAAGACAGATGCAGGCTGTTTTGGTTCTGCTACAGGATCATTGACAGTTACCCCAACAACTGGTTTTGCTCCTTTTACCTATAGATTAGGTACAAGCGGAACATTGGGTACTTCAAACAGCTTTACTGGTTTGAGAGCAGGTTCTTACACTGTATATGTTAAGGATGTAAATGGCTGCATTGGATCTGTTAAGGTAACTATTTCACAACCGCCTTCCATGACCCAAACATTTGTTATTACAAATACAACTTGTTATGGTGGCACAAACGGTTCTATTATAGCAACAGCAAACGGCGGTACGTCTCCCTACTTATACAAATTAGGTAGTAGCGGAGCCTTTAGTTCAAATGCTTCATTTACCGGACTAAGAGCAGGCTCTTATAGAATATATGTACAGGATGCAGGTGGCTGTACTTTTAGTAGCAGTGCTATAGTAACACAACCTTCTGCGGTTACCCTAAATTTATCAAAAACCGATTTAACCTGTATAAACAGCAATGATGGAACTATAACTGCAAATGGAAGTGGCGGCACTTCACCATATCAATTCAAATTTGGAACCGGAGGAAGTTATAGTGCATCAAACATGTTTACCAACCTTAAACCGGGCACATTTAGAGTATACATAAGGGATGCAAACAATTGTGGAAATATTTCAGTAGTAACAACAATTCTACAATCAACAGTACCTTGCGCACCAACTACATTGGCTACAAGAACAGCAAATACAAAAACTGAAAACCCATTTGTATTGCTTTCACCTAACCCAAGTAATGGCAGTTTTACACTTACAACAAAAGCAGACAACAATAGCCTACTAGAAATAAGAGTTATTGATGTTAATGGCAAAATTGTTTATACCACAAAGGGCGTTTCTGGACAAGTGTTCAAATTTGGAGACCGCTTTGCAACAGGATCCTTTTTGATAGAAATCACAAAAAACAATCAGAAACAAACTTTAAAGGCAATAAAAATTAAATAAAAGAATCCCTCTAAAATAGAACAGCCTACGATATATTCATGGGCTGTTCTATTTAAAACTATTTCTTGTTTATTGTTTATTTATCTGATATTTTTATTCTCTTTCATGTTGTATTTTATGCGCAAGAGACTATACCCAAAAAGAGTATCTAAAACATATACTAAGTGTTCCCACTTTGGATCATAAACCTGCGGAAAAATCAGCCTAAAAATAAGAAATGCTTCCTTTTATTGAAATCAATGCTGATATAAAAAAACCCTCAAACTTTAGTATTGAGACAGCCTCTTTTTGTTGGAATACGTTCTTGCTTCTTTCTATTTTTATCTAATTTTTCATTTGAATTTTCTGTACGATCATAAAAACAATTCTTAACTTACGCTTGTTTCAAAAACAAACACTAAAACCAAAACATCCAGCAATCTTAGTAAAAAAAAGGATTAAGAAATTAAACCTGTACACGAAGTTTTACTTCCAAATTAAGCCATTTTATAAACTAATCAAATAACCAATAACTTCTTCACCATGAGCAAATTATTTACTCTATCGCATTTTACAGTAGCAAACGCAAAGATAAATAGTAGAAAAAAATACAAGACTTCCTTTCAGTCAATTATGAAGGTAATCATGTTTTTAGCCGTTTTGCTGATATTCGGAAACGGTCAGGCGCAAAATAAAAAAAATTCTCCTTCTGCCCGAAAATCCAAAATTCACAAAAAGTCATTTGTAGCCCACAAACCACCTGTCAAAGGCAAACCTGTAGCTAAATTCCAAAAGGAAACGGTTTTCCCAATTGCAGCCGAACAGGAAATAGAAAATGAAGAAAATGATATGTACGATGGTCCGGGAGAGGCGGCGCTGTTCGAGTACAACAGAACCAAAGACCCCGCCACCGGCCGGGTGCCAAGAGAAAGATTGATGGTTGCTATTGAGGAGGCTGTCATGTCTAAAAATGCTGCTCGTCGCTCACCTTCTACAACCGGAACCTCAAATTTATTGGGCAGTTGGGCAGAAAGGGGGCCAAATAGCGATGTACCCGGGCCTTCCAATGGCAATACCCGGGCAAACAGCGGGCTGGCCTCGGGAAGGGTAAGAGCGATAATGGTAGACTCCAACGATGCTACTGGTAAAACGGTCTTCATTGGTAGTGTTGCAGGTGGCTTGTGGAAAACAACAGATATCACCGCATCTCCTGCAACCTGGACCTTAGTCAATGATTTTTTGAGCAACCTTGCCATTGCTGCTATTTGTCAGGATCCCAGACCAGGCTTTAGGAATATAATGTATTTCTGCACCGGCGAGTCTTATTTTAACGTGGATGCTGTGCAGGGTAATGGTGTATTCAAAAGCACAGATGGCGGGGCTACGTGGAATTATTTAGCCAGCAGCAGTAGTTTTGTAAATGGTACACGCATTCTGTGCGACTTTCAGGGAAATGTTTACCTTGGAACAAGGGGTTCGGGTTTACGTAGATCAACCGATGGCGGTGCTACATGGTCTGCCGACTTAACTCCTACAGGGCTTCCTTCTAGTATATGTGATATGGAAATAAGCAGCACAGGTGTTGCCGGAAGATTGCACATAGTTACGGGTATATTTTCAACGCAAGGTTATAGGTACACTGACATTCCTACCACAGTAGCATCTGCAACATGGACAGCACCCAATACCCCTTTTCCTTCTTTTGCTATGAGGGCAGAAATAGGTTGTTTAAAAGATGGTGCCATCTTATATGCTTTACCGGCCGATGCATCTTATCAGGTACCTACCATTTATAGATCTGCTGACGGAGGTGCCAATTGGGGAGCTGTTACGGCCCCAAATGCAAACTGGGCTAGCCAACAAGGATGGTATAATTTAGAAGTTGGAGTGAATCCAACCAATGGAAATGAATTAATAATAGGTGCCTTAGATACATGGAAAAGTACCAATGGAGGTGCAAGCTGGACACAGCTTTCTACATGGGTAGGTTCCACACCTGGCAATCAATATGTGCATGCAGATGTACACAAAATAATATGGTACGACCGTGGTAATAAAATCGTCATTGGTTCGGATGGTGGCATATTTTATTCTTCTGATAATGGAGCTACTATTCGTGACCGAAATCAGGGCTTGCGTATCAAACAATTTTATTCCTGCGCCATACATCCTACTACAACCAACTATTTTTTAGCAGGCGCACAGGACAATGGGGTACATCAGTTTAGCAATGCAGGCTTAAGTAGCACAGTTGAAGTAACCGGAGGTGACGGAGCATTTGTAGCCATTGATCAAAATCAGCCACAGTTTCAGTTTGGCTCTTATGTTTTTAATGCATACAGAAGAAGTACAGATGGAGGTGCTTCATGGTCGGGGATAACATTAAATAGTGGAACGGGTCAATTTATCAACCCATTTGATTATGATAACACGGCCAATATTATGTATTGTGGAGATGCCGCTAACAGCTATCGCAGGTGGACAGATCCTCAAACAGGAAGTACTTCAGCGGTTGTTAGTATCAGTAACATGACAGGCAGTGTCACTGCGGTAAGTGTATCGCCCTATACAGCCAACAGGGTTTACTTTGGTACCAATGGAGGAAAAATTGTGCAGGTGGACGGTGCAAACACAATCGCCTCAGGCTCTGCCGGAACAGACCGCTCGACAGGGTTGCCGGCAGGTACAGTTTCCTGTATCAATCAAGGCTCTAGCGATAATAACCTGATTATTGTATTTTCCAATTACGGCATCAACAATGTATGGATCTCTACTAATGGAGGTGCAACATGGACAGCAAGCGATGGTAACCTGCCTGATATGCCGGTAAGATGGGCCATGTTTTATCCATTAGATAATACAAAGGCCATTATTGCAACTGAAACCGGTATTTGGGAAACCACTTTCCTCAATGGTGCTTCTACGGTGTGGGTGGCAAGTCCAACTTTCCCAACGGTGAGAACGGACATGTTGAAATACCGTGCAATAGATGGAACAATTGTGGCGGCAACACATGGCCGGGGTTTGTGGACGAGTTTCTTAGCATCCACCACCACGCCAGATATATTATTTCAACAGCCAAGCGATGCTCAAGCAGAAACAACAGTGAGTACAAATAGCTGCAGAGGCTACAAAGATTATACTTACAACATGCTAATTGCAAACCCGCCAACTGGTACAGCAACGGTAACCTTAGGAGTTGTAAACGGTGGTACTGCTACGCAAAATGTAGACTATGAACTTCTTAACACAACACTCACTTTCCCAGATGGTTCCAATGCTTCGCAGCCATTCACCGTTCGCATTTATGATGATGCGGCAAAAGAAAGTGCAGAAACATTTACCCTGAACTATACCATTTCAGGAACTACCAATGCACAGGCAGGTACGTCTAATCAGACGTTTGTTTTGACTATCAATGACAATGATGCAGCCCCAATAGCAGCTTCCAGTTTATCTGGCACCATTGGAACATTTAACGTAAACCTTTCCATGCCATTCAGGGGCAGTCATTTTGATGCAAGGACTCAGTTGCTATATTCCGCTAGTGAATTAACTGCACTTGGCTTTACTGCCGGAAATATTACCTCAATTGGTTTTAATGTTACTTCCAAAACCAGTACATCACCATACAACGGTTTTACTGTTCGTTTAAAAAATACATCCACATCAGGTCTTACTATTGGACTGGCATTTGAAGGAGGAGGAACACAAGTTTACTCGCAGAACTATTCGACTGTTGCAGGAATGAATACCTTACCAATTACCCCATTTGCCTGGGATGGTGTTTCGAATTTACTCGTGGATCTTTGCTTTGATAATTCGATTGCTGTGGGTCAAGACTTAGTTGCAGGCACTACCGCCAATGCCAACTGTGTTTTTGACCGTCAATCTACCAACTCAATAGCAGGCTGCTCAATTGCTACAAGTGCTTTTGGTTTTTCCGGAGGAGCTCGACCTTTAATCACTTTAGCACTTAGTGTTACAGGCACACCGGTTTCTACCGCTTTAAACAATACCAAGACAGCCTACCTCGGCCCCAATGACGATGTATATTTTTATGACGGAGCAGGGGCTATTATGGCAAGAATAAAAAACAATACTGCATTTGATTATGGTTGTACACAAGTAACCATAGACAGAAGCGGAACAACTACGGCCCAGTTTTGGAACAGTAATACGCCCAATTACCTGGCAAGTAAATCCATTAAAGTAGTTCCCACAAATAATAACCCTTCCGGCAATTACGACCTATCGCTTTATTATACCAACAGCGAAGTAACCGGCTTTGAGGCCGCTGCTACACCAACTACCTTTAGCTCTTCTAAACTAGTCAAGGTTTCCAATGGCTTCTTTGTACCCGATGTAACTGCAGCTACAACGCACGTTAATGATGTATTAATTGTTTCCGGTACGGCAACTGCTTTAGGTACCAATTCAGTTATGACAGGCAATTTTTCCTCAACAGGATTTTCTGGTTTTGGAGTAGGTATTCCGGGCTGTCCTTCAGTACCATTTACCTCAGACACCACAGCGGCTGTCTGCAATAAATTTACCTGGAATGGTACAGAATACAAAGTCTCCGGAGATTATGTGTGGCATACTACCACTGCAAGTGGTTGCGATAGTGCAAGGACGCTACACTTAACCATTTTATCAGTCACTTCTACCACTTCCAAAACTGATGCTACTTGTTTTGGAACTGCTACAGGATCTATAACTGTAACACCTACCTATGGGGTTACTCCGTTCACCTATCGCATAGGTACGGTAGCTGGTTATGTTTCTACAAACACTTTCAATAATCTAAAGGCGGGTAAATACACGGTTTCTATTTTGGATGCTAACGGCTGCGCAGGCATCACCAGCCAGGTAACTATTACCCAACCCGTTGCTGTAACCGGTACATTTACCAAAACCAACGTTACTACCTGCTACGGTGGAAACAACGGAACTATTACAGTAACACCCACTACCGGATTTGCCCCTTATACTTTCAAGTTGGGTACAACAGGTTCATATGCTGCTTCCAATGTATTCAACAATCTCAAAGCAGGTACCTACACAGTATATATACAAGATGCCAATAGCTGTGTGGGCAAAATTGTTGTTACCATAACCCAACCTACAAAGTTGAGTGCAACCTTCACCAAAACAGACGAGACATGTCCTAATGCAAAAAATGGGTCAGTAACTGTTTCACCAACAGGAGGAACACCACCCTACAGTTACAGGTTTGGTGGTAGCGGCGCATTTACACCAACAAATACCTTTAGCAACCTAAAAGCAGGTAGTTACAGAATTTATGTAAATGATGCCATCAATTGTAGTGGATACTCTATTCTAACAACTGTAGGGCTATTATCTCCATCATGCTCAACCGTGACTATTGCAGGCAATAATTTTCCTAACGAGACCATCCTGAAGGGCCTTACAGTTTCACTAACACCCAACCCGACAAAAGGACAGTTTACCTTAATTGCACACTCTTCCAAAAAAGATGCTATACAAGTTAGGGTTACGGATGTTAGTGGCAAAAATCTTTACGCTACCAAAGGATTACCAGAGCAAACAATTCGTTTTGGAGAGGGGTTTATTCCCGGCACCTATCTGATTGAAGTAAGACAAGGCGATATTGTGAAAACTTTAAAAGCAATTAAGATTAAATAAAAATTTAGTACAAAAAGGCTTTAAGCATTTGTAAAATCTTAAAGCCTTTTCTTACTAAGCTGATAAGTTAGAAAATTGATGTTAAAAAAAATAATTGCATTCATAAATTGTATCATCAATTCATACTAAAACATTAAGTATTTCTTTCAAACTTTAGAAAGTAAAGGTTATCGCAATTAAAAGAGGCTGTCTCAAATGTTGAGACAGCCTCTTTTATTTAATCAGAAATGTTTGTTGCGAGAAAGCAATTATTGTTTCACAAATATTTGTCTGTTAACAATTTCGCCTTTCTCGTTTTTCAGATTAAGTATATAAGAACCGTTTGTCAGGTTCTGAACCGGTAAGTTAATCGTATTGTATCCTTGAACTAATTTAGTATTAGATACATTAATTACTTGTCCCGTTAGCATAACAATTTCTAATCTTACCCTTTCAGCTGAAGGAGAATACATGCTATATCTAATACCTGAATGTGCCGGATTTGGATAAACATTTTCGAATTCATAACTACCATTTGCTGAAACACTTCCTTTAACTACTCCGTTAAAGTCTTTTGGCGAAGCACCTATAGCCAATTCACCTACAGTAAAAGAACTGGCAGCTCTACCTGTAAAGTCTGCAGAGTAATAACCTCCTACACCGGGTACAGCCGTGAAAGTTGCATTTAAGATAGACGTGTTGTAAGGTCTCACTAATCCAAAACTTGTAGAATCTACTTTAAAGACTTTAAAGGTTGATCTGTTTTTACCTGTAACTGCTTCTACTGCTGCTAGCTGTGTATCGGTATAAAAGATTGTGATATTGCCGTCTATACTTGTATTTACGGATGGAGAAACTCTAACAACTTTACCGGCAAGTCTATATTTATATCCGGTTTCTCTAAATATTGATACGGTATTATCACCACTGCGTTCAATATAAGAGTAAG
This sequence comes from Segetibacter sp., assembly GCA_031423805.1. GTDB lineage: Bacteria > Bacteroidota > Bacteroidia > Chitinophagales > Chitinophagaceae > Segetibacter. Next base: position 3,257 of record JANPGE010000166.1, on the reverse strand, counting down.
TACAACCTAGATTTACGTTAGAATTATTTTTTACTCTGCTTACTACCTGCTCATCCTGATCGCTTTTGAAATAAATATCATTGTAAGCATTAATTGTTTGTCTGGAACCTTGCGTACGGTCATTTTCAATTCCTCTGCCTACACCTGTAACTTTAAGGTTATCTACACTCACACTTACAGGACCGCCTGCATTTGCATCATTATTCCAAATAAATCCTAAATAAAACATTCTGTTTGTAAAAGAAGCGGGCATAGCCACATCTATACTGCCACTTGTTTCTGCAGCCGATGCAAATTGTCTTAAACCATCGGTTGTTAACTCCTGATAGTTTACACCATCAAAAGAATACATAACGGCCATATAATCAAAAGCAGGAAATTTATCCGGATCTGCACCTGCAGGATCAATTTCACCCTGTACGGTATAATCAAACTTCAACTTAAGATTTGTTAATCCTCTGCCATCTACAATTGGTGTTTTTACAACAGTTCTGCTTTCACTTACATTGTTATAATTACGATTGGGCAGTTTTGTTCCTGTTAATCCATCTTTACCTGTTATTGCAAGTCTGTTATCAAATATACCCCACTGATTTTTTCCTGTTGCTAACGGATCGGCTGATGTTTCAGGTATTAACAAGTCTTCGGTCCATCCTGCAGGATCAGCAAAGCCATCTGCTCTGGTAAATGATTCATCCATAACAGTAACAATACCATTTGATATAATGGGTACTACATCATCATCAACAAGATTTAGGGTATAAGCTGTATTAACCGGGTTTACACCAAGATTTGAAATAGCAGCAGTTATAATGATAGTTTCTGTAGGCTCTACAGACGCATCGCTATAAATTTTAACTAAAACATACAACCTTCTGGCAGAAGTAGCAGTGTTAGAAAGAGTAGCGCTTGAAATATAATCTACACCATACAATGCAGTACCACTGTAAGTTAAAGTTGCTGTTGAAGATGGAGGCATCATGATAGGCACAGAAACGGTTTTAAATTTACCGCAACCTTTAACTATACCTTCTTCTCCAATAGTAGAGGTTAAACCACCTGTAAGAAAACCATAAGTTGTAGTACATGGTTTAACAAAAGCTGCACCTACACCAACCGCATACCAGGCATTGGTAATGGTTTCGGTTAAGGCACTGCAAGGTCCGCCGCCAATTTGACTTGCAGCGGCAATAGATACTGTTCTTGCTTCTGCAAATGTTGCAGTTGAAGTAAGCATGGTTTCCATTAAAAAAGTAACTTTTTCTGCCAAAGAAAAGCCCATTCCTTTTACACTATAAGGATAGGCAGGATGCACGCCTGCAACAGAATCTGTAATGCCATCATCTGTGCCCGCATAAGCTGCATCGGGCCCTGAACCTGCCCCTGAACCTACAGCAACAAGGTAAAACCACTTATTTAATACTCCACTGTTATTATGTACACCACACTGATCATTTGCTAATGTTGGTGAGCAACCCGGTTGCTTTGTCCAATTTTTCCCTCCATAAGTATCCGGATTTCCTTCGGCTTGCGGGCTATCCATTCTTCTTAACGGACGTGTTGGATCAGGAGAAATTTGTTCGCCAATGTAGAAAGGCTTATATAAAGATGAAAGTGTTGGATCTACATTTTTTATTGCATAATACTCAATACAAGCTGCCCATATATCACTTAATGCTTCATTCATTGCCCCTGATTCGTTTGCATAAACCAGGTCAGAAGTAAACGAACAAACTCCATGTCCAATTTCATGACCACATACATCCAAAGAAGTTAATGGTTTGAAACCTCCCGGTGCAGGGTATGATCCATCACCATAAGTCATGGCAGTACCATTCCAGAAAGCATTATCATAAGCCGCTCCGGAGTGAATAAAGCTTTTTATTTTGGCATTAAGACCATCATAACTTAATCTATTGTGTACATTTTTCCAATAATCATACACTATTTCAGCACCCCAATGTGCATCCCAGGCTATATCATCATTTTCGGCTTCGTCTGTACCAACAGACCTTTTATGCTCGGGCAATGTCCATGCGTTGTTGACATCGGTAAAACTTTTTGCCGCTGTATAGGCAGGAGGAGTTGAAATGGGTAATCCACCAACACCATTCAGGTCATAAGTTTCAATACCATTACCACGGGTATCGTCCATTAAAATATATGTAGCACTACCGGGTACATAAGTTTCGCTTCCGGGATGGCTGCTTTGCAAAACCTGTCCGTTATTGGGGTCGTTACCGCTAACTTGTTTAACATAAACATTTCTTGTACCTGCATAGCGGGTTTGAACAGCTGTGTTTACTGACCCTGCAGGGGGTGGAGGTGGTGCATCTTCAACATGCTTTATAATTGCATCAACTAAAAGTATATGGCCATCTTTTGCATCTACATATACAAAAGAACGGCTTAAGGGCTTAGATGCATAAATATTAAACTTATAAGCTAATCGTACCTCGGCAACATTTTCTTTGTTAAAATCCTGAATAAAACAAATTTCGCCCCCGGGTTGTGCTTCTTTCAGTTCATTTTGTAAAATCTGCCTTGTTTTTGTATCAAAAGGTTTATTTAGTTGTGCTGCAATGTCATCAGCAACATAATTTGTCGCACCAACATGCTTTTTTGCGATATTAAGTGCTTCATTTAGTGTTAATGTAGGTGTTACATCAACACTTTCCGGAATTGCATAAAAGGAACCGTTGTAAAATTTCACATTTCCATTTTCAACAAAAGCCTTGTATTTAGACCTGTCTACTTTTATACCTTTAAAAAATTGTTGGAACTCCAATACATCTGCATTATCATTAAGTTTTACAACTTTATCATTTTGCAATACATCAATACCGTTTCTAAGCTTAAGGAATCTTTCAATTAATGGCTTTGCCTGTTCTGCTGTAAAAGTTGTAGTCTCCTCTTTTAGCTCAATAAATGTGGGAGTTTTTCTTTGTGTGGAAAATACTGCTTCTTTAACTGCCGGATCAGATAAAAGGGTTATTTTACTTTTTTCTAATTCATGTTTAGCAGATTGAGCTAAGGCATTGAATGTAATAAGTACGGAAAAACAAAAAATCAAAAAGTTTAAGAGCATAAATTTTTGCCCTTTCGTTTTTTTGAATTGTAACAATCCTTGCGATTCTTTCGAATGGATCATCCGGTTGCCATTAAAATAAACCGATGATGAAAGATAAATTTGTTGCATAAAAAAATTTTTGAAAAATGATAAAATGAAATGCTAAAATTTTTCTTTCTAAAACTAT